>NZ_LT838813.1:4399545-4706136 GCF_900176595.1 Aquiflexum balticum DSM 16537
AGAATTATTGTATTGATGTACAACTTAACCATTAAAGTCAAATTTCTCCTTTTATTGTTTTTGATTTTTGCTTTTAGAAATGAAAGCCTAGTATCCCAAAGCTTTGACGTCAGTCAAAAAGCTGAAAATATTCTAGCGCAATACCAAAATGCAAAAAGTGATAGGTTGAAACTTGACCTTATATCCCAATTGGTAAGAGTAATTCATTACACCGATTCTGCTCAAAAATACTATCCCGAAGCCATAAGGTTAGCTAGATTGGTCGGAGACGCCGAGCTAGAAGCCCAAAATCTCAATAGACTTGGAGTCTATTATAGGAATATGAATCTTCAGGAAGAGGCATTGAAACTATATGAAGAAGCGTTGAGCATCAGTAAAAATGCCGATATTCCTGTGCAGATCGGTCATTCACTGAATAATATTGGGCAGATATTTTTTTATCAAGATCAGTTTCAGGAGTCATTGAATTATTACCTCGAGGCAGAAAAAAAATTCCTTGAAATCGGGGATAAGGAAGGATTGGCCTACAATTACAATGGAATGAGTCTTGTACTGGCTGAGATACGGGATTTTGAACAAGCACTGGAAACCATTAACAAAGCCATTAAAATCCGTGAAGAACTTGGCAATGAAAGACAGCTGACTGTTTCAAAATTCAACAGGGCAGACATCCTCATGTCCATGGGGGATTATGCAAATGCAGAACCTGACATCATGAACCTTTATGATTACGGGATGGCCAATGATAAAATCAGGGCCATCAATGCACTTGAAAAACTGGTGGAATTAAAATTGAAAACGTACAGGTTTTCACAAGCTGTCACTTACGCTAAAGAAGCGATGGTGCTTCATGATGAAAAACCGTTTTCAGAATCAATAATTGAAATCTATCAGATGATGTATCAATATTTTTTTGATAGAGGAAATACCATTGAATCAAAAAAATATTTGAGCCTTTTGGAATCTGAAAGAAACAGACTTAATGAAATCAAAACCAAAAATTACTTAGCAGGGCTTACCATCAAAAAACAGAGGGATGAAATTGCAAGCTTACAAAGGGAAAAGGAATTGATGGAAATCAATGACAGATTTAAGTTTTACCTTTCCATCGTTTTGTTTTTGTTGGCTTTTGCGATGTTTGTCGCTTTTTCAATTTATTATAGGTATTACCTCAAACAAAAAGAGAATTTAATCCAATTAAAAGAAAAGCAGAAACAGATAGAAGCCCAAGCTAATGAACTGGATAGATTGAATATTGTCAAAGATAAAATTTTCTCAATCTTAGCACATGACTTAAAGGCCCCAATGGATTCCTTGTGGGGCATGATAAAATTGATTGATGAGGAAAATTTGACTCAAAGTGAATTTGAAGAGTATTTACCTATCCTTTCGCAAAATCTTGGAAACAACTCCATTCTACTTGAAAATCTACTGATTTGGTCAAGAAGCCAAATGAAAGGAATGAATGTTCAAATTTCCAGAATTAATCTGTTTAAACTGGTAGAAGAGAATATCCGTTTCCTTTTGAGTTCAGGTTTTTATAAAGGGCAGGTTGTTGAAAATTATGTTGCAGAAAACATTGAAGTAGAAGCCGACAAAAACATGATTGATATTGTATTCAGAAACCTCTTGACCAATGCCCTGAAATTCACAAAAGAAGGTGATCAAATTATTGTGGATATCAAAGAATCAGACAATGTGTACACCGTTTGTGTTTCAGATCAGGGCACCGGGATTTCGGAAGAAGGTCTTAAAAAACTTTTTGGAAAGGATTTTCATTCTACCAACGGAACCCATCAGGAAAAGGGAACAGGACTTGGTCTTATTTTGACCAAAGAACTTGTACAAAAAAATAAGGGTGAGATTTGGGCTGAAAGTACCTTGGGAATGGGTTCTACATTCTGTTTTACTTTGCCAAAGATGTAGTACTTTTTGATTGGATTCTTTAAAATTCAAAATCTAATTTTTACAAAGTCCTTTTAGGTCGAAGATCCCGATGCTTTCGGGGGACATCATATAGATAAAAAAAAGATTAATTTAAGTCTGTTGTTCCTTTAGGCCTGCCCGTCCGGTAGGCGGGTACAATATATATTCCGTACCTAAAGGCACGGGTAGCTACCTGAAAACTTTTTTTCTACCCATATCTTGTCCCTAAAGGGACTTGGGGTAAATCAAATAATTATGGATAACTTTTTGATCTTAAATTGAAATGTACTTTAATAATTCTCCCTGCTCATCCAGATCTAAGAATATCAAACCCGCCTCCAGAAGGGAAGGTATCTACTAATATCCGAAGAGAAATAATTCAGCATGAAATCAATTTATTAGCAGAATTATAGATAATCCCGCTTGTTAAAAAATTTATATGTATGTACGCAATTATTCTAGTAGATTGGACATCTATGTTAATTCTCGTCTTAGGACTGAAATGCCCGAAACATCGGTCTTCTGACTTCGGTCTTCCGTCCCGATTGAAGAAGAGTATAGGGTTACTGGCAAAGAAGCGTATTTCCATAAAAATTTAATTCGCCCTCCAAAAATACGGGGTGAACAAAATCAGGATAGTAAAAAGTTCTAGTCTTCCCAGAAGCATCAGAAAGGAAAGGAAGATTTTGGCGGGTCCACTGAAGAACGAAAAATTATCCATTGGCCCAACTTTTCCAATCGCAGGACCTACGTTTCCAAGGCATGTGGCTACAGCACCAAAAGAAGTCAGAATATCATATCCCATCAGCGCCATTACAATTGAACCCAACACAAAAATCATGAGATAAATCAAAAGAAAATTCATAATGTGGGTAATGATTTTTCCTGTGACTCTATCTCCGTTTATTTTGAGTGGGACAACTGCCCTCGGATGTACAATTCTTTTGAATTCCAACCAGGAATTTTTGACAAAAGTAAGGTGTCTGACAAATTTTATTCCACCGCTGGTAGAACCCGCCGAACCTCCAAAAAACAACAACATAAAGAAAACCAAAGTAAGACCAATATGATAGGATGTATAATCGGCCGTGACATACCCTGTCGTTGTAATCAATGAAACTACCTGGAAAAGCGTATCTCTAAATGCCTTTTCATAGTTTTGATCTGAATAATGGAAAATTGGAAAGGAAAGGAGTATAGCAAAGACCAAAATTACGGTTGCGTAAGCTTTAAACTCATCAGATTTCCATACCCGTTCAAACTTGCCCGTCAGGCCAAAATAAATGACTGTGAAATTTGTGCCCGCCAAAAACATAAAAAGTATTGCTGTATATTGGATAAACGGAGATGTATAATATGCCATACTGGCATTTTTGGTAGAAAATCCACCCGTAGCCATCGTTGTCAAAGCATGATTGACAGCATCGTAAAAAGTCATCCCCCCTATAAAATATAATAAACCTGCAGTGATGGTAAGTCCCAAATAAACATACCATAGCCTTTTTGCGGTTTCTCTTATCCTGGGATGTAATTTATCAGAGGTCGGTCCAGGTGATTCGGCTACAAATAGCTCAATACCGCCAATACCCAAAAGGGGAAATATAGCTACAGTTAAAACTATGATACCCAAACCACCAATCCATTGTGTCATACTTCTCCAAAAAAGAATCCCTTTGGGAGTAACTTCGATATCTGTAAGAACAGTGGCACCGGTAGTAGTAAGACCTGAAATAGTTTCAAATATGGCATCACTGAAGCTTGTAAATGTGCCACTGAATAAATATGGCAACATCCCAAACATGGACATCAAAATCCAACTTGTGGAGACAATCAAATACCCCTCTCGTTTTCTAATATTTTGATCCTGTTTGGAGAAGGAAAAAAATAAAAGGAGACCAACAATAAAAGTCACCACAATAGCTGATACCAATGACATTTCATCTCCGCTTTCAAAATAATAAGCAAAGCCGACACCGGGAAGCATCAACAGGGCAAAAAGCATTAGCAATGCCCCCATTATTTTTCCAATCGCCTTGAAGTGAATCATATTAATGGAACAGTTTCTCTAATGGAATTTTTGCCTCAGGTAGTGCCATTACGATTGCTTTGTCATTCAGCTGTAAAACAAAATCTCCATCTGGAATAAAAACCTTCTCCCCTCGGATAACTCCTGCTACTATTGCAGAATCAGGGAAATGCAGGTCTTTCAAGGCTTTCTTGGTCACCCTATTGGTTTTGGTGATCACATATTGGATAAATTCCGCGTCAACACCATATATACCTGAAATAGCTTCCACATTCCCTTTTCTTAAAAATCTTGTTACCTGATTGGCTGCAACAAGTTTTTTGTTGATCAATGAATCCACACCGATACTATGGGAAATATGAATGTATTCTCTTGTATCTACATGAGCGATGGTTTTATATACACCATGGTTTTTGGCACTCAGGGAGGTGATGATATTTGTTTCAGAAGATTCAGTCAATGAAATAAAGGCCTCCATTTCTTCCAAACCCTCTTCAATCAAAAGTTCAATATTTTTATAGTCTCCATTGATTACCAGTGTATTGTCCAATCTTTCCGAAAGCCATTTACATCTTTCTTTGTCTTTATGTATCAAGGTGACCCGATATTCGTCCTCAAGTTTTCGGGCTGTGGTGTATGCCAAGTCATCTCCACCAATAATCATGATATTTTTGATGGTGACTTTTCTTTGGCCCAATAGTTCGATGATTGACTCTACTGCTTTCTTGTTTGAAATGAAAAATACATGGTCATTATTTCTGATGATGGTATTTCCTCTCGGAATAATGGTCATCTGATCCCTGACTATAGCAATGATTTTGATATCTTCAAAAATCGGGTTTTCTCTCATATCTGAGATTCTTTTATTGACCATCGTACTGAATTGATCCAAGGTGATTCCCACAACATTCAATTTTCCGCCTTCGAACTCAAAAACATCGGTAAAGGTGGAATTTTTAACCATATTAAAAATCTCCCCACTGCAGAGCATACTGGGGGAAATGATATTGTCGATTCCGATATTCTTGAAATAAATTTCGTTTTCCGGATTCAAGTAATCATGGTTTCTCACCCTTGCAATCACCCTGTTGGCGCCTAGTTGCTTCGCTAGAGTAGCAGCCAGCAAATTGGTTTTTTCAGACGTAGTCACCGCCATAAACATATGGGCTTCTCTGACATTGGCGCTCTTGAGTATTTCCAGAGAAGTGGCATCACCCATAATGGTCATGACATCCAAATGTGAAGAGGCATAGTCAAGAGCATCTTTATCCAAATCAATCAGGATGATGTCTTTATTTTCAAAACTTAGCTGTCGGGCCAAATGGTACCCCATATCTCCCGCTCCAGCTATGACGATATTCATTGCCATAATTAAAATTTTACGGATAAACCGGACTTAAATACAGGTGATTTTTAAATCGGGCAAAAGGTAGGGTGTTTTGTAACTAACTGCAATAAGAATCATCAATATTTATTGGCAAAACGACTGTATATACTTGCTGGAATTTTTGTTGCCAAATCTTACTGCTTCATTCCAATCCAAACAAGCTTCAGATTTCTGTTTTGTTTTATAATAACAAAAACCCCTATTGGTCAGAATATCAGGATTATCCGGGCTCAAACTCAAAGCATAGCTATAATCCGGAATAGCTTTATTAAACTGATTGGATTTTAGGAAACAGTTGCCCCTGTTAAAATGATAAGCCCAGACCAAAGGATAATCTTCCCCATTTATTTTACTATAATCAATGGCATCAGAGTAAGCCTTAATAGCTTCTTCAATCCTATTTTCTCTTTGAAGGATATTCCCCAAATAATACGACATCTCATCATCTTCCTCAAAAATCTTGAGCCCTTCCCTCAGCGTTTGGATTACTTTTTCTTTTTTTGATGCTACCTGACTTCCCGCCCTATAAAAATTCAGATAGGCCGGATGAAAAGTGGGGTCATCCTTAATGACCAATTCCATTAAATTTGCTGCCTTTTCGTAGTTTTCGTCTTCAATCATCTCCATGGCTACCTTATTGATGACTATGGAGTTTTCTCTGACCTCAGAATCCACATCATAAATCATCTGAGAATGTGCAACCAAAGGAAAAATCAAAAAGAAAAAGGAAAGATTGAGTTTGATCATATTTGAAACTAATGCCACAAATCTAAAGAATCAGACCAACCTTACCAATTAGTCCAATAGTTTTTTACCCTCTTCCTCAGGTAGTTCCTCTACTTCTTTGAGTTTTCTTTGGATTACCCTGGTTCTTGTACCGACCAATACATCAAGGTCATTGTGGCCTTCTAAAATTTTCTTTTGGGCTTTGCTGATAAGATCCCCGAATTTGGAAAACTCACTTTTCACTGCTCCCAAAACTTTCCATACCTCAGAACTTCTCTGTTGGATGGCCAAGGTCCTGAATCCCATTTGTAGGCTGTTCAACATGGCTGCCAAAGTAGTGGGGCCGGTAACTACTACCTTATAATCCCGTTGTAAGGACTGGGCCAAAGCAGGGTCCCTGACAATCTCTGCATATAGACTTTCCATAGGTAAGAATAAAAGCGCGAAATCTGTGGTATGTGGTGGGTGCAGGTACTTTTGACTGATGTCCATTGCTGCTTTTTTGATGGCTTTGAACAATTCCTGTCTTGCCAATTCAATCAAAACCTTATCCCCCACATCATAAGCATCCAATAATCTGGAATAGGTCTCCTGAGGAAATTTGGCGTCAATGGGAAGATACACAGGCCCATCTTCCTGACTTCCGGGCATTTTGATGGCAAACTCCACCCTCTCAGCGTTCCCGCTTTTTACAGCGACGTTAAAGGCATATTGATCCGGTGAGAGCACATTTTCCAATATTCCCTGCAATTGGTACTCACCCAAAACTCCCCTGCTTTTAACGTTACTCAAAACCCGCTTTAAGTCCCCTACTCCTGTAGCCAAATGTTGCATTTCACCCAAGCCTTTCTGAACAGCCAATAGCTGTTTGCTGACAAGTTCAAAAGATTGTCCCAATCTGGCTTCCAAGGTCTTTTGTAATTTTTCATCTACCGTCTCACGCATTTTGTCCAAGCGCTCTTCCGTAGAGGCCAACATGCGTTCCTGCTTAAATATCAAATCCTGAAATTTTTCCCGCTGCAGATCATTGAATTCCTTGACATTTTCGCGGAAAAGTTTTCCAAAATCCTTCAAAACCTCAGACTGCTCTTTGGAATTGGCCCGTAAAGAATCGAACAACAAACCAAATTGCTGCAAAAGTCCTGATTGGATCTCAGTTCTATTGGCTTGCATCTGTTGTCCGATTTCACTTTTTAAGGCTAAAAGTTCCTTTTCCCTTTCACCCGCGGAATTGTCTTTACTCCGGCTCTGAAAAACCAGATAGATAATCAACAAAAATTGAAGAAAAAGTAAGGAAATCAATAAAAGGTCATTGTACATGGCTGAAGAATTTGGGAGTGGAAAGGTAATCCATATCCACCTTTATCCCCAAAAATGCCAAATATTCTATGACAGTCTCAGTCGGAATTTCTTCCATCGGTACATGTCCTGCATTATCAAAAACCTTAAGCTTTGAACCAGGAATAGCTGCTGCCAATCGCTCTCCATTGCTCAAAGGAATCCAATTGTCATGGGCACCCCACATGATCAGTACAGGCATATTCAACTTGTCAAAATCCACTTTATAAGGTCTTCTCACTGTAAGCCTGTCCAAAGTCGCCCTTCGGTTTCCTTCTCTCCTGAGTAAATGATAATACCTCGTAACCATTTCATCGGTGATTTTTTCGGAATCATAAAAGACCTGTTTCAGATTCATTTTGAAGACAGTTTTTGGAGTGCACTTCAACAGTAATTTATTGAAAATAGGATTTTGGGCAACTTTAAAAATAAATGCTCCAGAATTATAAGATTTTGCTCTCGTTGTATCTGACACAGTTTTAGGTGGTGCACCTGACGAATCAATAAGATTGAGGCTCAAAATCCGCTCGGGATGCTCGGAAGCCATAATCAGGGCAACTCCTCCACCCATACTATTTCCTGCAACGTGGAATTCCTGCAATCCCAATTGATCTGCAATTCCGAAGATCAGGTCTGCATAATCCATCATCCCATATCGCTTCATGTCATCCGGACCGGTAAGCCCATGTCCCGGCAAATCCATGGAAATGGTCATAAAAAACGGATTGAGTTCCTTTTCCCATTCTTCCCAAGTATGCAAAGAAGAAAAACTCCCATGGATCAGAAATATCGGTTCACCGGAACCTTTGACTTTAACATGTACATTGATGCCATCCACCTTGAGAAAATAAGAGTTTTCATCGGTATAATCAGCAGTCAATCTTTCCAAGGGAAGGTCTCCTCTGTAGCTGAGCAGCAACAATACTAGGATCAAGAAAATGATTGAAAGAAGAACGAGTAAGGTCTTGAGGAATATTTTTTTCATTTTTAGGAAATAAGAAACCAATATTGAAATATATGAATTTAAAAAAATGATGGGACCACAAAAGTGATAAAAGAAGACAAAAGATACTGAATATATTCTTTTGTTCCCTTTTGTTTCTTTTGTGGTTCAGATTAAATTCCCTGTGTGATTATCTATAATGAAGCAAGTTTTCCTCTGTTTGGACAATATCCTTATATTGACAACAAATGTTTAGCATATGACCAAAAACTGGATAGAAAGTCTACTGATTATTTTCACTCTCACCCTGATAAGTTGCAAAAATGATATGACGGAAATTGAACAACCGATCAGATTAACATTGCAGGAAGCCAACCGATTGGCCAAATTGCCTTTGCATTGTATGCAAGTGGAATACCCAAACAAACTTAATCAAACGCTTGAAAATGAAACTTATCTGAAAGGTCCGAAAGCCCTGCATACTGCATTTTATGGTTGTTTTGACTGGCATTCAAGTGTTCACGGACATTGGATGTTGGTCAGTCTGTTGCGACAGTTTCCTGAGTTGGAGAATGCTGCTGAAATCAGACAAAAGCTCAGTGAAAACCTCAGTTTATCCAATATCCAAACTGAGGTGGATTATTTTTCAATGCCCCAAAATTCGAGTTTTGAAAGAACTTATGGTTGGGCTTGGGTATTGAAACTGGCCGAAGAAATCCATCTTTGGGATGATCCTTTGGCAAGGGAACTGGAGAATAACCTACAACCTCTTACTGATTTGATGGTAGAGAAATATCTGGAATTTTTACCCAAACTGATTTACCCGATAAGGGTCGGCGAGCATTCAAATATAGCTTTTGGTTTGTCTTTGGCTTACGATTATGCCCTTACCCTTGAAAATTCAGCCTTGAAAAACCTGATCAAATCAAGAGCGATGGATTGGTTTGAAAAGGATGCAAATTGCCCTTTAGAATGGGAACCATCAGGTTTTGATTTTCTTTCTCCTTGTTTTCAGGAATTGGATATCATGAGAAAAGTATTGGATAAGGACGCTTTCAAAATCTGGCTTGGGGCTTTTATGCCCGAATTGTCCACAAATGATTTCAGTCTTGAACCAGGAAAGGTCAGCGATAGAACCGATGGTAAATTGGTGCACTTGGATGGATTGAATTTCAGCAGAGCTTGGGTATTGTATGGACTCATCAAAGACTTTCCGGAAGAATATGGTCACTTGATGAAAATTGCCAATGAGCATATTGATTATTCACTGCCATCCATTGTAGATGATAATTATGAAGGGACCCATTGGTTGGGAAGTTTTGCCATTTACGCCCTTCAACAGGCTCCATGAAATCTGACTGGAAAAAATATATCGGGCCAGGTCCTCTGATCGCTGCAGCTTTTATTGGTCCGGGTACAGTGACAGTCTGCACTTTGGCAGGAGTCAAATTTGGTTATGACTTGCTTTGGGCTTTGGGTCTTTCCATTATCGCCACCATCGTGCTTCAGGAAATGTCAGCAAGGATCGGTTTGATCACTCAAAAAGGACTGGCAGCAGTCATATCCCAAACCTTGAAAAAAGGTCTGCTTCGATACTTTTCTCTATTTTTAATTCTACTAGCTATCGTTTTGGGCAATGCCGCCTATGAAGCCGGAAACATCACCGGAGGTGCCATGGGAGCTGATTTATTGGTCAATTTGCCTGTTTTGACTTTGGGTCAATTGGAACTCAACTTATTGAATCTGAGCATTGGCTTGATCGCATTGATACTGTTGATGAGTGGCAGTTATTCAAAAATAGCGGGATTTTTGACCCTATTGGTGATTATGATGAGCCTCGCTTTTCTGGCAAGTGCCATTTGGGTACAACCATCTGTTATATCAATTTTTGAAGGGTTCATCCCTAAAATCGATGCAACCAATATCCTCACCATTGTAGCATTGATCGGAACCACAGTTGTTCCCTACAACCTTTTTCTTCATTCTTCTTTGGTAGCCAAACGATGGACCAAAATGGAAGATTTGAAATATGTTAGGGTGGATACCATGGTAGCAGTTGTCTTGGGAGGATTGGTTTCCATGGCCATCATCATTACTTCTGCTTCAGGAGCAGCCATGGATGTCAATAATGCCGCAGATTTGGCAATTGGTCTGGAGCCGATTATGGGAGTTGCTGCCAAGTATTTTATCGCTTTTGGTTTATTTGCAGCAGGTATTACTTCTGCAATAACCGCACCTTTAGCGGGTTCATTGGTAGTGGTCGATTGTTTTGGTTGGTCCAATGATATCCGTAAAATGCCCATGCGGATCAGTATCATCTTTATTTTGGGATTGGGTTTATTTTTTTCTTCAATGGGGATCAAACCTGTTCAGTTGATTACCTTCGCCCAATTGGCCAATGGAATTTTGCTTCCCTTATTAAGTGCGTATATACTTTGGCTGGTGAATAAAAAATCAGTGATGAAATCTCATCAAAACAATTTGTGGCTAAATGTTTTGGGAACCGGCATATGGCTGATTACATTTTTGTTAGGTGGTATGAGTGTAAGCAAGGTGATGGGTTGGATTTGATTTTTTTTATCATTTTAAGGATACTTCAATTAAATCCATCCCTAAATAACAAAGCTTCGTCACATATTTTTGCCTATTGATTGCCTGTGGCCTAATCTTGTCAGGTATTCAAATTCTTAGTGATGAAAAACAAAAGACCTTTTTACATTTTGATTTTGCTGGCCCTGATTTACAACCTTTGGAGTATGGGTCAACAAAAAAATGAGAATAGACAAAATTCCGAAGTCTTTGAATCTACACATCATAAAAAATCCTAAATGTTTTCCAAAATCAACAGATATTTATATTCCTTATGAAAGATTCCCCTTTACCTTTTAGACAAATTGAATGGTGGATTGTCACCTTGGTTTTCCTTTCTATCATTCTGATCAATATTCTGAACGCAGGTTTTATTTATTACAAACCCACAGACCAGCAGATAGCCGATTATTTTGCAAAGCTCTTTATTCCGGTCATCCACTTCCTGTCCTTTTATTTTATCCACATGAAAATCATTCCGGGATATTCAAGGGAAAGGAAACCATGGAAATATGCTTTGCTCTTAGCTTTGCTATTCTTTGGGTCATTTATACTCAGTGTTGCTTTTTCAACCGGGGCTGAAATCACAGATGATTTTTTCATGCCGTTTTACTTGGGGGCAATAGCAATTTATGCAGGCTATCTTCTTTTAACTTACATTCTCGATCAGATCCTGACACCTCCCCGATTGGGTAATTATATTCTGTTCAATATCATCAGGCTCTTTGCGATTTACCTTTTCGTGATATTGTTTCTCATACAATTCCAAAAGTTTGGAACAAAGCCAATTATCCTGGTTTTTGCGGTAGTAATCCCCAGCATCGTATTCATTATTCTCTTTAACTTCTTTTTGATCTATGGCAATAGAAAAAAGGGGAAAACACAAATGGCCAATTATTTTTTGGCCCTATTGGAATTCTCTATTGCCTTGATTTTTCTTATTGTAGCCATTCAAGTGGGGACTTTTGCTCCTGCATTTGTGGGTCTTGCTGCCATGATTTTGGTAGCAGTGGTTTTGGTTCCTGCTTCCAATCTGATATTTGAAAAATATGATGCCTATCTTGGAGAAATCAATTCTTTGTCCACCAAAGTAACCCAATCCAATGCTAATCTGGATTTTCTTCGCTCACAGATCAACCCACATTTTCTCTTTAATGCTTTGAATACGCTCTATGGAACAGCTTTACAGGAAAATGCCGAAAGAACTTCCGAAGGGATACAGAAGTTGGGCGATATGATGCGGTTTATGCTTCATGAAAACAATCAAGACAAAATCCCTGTAGAGCGGGAAAAAGAGTACCTAGTCAACTATGTGGATTTGCAATTATTAAGAATCAAAGAACAGGAAAATATTGACATTGTTTTTTCCAAAGGTGAAGATGCCTGTTCCGGTGAAATTGCCCCGATGTTGTTGATACCTTTTGTGGAAAATGCCTTCAAACACGGCATCAGCCTCCAAAAGAAATCCTGGGTAAAAATCAGTTTGAGGTGTCTTGCAGGATCGGTTCACCTAGATGTAAACAACAGTATCCACCGCTCAGATGAACATGATCCCGAAAGAAAATCCAGTGGCATTGGTCTGGAAAATGTCAGGCAAAGGCTGGACCTGCTTTATCCCGGAAAACATGACTTGGTGATAAGGGAAAATGAGATGGAGTATTTTGTACATTTAAGTATAAAGCTTTGATTAGCGATTAAGGGAGGTTTAATTGATATATGCTTCGCGATATAATTGAAATATGCCTTCGGCGATATTACTCTCTTTTATCAAACCTGATTTGAAAGAATTGCCACCATAATTTCTAGAAATTATTTCTATATATTTCAACCATATTTCAACTTTATCCCGAATCGCATTCGCTCTCGGGATCTTCGCTAAGCTACGATTTCCACCTTATTTCAATTCTATTTCCATAATACTTCAACTTGATTTCTCATCAGAATAAATAAAAACCAACCCATGCTAACCGCAATTGCAATAGACGATGAACCGATGGCTTTGGAAGTGGTAAAGTCTCATGCTGCAAAAATTCCTTTTTTGGATTTGAAATCAACGTTTACAGATGCGATCAAAGCTTTGGAGTACCTGAAAGAAAATCCTGTAAACCTGATTTTTTTGGATATCAAGATGCCGGATATATCGGGGATGGAACTTGCCACGCTGATACCAAAGGAAACTATGGTCATTTTTACCACTGCCTATTCAGAACATGCAGTCAAAAGTTTTGAGTTGGATGCGGTGGATTATTTATTGAAACCATTTAACCTCAGCAGATTTCTGAAAGCCTGTCAAAAAGGACAGGAATGGAATGAACTCAAAAATGGTCAAAACAACGGATCTATTTTTATCAAAACCGGCTACGAACAAATCAAAGTCAATTTCGAGGATCTATTGTTCTGTGAAGCCAATGGCAACTATGTGAGTTTTCACTTGCCCAAGGAAAAAATCCTATCCAGAATGACCCTATCCGAAACCGAGAAGCTGCTTCCCTCTTCTTTTGTCAAGTCCCACCGTTCCTTTATTGTCAATACCCAACACATCCAAAAAATCGAAAGGCACCAACTTACTTTGGGAGGTAAACAAGTGCCTGTCAGTGGGAGCTTTTATGAGGAGTTGATGGGGAAGGTGAAGGGGTTTTAAAGGATGAAAGTACCAAGTACCATGTACAATGTACCAAGAGGGGTGAGCCAAGTGGGAAAGGATGAAGGGAGAAAAGGAAGATTGATGATTTTAGATTGAAGGCTCCGTCATTCTAAAAGCAGCCATTCCTGCAAAGAAAAAATGCCGTAGGATTTCCTGCCGCAGGTAGGCATGACCGAAATAATAGCCCGGTAATTTATTGCCGGTATTATATTGATATCACGGATCCAAAAGTACCGTAAGTACGGACGATTTAATAGCGTTGCTCTATTCAAAAGATAATTCTTGGTAATTCGAATTACAAATTCTACAAAATAAAAAGGTGTAGATTCAATCTACACCCGGTAATAAAATTAATCTATATCTAGATGGCATAAAAGATGAAGTTGACCCACATCTGTCATCGGTCATCTGACATCCAACATATTTTACAACTTCCTCACCCAAATATTCCTATAACTCACCAAATCCCCATGATCCTGTAGTTTGATGGGCATTTCTGCAGGATGTGCTTTGTAGTTTGGTATTCCTATATATTCGGTGGGGCCTTTGATTTCTGTGTTGTGTTGGACAAGAATGCCATTATGGATCACGGTCACCTTAGCAGGGGAAACCAACATGCCGTCGGCATTGAATTTAGGGGCCGTAAAGAAAATATCATAGGTGTTCCACTCTCCCGGTGCTTTCATGGCATTGACCAAAGGCGGATGCTGCTTGTAAATACTTCCTGCCTGACCATTGGAATAAGTCCTGCTTTCATAGGAATCCAATACCTGCACTTCATAAAGAGACATCAGGAAGATTCCTGAATTTCCTCTGCCCTGACCTTCACCTTTAATAACAGTCGGTGCCGTCCATTCAATATGCAACTGCATATCTCCAAATCCTTGCTTGGTTTGTATGTCTCCTGTTCTTGGAGTAACCGTAAAAGCTCCGTTCTCAACTTTCCACTCAGGAAATCCTCCTGTACGGGCACTGATAAAATTGTTCAGGTTATTGCCATCAAACAGGACAATGGCATCAGAAGGTGGCAGATGATTTTGAGTTCCCGGAGTTACTTTCTTTGGAACAGGTTCCCAAAATTCCGTTGCTTCCGGTGGTAATTTGATGTCTTTTTGCTGAGCCAAAAGTGGCATTGAAGCAAAAAGGGCAAAAACGATAAAGGAATTTTTAAAGATTTGTATCATAGGTTTATTGGATTGAAATTTTTATTGATCCACCAAATTAAAGTAAATAATAAGCTTTCAAAAGCCGTTGATGGATTTTTGGTTTTTCATCTGCTGACATACAGTTAAATTCCTAAAAAATTAATCCTATGCAAAAAAATATACTTTTATTGACCCTGCTCTTTTCGGTGATAATCCCGTTGAAAGCACAAAAAGATTATTACTTTCCTGGGGAAACCTTTTCCTCTGAAATTCCTTCCCCGTATGCTTATTTTGGATACCATATCGGAGAATGGCATACCAGATATGACCGGTTAGTTGGCTATTTTGAAGAATTGGCCAAAACCTCCGACATGGCCGAACTGCATACCATAGGTCATACCAATCAACTTCGGCCTCAGGTTGTGCTGGTCATCAGTAAAAATCAAAATATCCAAAACCTGGAAAACATCCGGACCAACCATATCAAATTGGCAGATCCCAAACAACCCATGCCGGATGTAGCCAAGATGCCTGCCATCATCAACTTGGCTTACAGTGTTCATGGCAATGAACCATCGGGCGGGGAAGCAGCGATTCTGACAGCCTATTGGCTGTTGGCATCCCAAAGTGATTTGGCCAAAGAAATCAGAGAAAATGCGGTGATTTTGATAGATCCTGCCATCAATCCCGATGGCAGGGACCGACATACCAATTGGGCCAATATGCACAAAGGCTTTCCACCTGTCGCAGATCCTTTGGACCGGGAACACAATGAAATATGGCCAAGTGGTAGGGTAAACCATTACTGGTTTGATTTGAACCGGGATTGGTTGCCTTTGGCCCAAGTGGAATTGCAAAACAAAATTGCCTGGTATCATACCTGGTATCCCAATGTGGTTGGGGATTTTCATGAAATGGGTACCAACAGTACTTATTTCTTCGAACCTACCAAACCATTCAGCAGCGAGAATCCTGTTGTTCCAAGAAAAAACTATGAGGATATCAACAATAAGTTTGCAACTTATTTTGCAAAAGCGCTAGATGGCATCGGCAGCTTATATTGGACCAAAGAGGTATTTGACAACAGTTATCCGGGTTACGGTTCCACCTATCCTGATATTCAGGGCGGCCTGGGGTTGGTGTTTGAACAAGGCAGTTCAAGAGGTCATATTCAAAGTTCCCAAAGGGGTGATATCACTTTTCAGTTTACCATCAGAAACCAATTGAAAATCTCGATTGCCACTATGGAAGCTGGGGTGAAAGAACGGGAATATATGCACCGTTATCTTCGGGAATTTTTCCAGACAGGACTAAACGAAGCTGGAAAAGACCGTGCCAAAGCTTATGTTTTTGGAGATGAATTTGATGAATCAAAAAACAGGTTATTTTTAAAGTTACTTTTAGATCATAAAATAAAAGTTATTGAAAATGAGTCCAATATAAATGTAGAAGGAAAGTCATTTAAGCAAGGAAAATCCTGGATTGTCCCTACATCCCAAGCCCAATACAGGATGGTTAGATCGATGTTTGAGAAAGTGACCACATTTGCGGATTCGGTATTTTATGATGCTTCTGCTTGGACCATGGCATTGGCTTATGGGATGCCCTATGCCGCGCAGGCTTCGGTAGGATCGGGTGCTGAAGTTTCATCCTTGCCAACTCAAAATCAGAACTTTCCTGCAGATGGAAAATATGTTGCTTACTTGGTAGATTGGACGGATTATTTTGCACCCAAATTCCTTCACCATATCCAAAAAGCAGGAATTCATGTGGAAACTACCGCACTGCCATTTACTTCAAATACCGATCAAGGTCCTAAGGAATTTCCAGCGGGTTCATTAATTATTCCCACCGCATTTCAAAAACTTTCTGCAGATGAAATGAAAGCGGCCATGAAAACTGCAGCGGAAGCAGCAGGGCAACATGTCTATGCCACCACCACCGGATTCAGCACCAAAGGGATAGATTTAGGTAGCAATAACATCTCAGCAGTTTCACAGCCAAAGGTATTGATGCTGGTAGGTCATGGAACTTCACAAAATGAAGCGGGTGAAATCTGGCATTTGATGGATACCAAAGTGGGTATGCCAATCACGAAAGTAGATATCAGCCTATTTGGAAGAGTAAACTTATATGACTACAATACTTTGATTTTACCTTCAGGAAATTACTCTTCTCTATCTGCTGCTCAAATCACGCATTTAAAGGATTGGTTATCAAGAGGCGGTACAGTCATTTCATTGCGCTCTGCCAGTCAATGGCTTCAAAGTCAGGAAATTGTCAAAGAAGAATACCTTAAAAGTGAAAATGAAAAATCACCTGAATTCCTTCCTTTTGGATCAAGAAGGGATTTTGCAGGAGCTCAGGCCATTGGAGGAAGTATTTATCTGGCAAAATTGGATAAGACACATCCTTTGGGTTTTGGCTATAGAAATTATGAGTTACCGGTTTATAGAAATTCAACCCTGTTTTTCAAACCATCCAAAAACCCTTCAAATACTCCTTTGAGATACACTTCCAATCCTTTATTAGGTGGGTACATTTCACCGGAAAATCTTGAAAAAGTGAAGCAAAGTGCCAGCGTCATAGTCTCCACAGTCGGTCAGGGAAGGGTAATCCACTTCATCGACAACCCCAATTTCCGTGGAACATGGTTCGGTACCAACAAGCTGTTCTTTAATGCAGTTTTCTTTGGGGATAAGATGTGATTGATTAAACTGAAGAAGTTTGATCTAATTTTATATGAACCACAAAAGAAACAAAAGGGAACAAAAGAATTTAACATTCAAAAATTGATGTTTTTAACTTTTGTTTTCTTTTGTCACTTTTGTGGTTCATTATTTTTTATCCTTAATGGTTATCCGTGAAAATTATCGAAATTTGGGGGAAATAATTTTACTGTGTCAAAATCCATTCTTTTAATCACTCCTCCGTTTACCCAACTGAATACCCCCTATCCTGCGACCGCATATATCAAAGGTTATCTGAATACGATAGGAAAAACATCCCATCAAGCAGATCTGGGAATAAAAGTAATTCTTAGGATTTTTTCAAAAAATGGTTTAAGTAAAGTATTTCAAGCTATTGATAAAGAAGGAATTAAAAAATATTCAAAAAACAGCCTAAGAATATTTAAACTTCAAAATGACTACTTACATACCATAGACCCTGTCATCAAATTCCTGCAATTTGAAAACCCTACCTTGGCCTACAATATCTGTGACGGAGACTTTTTACCAAAAGCGTCAAGGTTTGATCAGTTGGATAATATGGATTGGGCTTTTGGAACCATGGGGATACAGGACAAAGCCCGGCATTTGGCAACACTCTATTTGGAAGATTTGGGGGATTTGATCCAGGAAGTGTTGGATCCTTTTTTTGGATTTAGCCGGTACGCCGAAAGATTGGGTAGATCAGCGGTTTCTTTCGACCCACTGGCCAAAGCTTTGGAAGGACAACTTTCATTTACTGACCAATTTCTAATTGAGGAATTGGAATTATTGATAAAGGAAACTGATCCATATTTGGTCTGCATGTCTGTTCCTTTTCCGGGCAATTTATATGGAGCACTCCGATGCGGTCAATACATCAAGTCCAAGTATCCCCAAATAAAAATCGCTATGGGCGGTGGATACCCAAATACTGAACTCAGGTCAATCAAAGAACCCCGAGTTTTCCAATACCTGGATTTTATCACTTTGGATGATGGAGAAAGGCCTTTGACATGTTTATTGGAGCATTTGGATGGAGACAGAGAATTACAAAAACTCAAGAGGACATTTGCCTTATTGAACGGAAAGGTAACCTATCTCAACGGGTCAAAAGAAAGTGATATTCCATTCAGCAAAACAGGAACGCCTGACTATTCTGGTTTGCCGCTGCATCAATATCTTTCTGTAATAGAAATAGCCAATCCCATGCACCGCTTGTGGTCTGATGGGAGATGGAATAAATTGACTATGGCCCATGGCTGCTATTGGAAAAAGTGCTCTTTTTGTGATGTAACCTTGGATTATATCAAAAATTATGAACCTGTCAGTGCCACACTGATATGTGACCGTATTGAAGAATTGATCTTGCAAACAGGTGAAACCGGATTCCACTTTGTAGATGAAGCGGCCCCTCCTGCTCTGATGCGCGAAGTTGCTATTGAAATACTTAAACGAAACCTTAAAATCACCTGGTGGACCAATATTAGGTTTGAAGAAAGGTTTACCTATAATCTCTGCAGATTACTTAAAGCATCAGGTTGCATCGCTGTTTCAGGCGGTTTAGAGGTAGCTTCTGACCGTTTATTGAAAATGATGCAGAAAGGTGTCACCGTTTCCCAAGTAGCCAGGGTTGCGCATAATTTTACCGAATCGGGCATTATGGTGCATGCCTATCTGATGTACGGATTTCCGAGCCAGACAGCCCAGGAAACCATCGACAGCCTTGAAATGGTCAGACAGTTGTTTATGCACAATGTACTGCAATCCGGCTTCTGGCACTTGTTTGCCATGACAGCCCATGCACCCATTGGAGTTGATCCGGGTGCCTTCAGAGTGGTAAGGACAGGTCCGGAACAAGGTCTCTTTGCAGAGAATGACCTTAGCCATGAAGATCCGGAAGGCGCAGAACATGAGCTGTTCAGCGAAGGTTTGAAAAAAGCCCTGTTCAATTACATGCACGGAATCTGTTTTGACTTCAAGCTTCAGGAATGGTTTGATTTCAAGATACCTAGAACATCGGTTTCATCAAATTTTATTTTTAATGCCATTCAACATGAAACGGAAGTTGTTTTGAAACCCAATGCAAAAATGGTTTGGCTGGGAAATGTGCCTGAATTGTTACATGATACTTTTATCAGCAAAAAAGGAAATAAAATAGAAACCTGGAAATTGGTCATTGAAAACAAGAACCACAGGGACGAGATCCTAGTCGGAAAAGAAGACGGTAAATGGCTGGAAGCCATTCTTCGGGAAATATCACCAACTCCCGAAAAAAAGGAAATGAACTTTGGATCTTTTGAGGAAAATTATGTGAAGGCAGGTTTAGGGGATTTTAACCGTTTTTTAGTTTCCAAAACATGGAAATTCTTATTGGAATACGGTTTGGTCTTAGTTTAATAAAAAACCCGAGCTAAAAGCCCGGGTTTTTAAACTCACTTTAACCACTAACAACCATAAAACAAATTCATCATGCCAAGGCAATCAGAACGATGAAAACATCAATTTGTCGTAGTCGATACGGGAATCGAACCCGTGTTTTATCCGTGAAAGGGATACGTCCTAACCCCTAGACGAATCGACCATTTTTCAAAAATAAAACACTGAATTTCTTCAGTGTCAGCGTAGTCGGTACGGGAATCGAACCCGTGTTTTATCCGTGAAAGGGATACGTCCTAACCCCTAGACGAACCGACCAAATTTGGTATTGGGGACCACTTTTTCAAATGGTGTTGCAAATATAGAGGGTTAAATTCATATTGCAAAACCTGACCAAAAAATATTTGGTTTGTCCATTCAAAACCTTGAAACTAAGCTTGAAAAAAAATTTAGACATTGATGGACATCTTTGTTATTTTCGCCTGGGAATAAAAGAAGACAAACCAACACCCATGAGAAATAAGCGAGTGGCCATCAATGGCTGTGGTAGAATTGGAAGATTGACTTTAAAGCTTTTGCTTGAAAAAGAAGGGATTGATCTCATTGCCATCAATGACCTCACAGACCCTGAAACCCTTGCCCATCTCATCCAATATGATTCCATCCATGGCAAATATCCATTCCCTATTACTGTCCAAGAAGGCAACCTAAAGGCAAAAGGACAAACAATTAAAATTTTCGCTGAAAAAGACCCTGAAAAAATACCGTGGGGTGATTTGGATATTGATATTGTCCTGGAATCTACGGGAAGATTCACCGAAAGGGAACTTGCAGAAGCTCATATTAAAGCCGGGGCAAAAAAGGTTATCATCACCGCGCCATCCAAGGATAAAGAAGTTCCTACAGTTGTATTGGGAGTCAATGATGAAATCCTCAAAGAGGAACATGATATTATCTCCAATGCTTCCTGCACGACAAACTGTCTCGCCCCAATGCTGAAAATCATGGAAGAGCATTTTGGGATTGAAAAGGGATTTATGTCCACTGTACACTCCTACACCAACGACCAAAATCTTCATGATGCACCACACAGGGATCTGAGAAGGGCAAGGGCTGCGGCATATTCCATTATACCGACTACCACCAATGCTGCCAAAGCGATGGAATTGGTACTCCCGCATCTTAAGGGTAAAATTGAAGCCTCTGCTATGCGGGTACCTGTTCCTGATGGATCTCTGACAGATTTGATCTTATTGTTGAAAAAGGAAACTAGTACTGAGGAAGTCAATGCCATTTTCAAAAATGAATCACAAACTTCCCTGAAAGGCATTGTGGAATATATTGAAGCCCCGATTGTTTCCATAGACATAATAGGAAATCCCCATTCCTGCATTTTTGATGCGGGATTGACATCGGCAAAAGGAAATCTTGTTAAGATTGTAGGTTGGTATGACAATGAAGCGGGTTATTCCAACCGGCTTGTCGATTTAATTCAAAAAATAACTTAGGGAGTATTTAGGGCTTTTCTTCTAAATCCAAGCCAACATTAACTTGATCAATGGCCTCCTGCACAGCATCTAAGAAGGCATCAAGATGTTCCATAAAATCCTGTTCAAAACCCTTCTCAGTCAGGATTTCTTTGCCTTCCTGAATGATTCCATCCAATCTTTTTATTTCAAACAAAGCCAAAGCAGGCTTGACCTTATGTCTGATTTGAGAGAGGATTTCAATATCTTTTAATTCCGCACCTTCCAAATACTTCTCTTTCAGTTCGGTCAATGACTTGTATAGGGCACTGACAAGTTCTGCCTTAAATTCAGCATCACCTTCAGCCATTTCATCAATCCTATCAAAATTGATCGGGGGGGTATTAAGCATATTCATTTATTTGATTTGCACTTCTTCCAGCTAAATATCCGGTACTCCAAGCAGCCTGAAAATTAAATCCACCTGTAATCCCATCGATATTCATAACTTCTCCAGCAAAAAACAAACCGTCAATAAGTCTGCTCTGCATGGTCTCAGGATCAACCTCATTCAATTCTACCCCTCCTGCTGTCACAAACTCTTCCTTGAACGTAGTCTTGCCCTTAACGCGGACAATATAGCAAAAAAGATTTTGAACTAGTTTATGGAAGTGTTTTTTTGGGAGATTTTGCCAAATAATCTCATTTTCGACCCCTGATTTTTCCGAAATATGTTCCCAAAGCCTTGCTGGTAAGGAAAATAGCGGATTGGTCATCACTTTCTTTTTGGGGTGGGCATTTCTAAAATCATTGAGCTTTTGTATAATATCTTCCTCACTTTTTAGTGACGCATCCCAACGGATATGTGCGTTGGCATTATAATTTTTTTCAAAAAGCCATTGCGCACCGAAAGCCGAAAGCTTTAAAATTGCCGGTCCGCTGACACCCCAATGGGTAATCAACAAAGGTCCTCTGTAAGCCAATTTGGTTCCCTCAAGTCTCACAAAAGCATCAGGAACAGAATTTCCCATCAACTTTTTGATCGGCTCGTCAGGGGTATTAAAAGTAAAAAGTGATGGAATCGGTGGTGAAATGGTATGTCCAAGTTTTTTAATAAAATTGAATCCATCAATTTTGGGACTTCCGCCTGCACATACAATTACTTTATCGAAAAGCAGTTCATCATTTTTTGAAAGTACTCTGAATTTTCCATTTGTTTTTTGAATTTCTATAACTGAATAATTATAGACCAGCTTTATTTTATTTTTGTTAGCCTGAGATTCCAAAGCGTCAATAATAGACTGTGAATCATCTGAGACAGGAAACATCCTTCCATCAGCTTCTGTTTTTAATTGCACTCCCCTTGATTCAAACCAAGCTATGGTATCTCTAACTGAGAAATGCTTGAAGACTTTTCTTAAAAATTTTTCCCCTCTCGGATAATTTTTGGTCAATTGAGACAATTCAAGCGCATGATGGGTCACATTGCACCTGCCACCTCCTGAAATCTTTACTTTTGATAAAGATTTGGAGGTTTTTTCAAGAATGGTTACTTCTGCTCCTTTTTCAGCAGCATGTATTGCAGCAAAATATCCCGCAGCGCCGGCACCTATGACTCCTATCGAAATTTTATCCACAAATCATCTCCTTTTCTTTCCGGATATAGAGCCCATAATCCCTCTTGTCAATTCTCTGAAAATCGTCCTTCCGATTTGTCTTACCATGGTATTCTTACTCAGGTCATCAAAGATACTGGTTTCCTTTGGCGTACGGTTTTGGGTCCGCCCATTTCCTCCGGAAGTTGATTGCCCTTGACCTTGGGATGCTTCTTCCTCTGCTTTTGTTATTTTCTGTTCCAAAATTTCAAACGCACTATTCCTATCCATAGTGACATTGTACTTTTTGACCAATGAAGATTGAGAAACCAACTGATCTATTTCATCTTGGCTTAGTATATCCATTCTGGAAATCGGTGCTCGCAATAAGGTATGTGCCAAAGGTGTGGGAATTCCTTTTTCATTCAGAACTGTAACCAATGCTTCACCGATACCCATCGCAGTCAAAACTTCTGAGGTTTTGTAAAAAGTGGACAATGGATAATTCTCAGCTGTTTTGGTGATGGCTTTACGGTCTTTGGCTGTAAAGGCCCTCAGAGAATGCTGTATTTTCAATCCCAATTGGCCTAGTACATTATCAGGGACATCTGTAGGAGTCTGTGTACAGAAAAAAACCCCGACACCCTTGGATCTGATCAATTTAACTATGGCTTCTATTTTATCTATCAGGTCTTTGGATGCATTGGAGAATACCAAATGAGCTTCATCTATGAATAGACATAATTTGGGTTTGTCGGAGTCTCCCTGCTCAGGAAATGTCTCGTAGATTTCAGATAACAAGCTGAGCATAAAGGTAGAAAACAGTTTAGGCCTGTTTTGAATATCAGTCAAACGGATGATTGAGACCATGCCCTTACCGTCAACTGTCCGCACAAAATCATCAACTTCGAATGAAAGTTCCCCGAAGAAATTTTCCGCCCCCTGCTGCTCCAGCTCAATGATTTTGCGCATAATCGTGTTGACCGTCGCAGAGGATACTGCACCAAATTCCTTTGTAATCTCAGCCTTTCCTTCGTTGATAATATATTGAAGCACCTTTTTAAGGTCCTTTAAATCCAAAAGGGGAAGATGATGGGTATCGCAATACCTGAATACCAAAGCAATGACGCCTCTTTGCGTATCGTTCAGTTCCAATATCTGGGAAATCAAGACAGGTCCAAATTCAGAAACAGTGGCTTTCAATTTCACCCCTTTTTCATTGCTGATAGACATCAATTCAACAGGTAAACTTTCAGGCTGATAGTCCACCCCTATCAAACCACTTCTTTTTTCAATATGTGAATTCAATGTCCCGGGCTTTGCCATTCCTGATAAATCCCCTTTTAAGTCCATCAGAACAACAGGAACCCCATTCAGAGAAAGCTGCTCTGCAATGACCTGTAAGGTTTTGGTCTTTCCGGTACCTGTAGCTCCTGCAATCAAACCATGGCGGTTAAAAGTTTTTAAGGGAACTTTGACTTGTGCCATTGGTATGGGTTCATTTTCAAGAATACCCGTACCAAGAATAATGGAATCACCTTTGAATGTGTAGCCCAATTCAATATGCTGTTTGAATTCTTCAGATTTGCTCATAATAAAAATTGAAAATTGAAATTTTAACTCAGCGAAAATAAAAAAACCTGAACACAGTTTGGAAGTATTCAGGTTTTTTGTGAAAAAAAGGATTGCCTTTAATGCGTTACAACAGGTTCAAGGTGTTTGGCATAATTGATAAAATCTTCTATTTGGGATAATGCCGGTACTACCCTGGTCAATTTTTTTGCTTCATTTGTTTCAACAAGGGCTTTGTGAAGATTTTCAGGGTTTCTGGTTCTGAGCTCTTTTACAGTATCGACTCCTGCAGCTTTGAGTAACTCGGCAAACTGACTTGCTATTCCGTTCACTCTAAAAAGGTCAGCCATATTGACCCAATCCAGGATTACTCCTTCCCCAATGCCACTTGCTTCCGCTATTTCTTTTCTTCCTTTCTTGCTAGCTCCTTTTTCAAGAAGTGCTTCGACTGTTGCGATTCCGGCTTTTGCCAGTTTTTCTTTGTGTGCAGGGCCTATACCCTCAATCATGGTGATTGTTTTTGACATAATTATAAAATTTAGGTTATCAAGTTTATTTAAATAAGTTTCCTAGTCCTCCTTTAAGTAAATCTCCGGCTTTATCTGCCAAAGAACCTCCTGCGCCTTGGCTGATCATTTTTATTAGGTCTGATTTATCAAAGGCGCCGGATTTACTACCGGAAATAGCTGAAATGATTTTGGGCAAAACAAAGTTACTGATCTGCGTCGCAGTTTGAAGTGAAACTCCCAATTTGGAAATATAACTACTGCTTAGATCTCCCAGCATATTTTGAAACATGGGGGAACTTTGTGTCCCTGAACCCATATTCAGCATTTTCAGTATACCATCCATATTGCCAGAGGCAGCCTCTTTGCCAAAGGAAGAAAGTAAACTGTCTTTTGTAAGGTTCATAGCATTTTTGGCCTGATCCTGCCCCAATCCGAATTGGTCTGTTAATCCAGAAACCAAATCACTTGAGGTTTTATTAAGAATTTCTTGAATCATATTGACATAAATAAAAAGAGAAATAAAAATTAATTTTTGGAACTAAATTGACCTTTTCCAAAATAAGTTAATTTGATTTTAAATTACAATTAGATTAAAACTTTAAAGTTGATAGTTAAAGATTATTTAAGAAAAAAGATGGAAATAGGCACTTTGATTCTTTGCCATTGTTTTATTAATTAAAGGTATTTACTTTGCCATAGATAAAAACCCTATAAATAGCTTAATGATTGATTGTAGTCTAAAAAACCCCGTATTATCCTTTTCAAAAATTTTTCTTTTAGGCTGTCTATTATTTCTGTTTGGCTTTCAAAGTTATTCACAAGTAAAACCATCTCTTGGCGGATCTTCCCGACTGATGAACAGTGCTTTGGCCGAAATGGAAAAGGGTGATTTTGAAAGGGCCAATGCATATTTCAGGCAAATCATTGAAAGCAACCTTCCCATACCTTCTGAAATGCCCTATTTTTTTGCTGAAACTTTGTTCCAGTTAGGTCAATTTGATAACAGTTCAAGTTTCCTTGAAAAATATCTGGAAATCAATGGATACCAAGGCGACAATTATGAGCAGGCAAAAATCCTTCAGCAGAAATTAAAAAACCATCTGGACGAAATTTCAAATTGCAAATTCTGTGATTTTAGAGGATATCGCTATAATGGCTGTCCAACTTGTAATGGAAATAGAATATTGGAACAATCCTGTTCTTTTTGTAAAGCCAAAGGAGCGGTGGGATGTATTAAATGCATGGGAAAAGGATTGGTGACCAAAAAAAATATTTTTAATATAATCGAATATCATGAATGTGATAAATGTGGCGGAGATGGAAGGCTTGATTGTCCAAGATGTAATGGTTCATTGGTCGAAGTTTCTGACTGTAGAACCTGTAGAGGTCAGGGTAGATTGATTTCCGAAGAAATATGCAACCATCAAGCTGAACCCAGAAATATGTCCCAAAAATTTGAACGATTAAGGCATCTCGCAGGACATTGAGGGGCAAGGTTGATTTATTTTAGACTTTAGATTTCAGATGTTAGATTTAGATCGGAATTCAATGTGGCGGAATGAAAGATTTCGAAATCTTATGTCCTGAGTCTTGTGTCTTACATCTCAAATCTTACTTACAATACTTATCACTGGCCTCCTGAGCAATAGCAACATTCAACCTGATAGCCAGACTGATATCTTCGCATCCTGATTTTTTCTTATCCGTAGCAATTTTCAACATTCCCCTATAATAATAGGCTTGCCCGAAGTCTTTATCCATTTTAATAGCTGCACTGTATTCTCTCAGGGCTTCCTGTGTATTTCCTATTTGGTGCAATGCCCGGCCTTTCATAAAATAAGCCATTGCAGGAGCACCGGGAATTTCCACAGCGTAATCTGCATATAAAAGGGCGGAACTATGGTTTTTCTGTTTTTGATAAATATTAGAAAGGCTCAACAACACCTGAATGTTTTTTGAATCCTGATCCAAAGCTGCCAGAAAATCCTTTTCTGCATTTTTGAATTCACCTAATTCTTCATAAGATCTGCCTCGATTGTAAAGGGCCTTTACATTCTTCGGTTTCGATGCTAAAAAACTGTTGTAAGCAGAAATCGCTTCTTTATATTTACCTTCATTGAACAGTTCATCACCTTTGTTGGACCCTCCTTGTGAACAGGCACCAAGCATAAAAACTATACCGATAAGGGCGGCAAATACCCAATTCCAAATTCTCATTTTTACTTAAATAATGATTTAAACAGCTACATTGTTTTCCCTCAAAGCCTCATTTAAAGAAGTTTTAAGATCAGTGGAAGCTTTTCTCTGTCCAATAATCAGTGCGCAGGGAACCTGAAATTCACCTGCATTGAATTTTTTGGTAAGGGAACCCGGTATCACCACCGATCTTGAGGGAACAAATCCTTTATACTCTTTTGGCTCCTTTCCGGTTACATCAATGATCTTTGAACTTGCTGTCAAAGTAACCCCGGCACCTATCACAGCTTGCTTTCCAATTCTAACCCCCTCTACGATTATAGCCCTAGAACCAATAAAAGCGCCATCTTCAATAATAACAGGTGCGGCTTGAACAGGTTCAAGAACTCCTCCAATACCAACTCCCCCACTTAAGTGCACATCTTTTCCAATTTGCGCACATGAACCTACAGTAGCCCATGTATCAACCATCGTGCCACTGTCCACATAAGCACCAATATTGACATAAGATGGCATCATCACCACTCCTTTGGCTAAATAGGCCCCATAGCGTGCCACAGCATGAGGAACTACCCTTACTCCCTGCTTTGCATAATTGGATTTCAGCGCTATTTTATCATGGAATTCAAAGGGACCTACCTCAATAGTCCTCATTTTTTGAATGGGGAAATATAATATAACTGCCTTTTTAACCCATTCATTAACTTGCCATGAACCATCGGATAAAGGTTCAGCAACCCTTAATCTACCGCTGTCCAATTCCGCTATTACGGTTTTGATAGCAATTTCGACATCCTTTTCATTTAACAATTCCCTGTTTTCCCAGGCATTTTCGATAATCGACTTTAATAATTCCATATTTTTGACCCAAAGAATTTAAAATTGTTCATGCAGCTTTCCAAAATCACCATCGCCTCAGTGCTCAAACCTGTCAAAGACACTAGGGCTTATTACAGGTTTGGACTTTCATTGCGTGAAACAAATAAATACAAGATTAACATCATAGGATTTTCAACAAAAAAAGAATCTTCCGATAAATTTATCAATTTCATAAGCCTCTATTCAAAAGAGAGAAATAACTATTCAAGGATATTTTTAAACCTGAAGTTGATAAAATTGCTTTTTCAAGATAAACCTAAAGTTCTGATTGTTTCCACTTTTGAACTTCTACCAGCAGCGGTTTTCAGTAAATTTTTTCTTGGTTTTAAATTGATTTATGACGTTCAGGAAAATTATAGTCTAAACATAAGTCAAAACAAAACTCTTTCCGGATTCAAAAAAGATGCTGCTTTGATACTGATAAATTTTATTGAACTTGGTTCAAGGTATTTTGTGGATCACTTTTTTTTCGCAGAACGCTGCTACAGGGAAGAATTGAAGAAGTTCAAACCTCATTCAATTTTGGAAAATAGATTTTATGGCAAATTGAAAGTTAAAGAACCATATTATCTCAATCCTGAAAATACATTGACATTCTTGATGTCAGGAACACTTACAGAAGTCTATGGAATTTTGAACGGGATTCAATGGTTTAAAGCGATCCACAGACACTTCCCTAAATCCAGGCTGCTGATAATGGGTCATGTACCATTGGAATCTTTTATGGAAAATTTATCGGAAGCTGTTTCAGGTTATCCACAGATTCAACTCACTGCTTCAAATACTCCATTGGAGTATGAAAAGATATTGAATGCCTATAATGAAGCGGATATTATTTTGATGCCTTACCATCAAATCCCAAGCATCAGTCCAAAAATCCCCAGCAAACTTTACGAAAGCCTGGCCCTGGGAAAGCCCTGTTTAATCAGTCCCAACCAAAAATGGAATCAAATCGTTGCCCAATATCCTGGAGGAATGGAAATTGATTTTTCGGATATGAAAAATTGCAAATCTACTTTTGACCTGTTTTTGGCTAAAAAGTTTTTTGTCTCTTCTCCGGGAAATGAGGTCCTTTGGAGTAGTCAGGAAACCGAATTTTTAGAAGTCATTGAGCGCCTATCCTGCAAATAGGGAGATTGAGGCTATATCATTAATTGTCTTTCAAATTTTATTGCCCAATTATAGTATCGGTTTTACAATTAATCCCTTTGTGACTTAGCGTCTTGGTGGCTAACCTTGTTCAAACTGCCACAAAGATTGGTAATCAATTCTTTTCCATTTGAATTTTCGGATGGTGTTTGTCAGTTGAAAGAATCATCTTTTTAGATTTTTCAGATCCGGTTTTATGGTTATTGGTAACTATTTCTATTCCAAATACACCAAAAGTTATCCACCACTCCCCCTTTCCGGAAACTATATTTGAGTATTAGGAAACTCCCTGTACTTCCTGAAAACAGAAATTCACAGGGCAAGTATTTACTTTTAAATCATTGTAATATAATGACTTGAAATCATATTTAAATATACTTAATTTAATATTTAGACTTGTCTAAAAAGCAAATCACAATTGATTGAAGGTTATCCACATGTTATTTAGTCTATATTAAATTTTTTTTTAGTATACCCTAAATTAATATATTTGTACCTTCAATAAAAAAATATGAACCCACTCACCTACGCAGAGGAAAATTATTTGAAAGCCATATACCACCTATCGGAAGGCGGAAAAAAAGGGGTTTCAACAAACGATATCTCAGGGGAAATGAAAACAAAACCTGCCTCTGTTTCTGATATGCTCCGGAAATTGGGGGATAAAGCAGTGATAGAATACAGAAAATATTATGGGGTACACATTACGGAGGAAGGAAAAAAAATAGCCCTTCAAACCATAAGAAAGCATAGATTGTGGGAAGTGTTTTTAGTAGAAAAACTGAAATTCTCCTGGGATGAAGTCCATGAAGTAGCAGATGAATTGGAACACATCAAATCCGGAATTTTGATCCAAAGGTTAGATGAATATTTAGGCTTTCCCAAATTTGATCCCCATGGCGATCCTATTCCTGATGAATATGGTGATGTACGTTCAAGACCCCGAATACCACTCAATGAACTTGAACTTCATTCGGCAGGTCAGATAGTCGCAGTCAAAGACAGTAGCGCAGCTTTTTTGAGGTACCTGGACAAAGTCGGTGCCTACATCGGTGCAAGAATCAAAGTAACTGATAAGGTGGAATTTGATGGATCCATTGAAATTTTGGTGGATAATAAAAAATCGATCTTTATGTCAAAAGATGTGGCAGGGAATATTTTAGTGATGCAATGAGGAAAATGAAAAGCGGGAGGTAAACCTCCCGCCCCTTTTTCAAACATTAGAATTCTTTTTAAACTTCTATGACACTAAAATTACTTTCCCATTTCTACCACCCTTCTCATATTCCTCTAAAGCTTCTTTGAATTTTTCCAGCGGAAAAGTAGATTGAATATCAACTTTAACTTTTTGGGAAATCAGATGGGTAAAAACGGTTCTGAATGCAGTTTCTCTTTCTTCTTGCTTCAGGCTTTCCAAATAAGAGGTTAACCAAAAACCTTCAACTTTTATATTTTTGAAAATCAAAAGACCCGAATTCAAAGGAATATTTTCCAAACTCAATAATCCAAAAACCATCATTTTTCCATTGTTTTTGAGGCAGGATAAAGCTCTAGCACCTAAAGTACCACCTACAGCATCAAAAACCACGTTGACCCCCTCGCCTGTCTTTTCCATGATGATTTTTTGAAGTTTTTCTTTTTCAGTGTTGACCACCAAATCAGCCCCCAAACTTGTCAAGTACGCTTTTTGTTCATCCCTTCTCACAGTACAGGCAATATTGATACCCTTTTGTTTGGCCATTTGAATGACCAATTTTCCATATGCGGAAGCTCCTGCTGTGATCAAAACCCAATCTCCCCGTATCAGCCCACTGGTTTCCAGCATTCCATAGGCTGTCAATGGATTGATAAACGCCTGACATGCAACCTCATCCGACATACCTTCAGGTGTAGGGATAACCAAATGCGCTGGTACACAGACATACTCTTTCCAGGTTCCAATACTTGTAAAAATCACCCTGGTTCCAACTGGAATTGTATTTTTCTCATCAGCCAAATCAACCACCCCTGCTGCTTCAAAACCTGCACTGCTCGGCAGTTTTGGTGTGATCCCGTACATTCCACGAACAAACATTATATCCGATGGATTGATGTTTCTGGCAGTAACTTTAATTCTTACTTCATGGGGTTTAGGCTGTGGTATAGGCGCCTCCTCTAAAATTAAAACTTCATTGGGCATTCCCGTTTGATTGAATATTACCTGCTTCATGCTATCTGTATATGTTAATTAATGTTTTTTCGAATTGGAAGTTAAAAAAAAATACTCGGTATGCATAATATTTTTTAAATATGGGTAGCCTAAGAAAAGTAAATTATTTAACTTGTTCAGTCACTCAAAAAAACTAAAATTATGGATCTATCAACTCTTTTTTCATTGATGAATGGTGTCGCGCTGATTACTGGAGCGAGTAAAGGTATAGGATATAGCATAGCAGAAACTTTTGCTGCTGCCGGTGCCAAAGTTGTAATCAGCAGCAGAAAACAGGATGCTTTGGATGAAATGGCGGATAAACTTAGAGCTAAAGGATATGAAGTGACCGGTATTGCCTGCAATGTCGGAAAAAAAGAAGAATTGGAAAATCTGGTTCAAAAGACCATAGAATTATATGGACAGATAGATGTGTTGGTCAACAATGCAGCGAGTAATCCGGTGTTTGGTCCAGTACATGATACCAGTTTGGAAGCTTTTGATAAGATTATGGAAGTAAATGTCCGGGCACCTTTTCACCTGATGAATCTTTGTTTTCCATACCTAAGGACTTCCCCTATAGCTTCGGTCATTAACATCAGTTCCATTGGTGGGATTTCTCCTGAACAGGGTTTGGGCATCTACAGTGTAAGCAAAGCTGCATTGATCTCCCTTACCAAAGTTTATGCGAAAGAATGGGGAGACCACAAAATAAGGGTAAATGCCATTTGTCCGGGTTTGATAAAAACCAAATTCTCTGAAGCCTTGTGGAGCAACGACAAAATCATGCAGCAAATAATAAAAAAACTTGCCATAAAAAGAGCAGGAACAAGTGAGGAAATCGGGGCTGTTGCACTCTTTTTGGCTTCCAAAGCTTCCTCTTATACCACAGGAGCAGTTCTGACAGCAGATGGTGGTTTCACAATTTAAATCAGTTTATCCATGAGCAATTCGGAATTCCTGACTTCAAGCCGCACAGAAGAACTATTACCAAAGTACAGGGCATTTTTAAAGGAACATCTTTATCCAATTGAAAAAGAAATAATTTATGGGTCTTTCAAGGCCCACCTGCCTCAATTAAATTCCCTACGGCAGTTGGCCAAAAAAGAAAAGCTCTTTGCTCCACATCTTTCAGAATCTGAAGGTGGCCTAGGGCTATCTTTGTTTGAATTTGCCGGAATCTCGGAAGTTTTGGGCAGCAGTCCATTGGGACATTATATTTTTAATTGTCAGGCACCTGACATAGGAAATATGGAATTGATGCATCAGTTTGCCAGCAAAGAACTTAAAGATCAATATCTGAAGCCTTTGCAAAGAGGTGAAATTAGAAGCTGCTTTGCGATGACTGAACCGGAACATGCGGGAAGCAATCCCAAGCATCTATCCACGCTTGCCATAAGAGATGGTGACCATTATGTCATAAATGGCCATAAATGGTTTACGTCTTCAGCGGATGGGGCAAGTTTTACCATAGTAATGGCTGTCACCGATCCCCAAAATCCAAACCCTTATCAAAGAGCAAGCATGATTTTAGTGCCTTTGGACAATTCTGGATATAAACTGATCAGGAATATCCCTATCATGGGAGATGTGGGAGAAGATTATATGTCTCATGGAGAAGTAAGCTTCACAGATTGCCGGGTACCTGTAAGCAATCTTATAGGTTATGAAGGACAGGGATTTGTTTTAGCCCAGGAAAGATTGGGGCCAGGAAGAATCCATCATTGCATGAGATGGATAGGCATCTGCGAAAGAGCTTTGGATTTGATGTGCAAAAGGGCAGTCTACAGAGAATTGGACCCGGGAAGACCGCTTGCCTCTCAACAAACGATCCAAAACTGGATTGCTGAATGCTCAGCATCAATCAAGGCTTCAAGATTGATGGTCATGAACACAGCCTATCAAATAGAAAAATCCGGAGCAAAGGCCGCCAAAGAAGATATTTCAACCATCAAGTTTTTCGTTTCCGATGTCCTGATGAAAGTATTGGATAAGGCCATTCAAGTACATGGTGGCTTGGGAATTACAGATGATACCTTACTTTCTTTTTGGTACCGACATGAACGTGGGGCAAGAATTTATGATGGACCGGATGAAGTGCATAAGTCTGTTTTGGCCAGAAGCATTTTAAAACCCTACATGAATCATGAATAAAGAGCCTAAAGGACTGGAAAATCTTTTCCCGTATTTAGAAACCAAACTGAAACTTGATCCCCAATCTACTGTAATCAGTCAATTTAAAGGCGGATATTCCAACCTTACTTACCTGATCCAATCACCATCCGGACAATACGTACTCAGGAGACCACCTTTGGGATTGAAAATCAGTAAAGCCCATGATATGGTAAGGGAGTTCAGGATTTTGGAAGCTTTAAAAAAGGCCGGTTATAAAAAAATCCCGGATCCCATTATTTGCTGTGAAGATGAAAATGTGATCGGTGCTCCTTTTTTCATCATGGAAAAAGTGGAAGGGCTGATTTTGAGGAACAGGATTCCTGAAGGAATGGATTTGAATGAAGATTATTTCAGAAATCTATCCCAGAATACGATGGATGTACTTTTGGAACTCCATCATTTGGAATTGGAAAAATCAGGGTTGCTGGAATTGGGAAAACCTCAGGGATATGTTGAAAGACAAGTTCATGGCTGGTCTGAAAGATATTTTCAATCCAAGACTGATGAACTTTCGGAGATGGAGACAGTCATTGATTGGCTCAAAGCAAATATGCCGAAAAATGAAAATATCGGATTTATCCACAATGATTACAAATATGACAATCTTGTATTGACAGGACCGGAAGATCCGGGGATCAAAGCTGTTTTGGATTGGGAAATGGCTACCGTTGGGGACCCCTTGATGGATTTGGGGACATCTCTCGCCTATTGGGCTGAAGCAAAGGACCCTGACACTTTAAAAATGTTTAATCTCACATATCCCGCTGGGAATTTTTCCCGACAGCAAGCCATTGACTACTATGCCTCCAAAAGCAATCTGAAACTTGATCATATTCTGTTCTATTATGCTTTTGGCTTATTTAAAGTCGGTGTAATTGCGCAACAAATCTATAAAAGATATACATTAGGGTTTTCCCAAGATCCCCGATTTGCAGGGTTGATTCATGTTGTCAGAGCCTGCGGGAAAACAGCATTAAAAAGTATCAAAACGGAAAAAATATAAATACATGAAAATCAAAAATGTTTGCATTTTAGGCGCTGGAACTCTGGGAACAAGAGTAGCGCTCCAATCCGCTTTATCTGGATACAAAGTTGCTGTGTATGACATCAGTCCTGCAGCTTTGGACAATTCCAAAAACATCATGGAGAAAATAGTACGGCAATTGGCCAAAAGCAGTGGTTTGGAGGCTGAAGCCGGACTAAATGCGATTTCAGGTATAACTTTTACTGACAACCCGAACGTTGCTGTTTTGGATGCTGATATCATCAATGAAAGTGTTTTGGAAGATGTGAAAGTCAAAAATCAAGTTTGGAAGTTATTTGGAAAAATTGCACCGGAAAAAACCATTTTCACAACCAATACATCATTTCTGCTTCCTTCCATGTTTGCGGACACCTCAGGACATCCTGCAAAATTCTGTGCTTTGCATTTCCATGATGTGTTTTATGCCAAAGTGGTAGATATTATGCCACATTCCGGTACGGATGAAAAATTAATCCCCGTCTTAATGGAGTTTGGGAAATCCTTGGAACAGGTACCTGTTTTGGTTAAAAAAGAGAATCCCGGCTATATATTCAACAGCATGTTGATGGCTTTTATTGGTGCAGCAGGGAAGTTGCTGACAGGTGAGGTAGCAAGTATTGAGGATATAGATAAGTCCTGGATGGTCAATTTCAGGATGCCAAGTGGCCCCTTCGGAATTCTGGACACCATTGGTTTGGATACAGCATGGCATGTAACCCACAAAATGCCCGACAAAGCCTCACAAGCCTTTGCCGCACTTTTAAAAAAATATATTGATGCAGGGAAACTTGGTGAAAAAACAGGAGAAGGATTTTATACCTATCCCAATCCAGCATACAAAGCTCCAGGGTTTTTAAATTGAAATAAACGCCTACTTATTTTTTAAGGACAATATAAAAGAGGCCATGGTTTGGGCCTCTTTCATTGAAACATTTGGATGAGGATCCATCACAGGGTATCCCCATGCCCCGGTGCTTCCATTGATAATTTTTCTGGCTAAATGATCCATATAAACCTGTTGAACAGGATATCTTTTGGCTATATCCTGAAAGGCCGGGCCCTTTGATCTGTTTTCGGTTCTATGACAATCATAACAATCGGCATAGGCGATCAATACCTCTCCCCTTTTCACCAAATCCAAATCCAAGGGACCATCATTTCCCGGTATGGCACGGATATAATCTTTGGAAGTTTTTTCCATTGAATTTTCAATTTCATTTCTTTTGGATTGTTGACAGGATACCCCAAGTATGCAGAAAATCAAGCCATAAAATCCAAAATATTTCATATTGATAGTATCTATTCAGATTACTTTTCCGCAATGACCAACATTTCAAAATCCTCAGTTGTTAAGGTGTCGTTTCTTGAAAAAGCACCCAAATGTGCTCCATTGATATCTATTTTAGTATATCCCAATGATTTCAGAATCCATTTTATTTCACTTGGCACATAATACCTTTCATTGCTTTCAATTGATTTTTTATTCCCGTCATCATCAATAAAATCAGTAATAGAATGATCTCTAAAGGTCATTAAATCAAAAGTATTACTGCGATAGGTGGTACCGGTTGATCCATTTTCCTTATTGGTGAAGGCTTCGACAGAATGGTAAAGTGGAAACAAACCATTGAGCGTAGTGAAGATGAATTTGCCTTTGTTTTTTAATGATTTGGTAACCTGCTTCAATATCTCAAAATTCATTTCATCGGTTTCCATCAAAGGAAATCCTCCTTCACATAGCATGATGGCAGCATCAAATTCATTGAGGAAAGGAAGCTCTCTGGCATCAGCTTCAATAAAGTTGATCTGAAGATCAAGAAGTGCTGCTTTTTCCTTTGCCCTTTTTAATTGAGATGCAGAAAGATCTATTCCTGTAATATCATAACCTCTTTTTGTCAATTCGATGCTGTGCCGACCTGTCCCACAACCAACATCCAAGATTTTTAAGGTTTTATTAAAGTCAAGCTCCTTTTCAAGAAAATCACATTCCCCAACCGTGCCTTGTGTAAACTCCTCTTGGTCGTATTTTTGAGCAAAGTTCTCAAACATTGCTTCATACCATTGTTTCTTAATTTCCATCATGTTATTTAATTTATAGCACTGATTTTCAATCAATTAAATTACTTTACTTAACTGAAAGGATTATCCTTCTATAAGATACCAATTCGTGGGCGCCATTATCTCTTATCTCGAGTATCAGGTGAATTTCAGAATTGCCGATATCTCGAGGAAGCTCAAATTCCTGCTTCTCTTTACTGGGTTCATCTAAAGAAAACTGACCCTTATAGCTACTCGCCTCTTGGTAATAAAACCAATTGAAATTGATTTCATCCCCATCAGGATCAAATGATCCTGATGCTTAAGTTTGGCTAATTTCTGGTATAGAACAAGCTTGACAGTGAATGAATAGGGTTATTTTTGGCACTTCGCTGTTTATTTTCCATTGCGACGAAGTCGGTGAAATTGATTTTGACAGAATCAGTCCAGTTTATGGCCCTGAACTGGTTTATAATGTCCTGGGTCGTTGTTCTGCGGTTTTTCTTTTTGCTGTACCACTTGGGCCTTGGCAGTTCTGTGATTTTGGCTTTTGATGCCGAGACCAGCAACATTGAGTAAACGGCGGTGACGAACTGAGGTACCTTGCTGCAGGGTATTTCTTTTCTTACCTGTGCCTGCCCACATCCCATCAATGTTTTCTGGTCCCTAAAATTCACTTCTATACCCCATCGCCACAGATATGCCTGCAGCAGTTTTTCAAGCGGGAGTTCTGTGGATGTACAGATCAGGTATGCGGGATCCCTGTAAAGCAGTTTTGATTTTTTTGTGAGCCTGTATCCGACAGGTCTTATGACCACCAGCCTCAGATTCATCGGCCCTGATTTTTCCCATCTCACCTTCTCTACCGTCTTGATATTGAAAGTATGTATTTTTCCTGCCGCCCATGCTTTGACTTCCTTCCAGCCGTATTCATCGGACTGACGGATCTGTTCCGGGGTGGGCAGCTCATCTCCGTAGACACGCTTTCTGCCCTTGCTGTTTTCAGGGGAAACATCGGGCAGCCCATAAAGCTTGCAGTCTTTGCGGACCCTTCCGATCAGGATGACATTATCAACAAGTTTTTTGAGAACAGTCTCATTGGTATAGCTGCCGTCCACGCTCACCACCAGACTTTTTCCTCTGTGCCCGTCCGAATCAAGCCCCTTTCTGAGGGCAGAGATCCTTTGGGATCCTATCAGGCTCAGTTTGGTCTTTTTTTGTGTTTCTCTGTAAAGGTCATGATCTTCCCGGGGACTGTCCTTTTTGGGTTTACGGGCAGTGGGGCAGTGTTGAAGATCAACAGGAACGGTCGTGGCCTGTACTTTGTCCATTCCGGAACACAGAGAAAGGGACATCTGTATAAAACGCTGGCCCCATACAAAGTTGGTATGAAAAGGCGGGCCCAGCGGATCCCTCATCCATTTGGCCCCCTCCACTTTTTTACCTGTTTTTCTCAGAAGTGTATCGTCCATATGGGCATAGATCTCCCCTTCGTCCGCCGAAACAGCATCCGCTACGGACTTCCTGATGACTGAAAACAGCGCATCGGTATTCATCCTGTCCCCCTGAAAAAGGCGGTATGCCGCCGACCAGTCTTTGAAATGCTGTCCGGTGGCCGTTATCATACCCGTTACGGTACTCCTGCCGACACAGCCCAAAAGACCTTCTGCAAGTACGGAAGCCCTTTTCCAGGTCCGGATCTGCTTAAAGGCCAATTTACAGTCCGAGAACAGGGATCCGAAGATATCTTTCAGGTTTTCGGGGGAAGTTTTTTTTTAAGGCCTTCGGTTGCCTTTTCACTTCGCTGAAGAACAAGTCTCTGATGGTCATCAATGATCCACTCCACAACTTCCCCCTGCTGGAATTCAATGGCCTGTGCCACTGCGGCAGGAAAGTTGACGTACCATTGTTCACTTTTGGCTCTTTTTATGAGCTGGATTTTAGTCGGATATCCCATATCTAGTCATATAACTAGATATAAAAATCAATAAAAAAGGCCACAATTCCAAATTGCGGCCCTTTTTTATTTTATGTCTAGTTAATAGCCAAAGTCGAGCATCAGGATCAAATGATCCTGATGCATCCAAAATGACCCAGGCACCAGGTTCTTCTTTTATTCTGATAATTTGATTTCCTCCTGCACCATTGATTACGGCAACAGGTTCATGATTGACCTCCTCAGGACCTTTGGTAGAATATTGTAACCTGTTCAAGAAACTGGTTTTTGCAGCGGGAATCCATCGTTCCAATTCGCTTCTCTCTAATCCACAGGTATGAAAATAGCCATCCGGAAATTGCTCTCCCATAGACTGGAACATGCTGCCCCAACTTCCCTGAGTTGGATCCAATGGATCATTGAGACCAAGTGCCGCACTAATCAGGTACAGAAAAGCAGGTGTATCCCCTTCTCCCCCATGATCATAATATGCTGAAATCGGACCATTGCCATTGACTTCTTTTTGATCCATCACCTTTAAATACTTCCAAAAATGTCCATTGTCATGTAAAAACCAGGCTGGATTAACCCTTTCACCTTTGAAAGTTGAGGTTACAGTTCCCATATTATTACACTTCAAAGCCTGAACTTTATCCAGGTCTATCATATAATCAAAAGTGATGTCCTGAAGAAGAATCCCGAAAATGTGGATCTTGGATAGAAGTTTCTTGAATTTTTCCTCCCCCTTTCTTTCTCTGTAGCGGTATAGTGCCTGAACAAATGTAATGGGGCCTCCCCACATTTGCACGAAAATCGGCCGGTCATCTTCTTTATCAAAAACCTCCTGAAGATATTCGCTACCCTCTGAATCTTTTGGTTCTCCGTTAGGATTAAGACCATCTCCAATCCAATCATGAAAGGTAATATCACCCCATTCACTTTCTACATACCGACCCGCGATTTCCTGCGCAAATTTCTTCTCATTTGTTAGCCAAATAATTGGCAATGCTCCTCTTCCTTTTTTTGTTACGCCTGCAAGTTCCGCATAGCTAGGAAAATCTTCATGATGTCTTTTAAGTTGTGCATTTTCTTCCTTGTAAGCATCCAAAATATTATTGACCTTTATCCAAGGACCATCTTGATTATAGTTAAAATCCGGTAATTGTTGGGTGATAATGATGGCTTCTGTATCAAAAAAATGCGAATAATAAAGATACCTGATCAGGGAATTACCGTCATCATGGGTCATATCCGTCATGATTACTACACGGTATTTTTCCTTCGCCATGGAAGGAACGCCAATTATGGATAAGATGAGAAGGGAAGAGAAAATATATCTTTTCATGGGACTGAATGTGAATCACTAGAAAATATAACTTGAAAACATCTATAAACAAATCAAAAGTATATTATCGGCAAATTCAAAAGGAAAAATCATAAATTTGATTTTCCATGTTTACCCCTAAAACCTAAAGCCTTTCGATCCTATGCAAATAAAAATCAAAGATCTCCTCCTGATTCAAGGACTTATATCTAAGTCTCTGATATTTTTGCTGACAGTAATCGTGTTCATCTCATGCTCAGGAAACAAAGCAGGCAAGAGCGAATCAGAGAGCACATTGACCCAACAGGCTGGAAAGACTTTTTCTGAAATCAAGCTGGAAACTTTTGGATACCTGGAAGAAGTCATGGGCTGTAGTTGTTATTTGGCAATAGACAGTCTTCAATTCAAACAGCAAAATTTTATTTATGCAGAAAAATATGGTCTTCTGGATAAAAAAGATTTTGGCTTCATCAAACTGGACAATCAATTGATCCGATTGGAAGTCCTTTCTGTAGAAAACAATTCAGAGGAATCTTCGAGAAATGTAAGGTTAGGAAATGAACAGGTAGAGGTTTGGCTGAATCTCCAGTTAAATCAAAGCGGGGATCCGGAAATATTACCTGCTACGGGCGAAATTCAAATACATATTCCTGACCGTCTACCATGGATCCAAACAGTGGTTGGGACTTGCGGATGCTAATTCAAACAGCAGTAAAAAACTTTTATAAAAAATGGCCTCGGTTAAATTGCCTTAAACCAACAATTAACCGAGGCCAAATTCATTTGATCTCTAGGGATTATACTTTTTTTGGAGGGAGGTCGAAAGCAACAGCATCGTGTTCCAAATGCCCACGATGTGAGCCGTCACAAAAAGGTTTGTTTTTGGACATTCCACAACGGCAAAGTCCCAATACAGTCCGACCTTGTAGTCCGTAAGCATTGCCCTGAGCATCCACAATTTCGAAGTCTCCTTCTATTTTTAAAGATCCATTGGAATTAACAGTGATTTTAGTATTAGCCATTTTTTTGATTTAAAGTTGATATAAAACAAACCTAGTTTAGGTAATTTAAGCCAAACCGAAAAAGGTTTTTCGTAATTTTAAAATTTTAAACTTTCTATGACCTATTTCTCAGGCTTTTAAATATTTTGGATTAACATCAATCCAAAGGATTTGCCTGAACTCCTTCAAAGGTGATTTTGACAGGAAGGATCAGGCCATTTTCGTCAAATTCCATCTTGTCAATACAGGTTACCCGGTGGTTGCCATCCGTTTCACCCAATGGTCTGCGATGATATACGATATAGTACTGGTCAGTTTTGGGAACATGCAAGACCGAATGATGTCCAGCACCGGTGGCCACTTCAGGATCCTGTTCCAATACTACCCCAATCCGCTCAAAAGGGCCAAATGGATTGTCGGAAATCGCATAGGCTACTTTATAATTCGGTCCGGTCCAACCTCCCTCCGACCACATAAAATAGTATTTGTCATCCCGGATAAACATAAAGGGACCTTCCACATAACTTTCCGGTGTCACTTCTCTATAATATTCTCCATCGTCAAAAGGCTCCAAGCCTGTAAAATCCTCGTTGAGTTTGACCACATTGCATTTGCCCCAACCGCCATAATACATCAAAAAACTACCGTCCCTGTCCTTGAAGATAAATTGGTCAATCGGCTGTGCCCCATTGACGATATCCTGTATCAAAGGCTTGCCCAATAAATCCTTGAATGGCCCTTGCGGTCGGTCGGCAACAGCCACACCTATTCCACCAACTTCTCCTTCATGCACATCATTGGCAGCAAAGAAGAGAAAGTATTTGCCTTTTTTTTCAATCACTCCCGGTGCCCACATGGCAGAATCCGCCCAGGCCACCTCGGCTGTATCTATGATTCTTTCATGCTTGGTCCAATTGACCAGGTCAGGTGAAGAAAAACAATCCATAAAAACCTGTCGGTGGAATTTGTCTGAGTAAGTAGGGTAAATCCAATAAGTATCCCCGTAAATAATCGCTTCAGGATCGGCATACCATCCTTCAAAAAGAGGATTGCCTGAGAATTCTTCGGTTTTTTCAGTTGGCTTTGGCTTACAGGAGATAATAAATATTACCCATAGCACATATAGGAATATCTTGGATTTGATCATGATTTAATCATGGTTAGCAACATTTTAAACTTCTTTTTTGCTTTCAGGGCATGAGGGATATTGGCCGGAAGGATGATGCTTTGTCCTGATTGGAGGTTAAAAATCTTTCCACCAATAGTGATTTCAGCTTCACCGTCCAACAGTTGAACAAGGGCATCATGTGGTGAACTATGTTCAGCCAATCCCTCGTCCTTATCAAAAGCAAAAAGAGTGATGTTACCAGCCGGCTTCTTCACAATTGTCTTGCTTACTACAGAATTATCAGCATAGTCAATGCTTTCTCTGGATTCAAATATTATTGACGGTTCTATATTGGCCATAGTATTTCTTTAAGAATTTCAGATATGACTAGAATAATCGTGCCACCATTATCCCTGATTGCGACTTATTGCCTTTCAGGTAATCGTTCAAAGGCATTTGGGAAATCTCCACTTTCATGTTTTTGGTGCCTGCATGCAATAAATGGATCCTGCCTTCTTTTTCTATGGCAAAGCCCACATGTACTATATCCAGGTTTTGCATGGAAGTAGTGATGGCAATTAGGTCACCGGATTTGATGTTCTTTTCGTAGTTGACTATTTCATCTTTGGGGATATAGTGATAGGTTCTTTTGCTAATTTCAGCTTCGGATACCTTTAATCGTTTCACAAATTCAGGATTTCCCAACTGTGCATAATACTGGGGATTGGAACTCATAAAGCTTGGGTAATTGGCATAAACCTTACCACCAATTTCCTTAGTGACATCTTTTATAATTCCCTTCTGTTCATTCTGATAAATCCAGTCAGAGAAATAATGCAATCTGGATGGATAGTCCTTTCTGATTCCATTCTGATACCTGAGGAATTCCAGTTCCCGCTCAAAATCCTCAAAAGAAAACTCCCCCATTTGTGCCAATCTTGCCAAAGTGACGACAGTTTCCAGATAAGTGGTACAATCCAGGCCCATCAGGTTGATCACCAGTTTTTCTTCTCCAGGCAGTTCCAAAGTTTTCTCCACATAAGGCGTATTGAGAAACCATTTACCGATTTCGATAATGCGTTCATTGGGAGATTTTTCCGAAAGGTCCATTTCTGAAAGTTTCAGCAGGTAGGCATCAAGCCTTTCTTTACTTTCGGAAGTGCAAACGGTTTGGCTTCTTACCAAGAATGGTATTAGTAAGAAAATGATAATAGGAATCAGGCGCATTGGTATTGGAGCTTTTGATAAATATTGAAATGTAAATTTAATTTTGATATCCAGGACTCAAATAGATAATTAAATTTCTTGAATCTTTAAAACTTAGATTGAAAACAAGAATTCCTCTGCTGTCATTATCGGAAGTTTGGCAGTTTTGAAACCTTTCTGGTCTCGGCTGATAATAATTTTACAATTCGCTCCTAGTGCTGAATAATATTGCAATCCATCTTCAAAATCGGAGAAATTGTTATCATTCAAGGCCAAATCAATGATTTTATCAGTGAGTGGAATTATCGATACCAGCACTTTAAATCTCCTAAGGATATCTTTCGCCTCAGTAGGATTTAACATTTTTGAAAGGACGTAATTGGTATTGGCAATTGAAAGAGAACTTATATATAGTTCTACTTTGTTTTGATCTGCCCAAGAAAACAACTTGGAAGCACTATCAAAAAAAGAGCCCCTTTTTGCCAAAAGATCCAAAATAATGTTGGTGTCAACCAGTAACCTTTTCATTTGTATTTCTCCAAAAGATATTCGGTATATTTTTCTTTGTAATCAAAATCCTCGTCAAGATTTATCACACCGCTGAGGCTTTTTACCAAAGGGGTAATTTCAATTTCTTTTGATGGCTTATCATTTACCAATGAAGCCAGATAGGATTCAATCAATTTTGATAGACTTATACTTTGGGACTTGGCATAATCCTTAGCCTTTTCGATAACCTCTTTGTCCAGATTTAGTGTTAGTTTGGTATCCATGACTTATAATATTTACGTGTGAAAATATAAAATTTATACGTGAATTTAAAATTATAAATCGCTATATTTTTTTTAGGAAAGCATATTTTCAGCTTTTATCAACTTCCACTCCATCATCACCAAACCCATCACCACCATTAGTTCCAACAAAAAATAGGTGACTCCCAAACCGGTGAGTTCGGCAAAACAACAATAAACCAAGCTTAAAGTCAGGCAGCAATAAAAGAAATTGGCAATACTGATACCAAAAAGAAAAGGCTTCCAATTACGCTCCAAGAAGAAATAGCAGCAAAAGGAATAAACTGCAAAAGCCAACGCAATCAAAGATAGAATGATGAGGATATTCTTAGGCATACCAAAAAATTCCTGTAATGGGATGAGTATTCCAAGCAGTAAAAGTGTTGTCAACAAAGCTCCCAATCCATCGACTAGAAAAATGATTTTTGGATGGGTATTTATTTTGGTAAGGAGGGTATCAATCAATTTTTCAATTTTAAAATTTTCCCAATCTTTCAATTTCGGATGATGAGCATTTAAATTTGATTAATATTTATTAATTCGAATAGTATAGTTTACGTTTTCATCAGGAACATGAACCAATATAGGAAATTCTCCCTCGGGTTTATGAATCGGCATATTATAAATGGTAGGAAGATTGACGGGAAATGATTTATCGGTATCATTCTTAAAAGAGAATTTTTGACCATCGAGTCCTGGGAAATTGAGTGATCCTTCCAATTCCGGACTGAGGATGATAATAGAGTCTTTTTGATTCAATCTTGGAATTCCATGATACCAAGGCAACTCTTCCAGGCTTTTCCATTCAAAATCCTTTTTTGGATTAGGGCTAATGTCTTGAGAAAAAGCTGAGAAACAAATCCCTGAGATGAAAACGAGGCAAATGGATATTGATTTTTTCATGACTCGATAAATTTAAAGGGGGAAAAATTTAATGGATTACAAGTCTATTTACGAAATAATAATGAAATAGTTGATATTTAAATGATATATGCTTCGCGATATTAAATTGATATATGCCTTCGGCGATATAACTTCCTTCATCAGCCCTGATTTGAAAAAAGACAGCGTTTTGTCCTGGAATATTATATCTATTTTATATCACACCTATTTCAACTTTATATCTATCTATTCCCAAATCACTTCGTTCTCAAGGTCTTCGATTCGATTCCAATTTAATATCATAAAACATCCAGTATCAACAAAATATCTATTTCCATAATATTTCAATTTATTTCACCAGATATAGTTCCATATGCAGTTTCCTCAAAACCTCCACCGGAAATTTAATCACCTTCCGATCATAAGTCATTAGTCCATTGGTCTCAATTTCCACATCTGTAGTCTGGGTGTAGACTGCCGCGGCTAGACCTTTTGGAATCAGTGCTTTTAGGTCCACGATCAAGAGTTCATATCTGGCCAAAAGTTCTTCCTGCGTTTTGAAGGACTGATAGCCCCAATTGTCCTTGTCCTGCCAGGTATGTCCTTCCACAGGTAGCCCTAATCCACCGTATTCTCCCAATACCAGCACATTCACCTTTCCAAACAAATCCGGTGAGGGCATCACAGGATCGGGATAGTTGTGCACATCGAAAATATCCCCGGTGATCTTGTTTCCTTCCAGTTCAAAATTCCCACCAGAAGCGGAATTGACCAATCTGGTAGGATCATATGCTTGTGTCCATTCTGTGATTTCTTTGGTTTTGAACTGTCCCCAGGCCTCATTGAAGGGTACCCAAACTACAATGGATGGAAAATGATGAAATGCATCCATAATGGCTTTCCATTCGGTTTTGAAAATTGACTCGGATTCAGGTGTTCTGTCTTTGTCAAGGCCTTTTCGGTAAATGCCGGGTTTGGGTTCCCATATATTCCCCATATCCCCGCTGGGCATGTCCTGCCAAACCAACATACCCAATTTATCGCAGTGATAATACCATCGTGCAGGTTCCACCTTGACATGTTTACGGATCATATTGAAACCCATTTCCTGCGTTTTGATGATGTCAAAAGCCAATGCTTCATCTGTAGGCGCTGTGTAAAGACCATCAGGCCACCAACCCTGATCCAAGGGACCATATTGAAACAATGCCTTTCCGTTCAGTTCCATTACCTGCATGCCATTGGCATCATAGCCTATGGAAATTTTCCTCAAAGCCCCATAGGATTTTACCTGATCCACTACCCTATTGCCACGCTTCAAGCTGATTTCAAAATCATACAAATGAGGATTGTCCTGTGACCAGGATTTAGGATTGGGTATATTCAAATTCAAACCCTTTCCGGACTGCCCCTGAGTTTGGGCCACCATTTGATTTTCATCAAAAACTTTCACTTCCAGAACAAATTGACCTGAATTCAAATCGCTGTCTGTTTCTATAAGAAAATTACCATTATCCCAATCAGGGGTTATTTTAACAGCTGATATATAGGACTCGGGCACAAATTCCAACCAAACTGTCTGCCAGATCCCTGTGACAGGGGTGTACCAAATGCTGCGGGGCCGATTGATCTGTTTGCCTCTTGGTTGAGGACCATCATCTGTAGGATCCCAAACCCTCACCATAATTTCCTGTTGCTGACCTTTGTTCAATAAGCTACTGATATCGAAAGAAAAAGGATCGTATCCTCCTTGGTGGATGCCCGCTGATTTCCCATTGACAAAAACTTCGGTCTCCCAATCCACTGCTCCGAAATGAAGCAGAACTTTTCCTTTTCTGTCCTTATTGGCAATAGTCAAGGTCTTTTTGTACCAAAGTTCTTTCTCAGCGCCAACAGGTTTCATCACACCCGATAAATAAGATTCTATAGGGAAGGGAACCGTGATTTTCCCCTGAAATTGTTCAGGTTTACTACTTCCTTTTTCCAAAATCGCATAATCCCAAGACCCATTGAGATTGGTCCAATTTTCTCTGACCATCTGTGGTCTCGGATATTCCTGATGTGGTGCATTGGCATCCACTTTTTCTGCCCATGGGGATAGGATCGGATTGGTATTGAGGTTTTGGGCCTGTAAAAAAAAGGGCTGAATTAAGAAACCAAATAAATAGACTTGGTGCAAAATGTGCTTGAATCTTTTCATTTTTGGGTCGGTTGTTGGGTTAAGAATTGATTATTTTGGCATTTTTAAAAACGGAGTCATCATATTCCAAGCCCAAACCTGGACCTGTGGGAACTTTGATAAAACCATTTTTGATATCAAAATGAGGGTAATACCAATCAGGATATTTTTTCTTTCCGCCCGGAAATTCCTGATACCCTTCCAATATAGGCGAAACAGAAGCAAATTGAAAGAAAGGAGCTGCCAAGGGGTCATCTTTTGGGCTATGAGGTGCAATACTCAATCCATTGGCAATGGCGAGCTTTTCCACATAAAAAGCCCTAGTCAACCCTCCATTGTAATATAAGTCAGGTTGAAGCACATGATACACTTTGTTTTGGGCAATATCGCGCCATCTGAGGTAGGAAGTATCCTGCTCTCCACCTGCCAGTTTCATGGTTTTCAGACTACTGGCAATCTTTTGATTCGAGTTATAATCTTCCCAATAACAGGGTTCCTCAAAAATGGAAACACCATACTCTTCCAAAAATGTCGCCATCTTGAGCCCTTCCTGAAGATCAAAAGAACTGTTGGCATCTGCGTAAATGGTCAGTCCATCCCCAAAGGTTTTTCTCAACAAGCGGATCAGGTTTTCTGACCGGCCCGGTGCGGCATCGGCATTGCGACTCATTCTCCCCCCTACTTTTATTTTGACGGCTTTAGCACCTGTCTCGGCAATTTGTTTTTGAAGATTGGCTACTTCTTCCTCGGGGCTGGTTTCCCGTGTGAGGCTGGACACATACATATGGATTTCTGTCCGGATCCTTTTTCCAAAAAAATCAGAAGCAGGAATCCCCGCAGCTTTACCCAATAAATCCATCACAGCAATCTCCACCTGACCGATGCAGTTGAACAAGGGGATTCCGGAATATTTATATACCGCTCTGTCATGTGCAATGGTATCCAAAATCTGTTCGATATCCCTTGCATCCTTTCCAATAAAAAATGGCTGGATCATTCCCTGCAAAATTGGTAGCAAATACTCCATTCTGAAATTAAGGACAGTGATTCCTTGGAGCCCATCCTTGGAAGTAACCACAATGAAACGGTTTCCAACTGATTCAAGAATTTCAATTTTTTGGATGATAATAAGGGATTTTATAACGGATTGAATATCCAAAATGCTGGAAGGATACGTATTCCCATTCTCTCTATCTATCGCTTCAGCAAAGGCTTTTCTAGGATTAATTGATGGAATCAATCCTAATACAGCACTTTTTGAGATAAATTCCCGTCTTTTCATTTTTCAACAATTTCTTAGCTGACCAACTTATAACTTTTCATTTAAAATCAAACCACAGTTTTATCCCAAAAGGCGTATCTCCTGTATGGCTTACGCCACTTCCTTTTTCACCGCTTGGACCCATAGTCTCTGGCCCGCTGAATTTATTGCCAATTGGAGAGATTTGATGGAGGAACGAAATATCTCCTTTTGGCATCTTGGGAGTAACTCCGGGAGTTGCATGAGGTGGGTTTTCAGGATTGTAAAGTTTGAAAAACATTCCAGGTGTACCGGAATATATTTGGATATTGCCTTCTTCTGTTTGCAGTTCCATGGCATAAAAGTTGGCATGATAGCCTTTGAATTCGGGATATATCAAGTTATCATAACTGTAACCTGTCATGGTATTGTTATAAGCTTTTTCCCACAAGCCGAATTCAGCTCCTTTTAACCTGTTTTTCCAAACCCTATAAGGTCCGTCCCCTACCCATTTTACTCCCTTGACTTTTTCTTCAGGATAAGAAAATGAAATGCCCAAAAAGTCAATGCCTCCACTACCAAATGCAGGACCATTGGATTCAAAAGATAACAGTCCGGAACTATTGACAGTCCAAGTAGCCTTTTTGGGATAGGTCGAATATGACATGTGCACTTGAATACTTCCTTCCTCGTCCATTTCCCAATACACTTTTTCCACCTGTGAATCCATTCCTTCCACCGTTGGGCCGTTGGCAAATGAAAACAACTTTGTTCCTTTTTGAACTTTAGTCAAATTACCTGTTTCAAGGTTAAAGAAATAAGTCATTTCTCCTGCCTGTATTTTCAATTGACCGTTTTCTTCCTCCATTTGAACCATATTCATTTCACTTGAATTTGGTTCAAATAATTCTCTTGCTGCAAAGTCAATTGGACTATGAATTGGCCAACTCCAAGTATACAATTCCTTACCATTCCAATCATAGGCACTTATTGAAAGGTAATCAGATTGATCGAAATTATCAGGCAAGTCAAGGTCTATTCTTTTTGTTTCCCCTGGAAGAATGTCAGGAAGGTTGATTACCTTTTTATGGTTCTCACTTTGACTTTCTAAACCATTGACAGAAAAAAGTTTCCATTCCAGTTTGCAGTCAACTAAGGAGGAATAGGTATATTGATTTTCGATCAAAATTTCGCCGTCGAAATTGGCGTTGAGATTGAAAGTCTGAACCTGAATCGGAGACCATATTTCCTTGATGGTGTAAAAACTGCCTTCTTTTTCTTTATAGGGACCTAAAATTCCATCAGGAGCATGGTTACCATCAGCATCCAATTCCCCATCACGGTCAGTCCGGACCACTGCTTCATCTGCAAAAACCCAAAGAAACCCACCGGAGTAAACCGGATTTCTTTTGAATGCATGCCAATAATCATCCAATCCTGCCCCATGACCGCCATCGTAAAGTCCATGCATAAATTCCGTGGGCATAAACGGTATCTGACCATGGGTTAAACGCTGTATTCCTGCATTATACCTTAAGTAATGATAGGTATCCACACCGTTTCTGACAAGCCAAGGATAAATTACAGGTCGTTTTTGGATATCATATTCATGAAACCATTTCTCATTTTCAAAATCCCAGCCCCCTTCATTACCATGGTCCCAAATAATTACAGATGGATGGTTGGCATCTTTCAGAACAGTGGCTTTTATGATCTTAGGTCCAACTTCGGTATCATAACCCTGCTGCCACCCTGCCACTTCATCCAAGACAAACAAGCCAAGAGAATCGCAAAGGTCCAAAAACCGCTCATCAGGTGGATAATGAGACATGCGGACAGCATTCATGTTCATCTCCTTCATCAACAAGATATCTTCCAAATGATTGGCTTCACTCAAAGCTCTACCCGTATTTGGATAAAATGAATGCCTGTTCACTCCCTTGAAAACGACCCTTTTACCATTGACATAAAAACCATCCTGCTCCCTAAGTTCAACTGTTCGGAATCCAAAAGTCTCTTTCTTTTGAAAAACGATATTTTCATTTTGCATCAAGATAAAAGATGCCTCGTACAGATGAGGGTGTTCGGGGTTCCATGTTTTGATACCTTCAATTTTTCCTGAAAGCCAAGAACCCTCGCTTATATCTGCTGATTCAATGTTTCCAATTACTAAATCAGAACCTTTTTCCCTGATCTCGATTTTAACTTTGGCATTTTTGGGTGGATTATTGATTTCAATCAGACTGTTGAAAGTACCATCTGATTTGGCATCTATGGCAAGTCTTGAAAAATGTGCATTGGGTAAAACTTCCAAATAAACCGGTCTGAAAATCCCTCCAAAAATCCAGAAATCCGCTTCCCTTTCCGCCCTGTTCACCGAAGCATTTGCGGAATGCTTATTTACTTCTACTTCCAGGGTATTGCTTTTTCCATAATTTACCAATTTGGAGATATCATAGTTAAATCTATAAAAACCACCTTGATGTATTTCCCCCGTAGATTTCCCATTGATTTTAACCTTGGTATCTGTCATAGCCCCTTCAAAAACAATGTTGATGGTTTTCCCTCTCCAATCTGAAGGTACCTCAAAGGCATGTTTGTAAAATCCGGTTTCAGTACCCAAAACCCTATCAGCGTTTTTATGGTCGTGACCATAATTGTAGGTGCCGAAACCATGCAATTCCCAATTAGAGGGAACAGGAATAGTACTCCAGGTATCAGCTTTTCTACCATCTGACACCATAAATTCCCAATCTACAGTTTGCGAGGCATCCTTACCGGAAAGATAAATCCTTTGATAATCCACTTGGGCCAAACTGGAATGCAGAAATGAAAAAATGAGAAAAACAGAAGTTAGTATATTTTTGAGGGTATTGGAGTTCATTCTGTTTATTTTAGGTTTATTGATACTAATGAGGAATATAAAATATTCCACTTATCACTTTCGGCTACATACATTCTAAGATAGTTCTTAAATTCAATTATAAAAATCACTTAAGGGTCTTACTCTCGAAATCGTTTGCGTAATCAGCAGGACAGGTTGCTTGAATTACATGCACTTAATGTAGAACTTGACAAATATTAAATAACCCAAAATATGAAAAAGTCAGTATTGCTATTAATGATGCTCGGATGTATGGGGATCATTTCCTGTGAATCTCCCAAATCGGAGAATAAATCAACAGAATGGAATAATATTTTCAATGGTGAAAACCTGGAAGGCTGGAAAGTAGTCGGAGGTGCAGCACCTTTTGAAGTTAAGGATTCGGAAATCATAGGTTATGCAAAAGCCAATACCCCAAATACTTTTTTGATTACTGAAAAAGAATACACGGATTATATTCTGGAACTCGATTTAAAAATAGAAAACCTTTCCAGCAACTCCGGAATTATGGTCAGGGGTCAGTTTGACCCGACCAAAAGAGATGGACAGGGTCTGGTTTTTGGCTATCAGATAGAAGCTGACCCTTCCGCACGTGCTTGGTCAGGCGGATTATATGATGAAGCCCGAAGGGGCTGGCTGTATCCACTTGATCTTAATCCCAAAGCCAAATCAGCCTTTAAAATGGGAGAATGGAATTCCTACCGAATTGAAGCCATTGGAAAAGAAATCAAAACCTGGATCAATGGTCAGGAGGTTGCCTATGTAGTAGATGATATGGATTCAAGGGGATTTATAGGATTACAGGTACATAGCATTGGAAATCCTGAAGATGAAGGAAACAAGACTTATTTCAAAAATGTCAGGGTACAAACGGAAAACTTAACTCCTACCCCATTTCAGGGAGATGTCTTTGTGGTCAACACAGGATTGAATGAACTGACAGATTTTGAGAAAGAAAAGGGTTGGAAACTATTGTTCAATGGACTAAATTCAGAGGGTTGGAAAGGTGCTTACAAAGAGACTTTCCCAGAGAAAGGATGGCATATCAAAGATGGTATATTGATGGTTGAAAAAGCCGATGGTGGTGAGTCAAGTAATTTTGGAGATATTGTTACTGTTGAAAAATACAGTGCATTTGACCTTGCCTTTGATTTCAAAATGACAGAAGGTGCAAACAGCGGTGTAAAGTATTTTGTGACCTTAAGTGAGGGCAACAAAGGTTCAGCGATTGGATTGGAATATCAAATTTTGGATGATGAAAGACATCCTGATGCCAAAATGGGTATAGAAGGCAACAGAACATTGGCCTCACTTTATGACCTGATCAAGGCCAATAAGCAACCTCGCTTTGTAAAAGGCCCCGGAGAATGGAACAAAGGCCGGGTAGTTGTATATCCTGACAACAAAGTGGAACATTACCTTAATGGAGTTAAAGTAGTGGAATATGTTCGCGGTTCTCAGGAATACCGTGACCTTGTAGCCATCAGTAAATACAAAATTTGGGAGAATTTTGGTGAAGCGCCCGAAGGACATATACTGCTTCAGGACCATGGAGATGAAGTTCATTTCAAAAATATCAAAATCAAAAAGCTGAATTAAACCCGGATAACCATGAACAATGATAAAAACAACAGGCGTGAGTTTTTGAAAAAATCCACCTTGGCCACCGTAGGACTTTCTTCCCTGGGAGCGATGGGTTTTTCCGCAAAAAGCTATGGGAACATCATCGGTGCCAATGACAGAATGAATGTTGCAATCGCAGGACTAGGTAGAAGATTGGGTGCATTCTATGCACCCATCAGCGATCCTAATAACAATGTGAGATTAGTAACGCTGTGTGACGTGATGGAGTCCCAAAGAGGAAAGGCTGCTACAAATTTTGCCAAATTCATTGATTACAAACCAAAACTTGAAAACAGTATTCTCAAGGTAATTGAGGACAAAGAGATTGATGTACTGATCAATGCCACTCCTGACCACTGGCATGCCCCCGGTACCTGGTTAGCCGTAGAAAACGGCAAACATGTCTATGTAGAAAAACCCTGTAGCCATACCCCCCGTGAAGGAGAAATTCTGTTGGAATACAAAAAGAAGTACGGCAAGGTGATTCAAATGGGCAACCAACAGCGTTCTTCAGACCATACCATAGAAATCATCAATCAGATTCATAATGGGGTTATTGGCAAAGCTTATATGGCAACAGCATTTTATATCAATCAAAGAGGAGAAGTTCCAGTTCCCAAAGAAGCCGCCCCTCCTGCTGGTCTGGACTGGGAACTTTTCCAAGGACCCGCGCCAAGAAGAAAATATACGCATGATACTTGGAATTACAATTGGCATTGGTATGGCTGGGACTACGGCACTGCTGAAACCGGTAACAATGCAACCCATGAATTGGATGTGGCACGCTGGGCACTTCAGGTAGAATATCCAAAACATGTCCATGTAGATGCCGGAAAATACCACTTTGTAAATGACGGCTGGACCATGTACGATACCATGTTGGCTACCTTTAAATTTGATGGTGAAAAAACTATACAATGGGATGGTAAAAGCCGAAATGGTCACAATACTTATGGTATGGACCGTGGCACTATTATATATGGTACTGAGGGTTCAGTGATTGTCAACAGGAGTTTGTACAGATTATTTGACAGATCCGGAAAATTGATCAGAGAAACAAAAACCAAAAGCGTGGAGGGAAGTACCAACCTTGGCGGTGGTGGTGATATGACCACAGTACATGTAAGCAATTTCTTTAATGCGATCCGAGGAAAGGAAAAGCAAAATTCCACTATTGATGATGGGGCAGTCAGCACCTTGCTATGTCATTTAGCCAATATCTCCCATCGCATAGGCGAAAGCTTTGATTGCAATCCCTCTAATGGTCATATCTACAACAGAAAAGGAATGGAATTGTGGTCAAAAGCCTATGAAAAAGGCTGGGAACCTAAAATCTAAGAAGAAATTTCATTAACATTTATCAAGCCTTTGGGGACAAAATACCCAAAGGCTTTTTTTATTTTTTTTCAATATTTAATTCAATAAGAAGATGATTATCTTTTAATTATCTAGATTAAAATAGTTAGAATCATTTTTCGCAATCGATTCCGTAACTTAAACATCCACCCGTAATTTCTTCACTACAATACTGTTAAATTTAATTTCATTCAGGTGGGGGAAAATATCCTGAGGTATCAAAGGCTTCACCCATTGCATTATATAGCTAGGATTAAATGAATTTATTTCCCTTTTAAATTAACTTAACCCAATCAATCATGAAACAAAAGTTTTACTTGAAATCAGGAATATTTTTATTCCTGCTCGCACTGTCCCTCAATGTATATGGACAGTCCAGAGTAGTCAAAGGAAAGGTAACAGACGAGTCGAATGAACCTGTTCCCGGAACTACCGTCATTGTCAAAGGGACAACCACCGGTACAACTACAGATTTAGACGGGGACTACAGTATATCTGTTTCCGACGATGCTGTGCTTGTTTTTTCCTTTATAGGGTTTACTTCCAAAGAAATAACTGTTGGAAATAATTCTATCATTAATGTAACCTTAAATACAGATTTATCAGACCTTGAAGAAGTCATTGTAGTAGGTTACGGTACCCAAAGAAAAAGTCAATTGACCGGCGCAATCTCATCTGTCGGTGCCAAAGAAATCCAGGAACTCCCTATTTCCAATGCAAGACAGGCTTTGCAGGGTAGGGCTGCAGGGGTGGATGTAACCATTGCAGGAAGTAAACCCGGTGCAGGTCCACAGGTAAGGATCAGGGGTAGAAGATCATTTAATGCTGGTAATGATCCCTTGTATGTAGTGGATAATATTCCAATAGTGGGGAATATTGACGACATCAACCCTCAGGATATCGTTTCCATGGAAGTTTTGAAAGATGCCTCAGCCACAGCTATTTATGGTTCAAGAGGGGCAAATGGAGTTGTGCTTGTCACTACCAACAGAGGTAAGGCAGGCAAAACGATAGTTTCTTTTGATATGTTTGCCGGGGTCAATGAATCATTGGGAAGGATTGAAGTCTTCAATGGACCTGAGTTTGCGGAATACAAAAGGGAATCAAGAAGGGCAACAGGCAACTATCCCGCCGGACCTGCTACACCTGAAGCGGATGCAACCCTATTTGAGCCTGTGGAATTAGAAGGTATTGCTTTGGGCAGGACCACTGATTATGTCGGGGCATTGCTCAGAACAGGAGTAATACAGAATTATCAGGTAGGTGTACAGGGAGGAAATGAAAAAACAAACTTCTTTATCTCAGGGAACTACTTCAATGAAACCGGAGTAGTAAAAAACCAGGATTTTTCCAGATACACTTTCAGGGTAAATCTTGACCATAAAATCACCAACAGGATTACAGTGGGCACTTCTACCCTATTGGTAAATAGTCTCAGAAATGGAGAAAACTTCAATCCAATCGGCGGAGCAATGCAGGAAAATCCACTTGGAAAACCATTTGATGACGAGGGTAATCTGATCTTTTTGCCAACCAATGATGGTTTGAGGACGAATCCATACGCAGAAATTGTACCCGGAGCACAATTAGATGAAGTGTCCAGATACAGGATGTTCAATAGTATTTATGCTACTATACAATTACATAAAAACCTGTCATTCCGCTCAAATTTTGGACCTGATTTTAGTTTTCAGCGGGCAGGAAGATTTACAGGTTCACAGACCAATGCCAGAAGGGGTGCACAACCAACCGGAAGCATAGCTGAAAGATGGGATTTCAATTATACATTGGAAAACATTTTAACTTATGAAAAGACATTCAATGAAAAACATAGATTGAATGTTACTGGACTTCAGGCCATCCAACAGGACAGGTCTGAAAGAACCAGTATTTCAGTATTGGGAATTCCTGCAGCGAGTCAACTTTACCATAGGTTGGGAGATGCCAGTCAGATTACAGGCGCCAATACCGATTTGATAGAATGGGCCCTATTGTCCTACATGGGAAGGATCAATTATGGATTTAAAGATAAATACTTAGTCACTGCTACACTAAGAGCTGACGGCTCTTCCAGGTTTGGTTCTAATACCAAATGGGGTTATTTCCCTTCAGTGGCCTTCGCTTGGAATATTACCAGCGAACCCTTTATGGCCAATTCCAATATTGACCTGATGAAGTTGCGGGTGAGTTATGGTTCCATTGGTAACCAAGGTATATCTCCCTATCAGACCCAGCCTCTTCTTGGAAGAACTGTTTATGCCTTTGGCAACACACCTGCATTCGGATTTAGGCCAAATTCCATCGGTAATCCTGATCTAAGATGGGAATCTTCGGCTACATTCAATGTAGGATTGGACTTTGGGCTTATCAAAGGCAGGTTAAGTGGTAGCATGGAATATTATAATACCAGAACTACAAGTTTGTTGGCTCCTCAGCCATTACCCAATTCGACAGGATTCGGAGGATTTACAACAAATGTAGGTGAAACACAAAACACCGGTTTTGAACTGACATTAAATTCCATCAATATAGATAGGACAAATTTCAGATGGTCAACAGATATTATTTTCAATACAAACAGAGAACAGATCGTCAGCCTCGCCAATGGAAGGGTGGATGATATCGCTGCAGGTAGATTTATTGGTCAACCCCTTTCTGTATTTTTTGATTTGAAAAAAGTTGGAATATGGCAGACTGATGAAGCTGATGTGGCTCAGTCATTTGGAGATAGACCCGGCGAAATCAAAATAGAAGACTTCAACTCAGATGGAAGAATCAATGCAAATGATAGACAAATTCTTGGTTCTGCTGTTCCAGACTTTATTTTAGGTATGACAAACAGGTTTAATTACAAAGCATTTGATTTTTCCTTTTTCATTTTTGCAAGGGTTGGACAAATGCTGAGGTCAGATTTTCATAGTGCCAACAACTCCTTGTTTGGAAGATATAATAATCTTGCTGTGGATTATTGGACTCCTAACAATCCCACTAATGAATTCCCAAGGCCCAACCAAAATCAGGAGTTTCCCAAGTACAATACTTCTATGACCTATTTTGATGGTTCCTTTGTGAAAATCAGAAATATAAATTTGGGTTATACTTTACCTACAGCCCTTGCCACAAAATTTAAGATGCAAAGCCTGAGAGTATTTACAAGTATCCAACAGCCTTTCATCTTTGCTGAATACAGGTCAAGATATCAAGGTATAGACCCGGAAACATTTATTGATGGAGAACAGGGTGTAGAAGGCGGAAGAGTAAGTTCAAACGTTGCTCCAGCTATCACTACTTATACTTTAGGACTAAATGTCAGATTCTAGTATTAACAAAAAAAGATGACTATTATGAAAATCATATATTCAATATTTAATAAATCTTTAGGGGCTCTTAAATACGCCCTGATAACAGGTCTCCTTTTATCGGTTTCCTGTCAAGACATATTGGAAGAGGATGTTATATCCAGAATCGGAAACGATTACCTCAGCACTCCATCCGGTTTAAATGACGGTGTCAATGCAGCTTATAGTACACTCAGGATGTGGTATGGTACGGAAAGAGGAAACAATTTCACCGTATTCGGAACCGATACTTACAGAATGGGTTCTGATGGAAGCTGGAAGTTTATCAATCAATACACCAATCAATTTGACTCCAGAACCGGTCAATTGAATGAAATATGGGATGAGTCCTATAGAGGAATAAACACTTGCAATGCCATTATTGAAAGAGCTGAAGGCATCACCGGGGTAAATGAACAGACCAAAAATCAAAGGTTGGCCGAAGTAAAATTTCTGCGCGCCCACTACTATTTTATTTTGGTACAGACTTTTGGCGCCGTTGATTTACAACTCACTGAAACCTTGGTTCCTACTAAAGAAGTTAGTCGGACACCAGTCCCTGCCATTTATGATGCCATTATTAAGGACCTTACTGAGGCTATTCCTAATTTGGAACCCATAATCAGATCCAATAATTATGGAAGAGCTACTAGACCTGCCGCAGAACATTTGTTGGGAAAAGTATATTTGACCAAAGCTACCTCTGAAGCCCAGGCAGGAGACGATTATTCAAAAGCAGAAGTATTATTGAAAAAAGTAATCTCAGATTATGGATTTAGACTTTTGCCTGATTTTAAAGACGTACACGGCTTCGGCAATGAGATCAATGATGAAGTGATTTTTGCTGTTCAATATACCAGAGACCCCTTGACAAATTTACAAGGAAATTCTTCAGCAAACCCTGTTTTGAATTCCGGTAATAATGGCCATGTATTCTTCCTGATGGAATATGATACTCAACCAGGAATGCGCAGAGATACTCAAAATGGTCGACCATTCAAAAGATTCCGTCCGACAGATTATACGCTCAATACAATATTTGCAGACAGGGAAAATGACGCCCGCTATGATAAATCTTTCGTCCATGTATTTCGAAGTAATAGACCTGGAACTTATAACACATCGTTTGATACCTCAAAACCATCAGTAACCTTTGCTGAAGGGGATACAGCTATCTTTTTACCTGGTGTGGAACTTTCCGTGGCTGAAAGGGCCACAAGACCTTATCAGGTTTTGGTTCCAAGCTTGTATACTGATAAACTATATCCTGCCTTGAATAAATTCCTGGATCCTGGAAGAGCTGATTTGACACAATTTGAAGGTGGTAGAGATTATATAGCATTCAGATTGGCAGATACTTATCTGATGTTGGGTGAAGTGCTTTTCAGACAAGGGAAAAATGCTGAAGCTGCAGATGTTGTCAATAATGTAAGGAGAAGAGCCGCTTTCCCCGGAAAAGAAGCAGCTATGGAAGTGACAGCTGCAGATATCAATCTTGAATTTTTTGTTGAAGAAAGAGCAAGGGAATTATTGGGAGAACAGATGAGATGGTTTGACCTTAAAAGATGGGGATTGCTTATCGAAAGAGTAAGGCTTCATAATCCGGATGCAGCACCTAATATCCAAGAATATCACAGTCTCAGACCTATACCACAAAATCAAATTGATCGTACTACCGGCGGAGAGGCAAGTTTCCCTCAGAATCCAGGATATTAATTGATCTACCAAACAACTAAAAAGGTCTTCCAAATGGGAGACCTTTTATTTTTTACTTTCCGGTGGATTCTCTCAGGATAATTTGGGAAGGCAAAACAATGATTCTATCTTCCAAAGCAGGTTGATTTGGCTTGGTAAGTTTTTTCATCAATAATTCCGCACATTCCATTCCAATCTTCAATGCCGGTTGTGAAATGGTGGTCAAGGAAGGTTGAAGCAATCCTGCAATGCGCATATTGGAGAAACTGATCATCCTAAAATCTTTCGGCATTTGCAATTTGGTTTCTCTAGCTGCGTAATAAGTAGCTATGGCTAATTTTTCAACAGAAGCTACGATTCCATCAGGTCTGTCCATTCCATAAAGAAAACCTGAAATAAGTCTGATGTTTTCCTCTTCTTTTTGAGCACATTGGATTACCCAACTCTCATCAAAGGAAAGTGATGATGCCTTCATAGCATCCAAATAGCCTCTGAGTCTTTCCCTTCCTATTGATATTTCCTTGGACAATAATAAAAAATAGATTTTTTTGCAGCCTTTCTCTATCAAATGAAAAGTAGCTTTATAACCGTTTTCATAATCATTTGTAATAAACTTGGTTGTGGGGATTTCCTGACAAATCCTATCAAAAAAAATAATTGGCACCCCTTTGTTAAACACCGTTTGTAAATGGTCAATATACTTTGTCTGACTCGAGACCGACATGACGATTGCATCAACCCGACCATTTAAAAGGTAAGAAATAATCCTTTTTTCGGTTTCCACATTTTCATGGGTACTATAGACTAACAAATGATATCCATATTGCTGGGTGATTTCTTCTATACCGTCTATGACCTGACTAAAAAAATTATTGATCCTTTCCGGGATAATAACAGCAATGGTTTTGCTTTTTTGTTCCCGAAGACTTCTTGCAAAGGGATTTGGTTGGTAGTTTAAGGCCTTGGCCAGTTGATTTACCCTATCTTTCGTGGGTTGGCTGATTTCATAACTGTCGTTTAAAGCCCTTGAAACTGTAGAAGGTGATAATCCGAGTTTTTCCGCTAGATATTTAATGTTTACCTCTGACATCGTAAATTTTCCATTTATAAACAAGGTTGCTGATTATTGCCTGATCTTACAAAAATCAAATAAATTCATTAAAATATTAAGATTCCCACCAAATTTAAAATAACACGAAATCGATTGCACTAGTTATTGGCATTTGCTTATTAAAGTATATGCTTAATCCCTTAAATTTCAATAAATAAACCTATTCACCATGGATATTCTACCGCGTCGGGGTTTCAAAACCTTTATAAATGATGATTTTTTACTTTCAAATGAATTCTCAAAAGTTCTCTATCATGATTACGCGAAAAATTTACCCATCATTGATTATCACAATCACCTTCCTCCAGAACAGATTTCAAGAAACAAGGTTTTTGAAAATATAACCGAAATTTGGCTTAATGGCGATCATTATAAATGGAGGGCCATGAGGACTATGGGAATTGATGAGAAATTTATCACGGGCAATTCTTCCGATTTTGAAAAATTCCAGAAATGGGCACAGACAGTACCATATACCATGCGCAATCCCCTTTATCACTGGACGCAGATGGAATTACAAAGATATTTCGGAATAGAGGAATTACTGGATCAGGATAACGCTATCGACATTTATAATTTTACGAGCAAAAAAGTCTCCACTCCTGAATTCAGCACACAAAACTTACTTTCCAAAATGAATGTGGAGGTAATCTGTACTACGGACGATCCTTGCGATAACCTTATTTATCATCAGGAATTTAAATTTTCGAATATTTCTTTCGGAATGTTTCCGGCATTTAGACCTGATAAAGCCTTTACCATTGAGTCGCCAGAGAATTATGAGACCTACCTCAACAAGCTGGCAACTGTCTCCCGCAACAATATCCAAACCTATGACGACCTTCTTCAATCATTGAAAAACCGGGTGGATTATTTTCATGAAAATGGTTGTCGACTTGCTGACCATGGGCTTGAAAATCTGTATTATTTCAAAAACTCCTCTTTAGACCCCCAAATAATTTTCCATAAAGTAAACACCGGTCATATACCAACAGAGGAGGAAGTGGCGTTTTTCAAATACAGGACTCTCTTGGAGCTTTGCAAAATGTACCAGGCAAAAGGTTGGACCCAACAGTTCCACTTGGGCGCTTTAAGAAACAATAACAGCAGAATGTATAGGCAGCTTGGACCGGATACTGGATTTGATTCCATCGGTGACTTCAGTCAGGCGGTATCTTTATCCGGTTTTTTGAATGAATTGGACAAAACAGATCAACTTGCAAAGACAATCCTATACAACCTTAATCCCGGTGACAATGAAGTAATGGCGACCATGACCGGAAATTTCAATGATGGATCCATAAAAGGGAAAATCCAATTCGGTTCAGGTTGGTGGTTTCTGGACCAAAAAGACGGTATGGAAGCGCAGATGAATACCCTTTCCAATATGGGTCTGATCTCTTGTTTTGTAGGTATGCTGACAGATAGCAGAAGCTTCCTTTCCTTTCCAAGACATGAATATTTCAGAAGGATTTTATGCAACCTGTTTGGGAAAGATATCCAAAATGGTGAACTTCCAAATGATGAAAAAATGATTGGAAAAATCATTCAGGACATTTGTTATTACAATGCGAAGGATTTTTTCCAATTTCCGAAAATATAAATGACATGAAATTATTCTCTGTAAAAAATAAAAAAATAGTAATCACAGGGGCTACAGGGGTCTTGGGCGAAAGGATAGCAAGACACTTGGCCAAAGAAGGTGCGCAGATCATCATTTTAGGCCGGACACCTTCTAAAGTAGAGCACCTTATAGAAGTTTTAAGAAAGGAAGGAGGAAAAGCTGATGGTTTTTTGGCAGATGTTACCCAAGAAAATCAAGTGGAATTGGTCGCTCAAAAAATCGAGGACAGATACAAGACGGTGGATATATTGATCAATCTTGCCGGTGGCAATCGGCCTGAAGCTATTGTAAGTCCAATTCAAACCCTATTTGATCTTTCGCCCGAAGCTGTCAAAAAAGTAATGGACCTCAATTATCAGGGAACCTTAATTCCCGTTAAACATTTTTTTCCTTTGATGCTATCCAACAAATCCGGCAATATCATCAATATTTCCTCAATGGCGGCAAGCCGACCAATGACAAGAGTTGTTGGCTACGCTTCTGCCAAAGCAGCCATTGACAACCTTACCAAATGGCTTTCTGTGGAACTAGCCCAGAAACATGGCCCAAATTTCCGTGTCAATGCCATAGCACCGGGTTTTTTCCTTACAGAGCAAAACCGATCATTACTTACAGAATCCAATGGAAGTTTGACCCAAAGGGGAAATCAAATCATTGCACATACTCCCATGAATAGATTTGGCGAACCCGAAGATCTTCTCGGAACCTTGCAGTGGCTGTGTTCAGATGCATCAAAATTCGTCACAGGAACAATTATTCCAGTTGATGGGGGATTTTCAGCTTATTCGGGAGTGTAAAAGTACCAAGTACTATGTACCAAGTACCAAGACTGCTAGAAATTTGAATGCAAGTTCATATTTCCCAGATCGATTTGCAGTGTACCTGTTCTCGTTCGATATCTAAAATCTAAAATCTTAATTCTAAAATCTTAAATTCTAAAGATGACCTATAAAATGGAACAGACCATGCGCTGGTATGGTCCCAAAGACCCGGTAAGTTTAGCTGACATCAGACAGGCTGGTGCCACTGGTATTGTTTCAGCATTGCATCATATTCCCAATGGGGATATTTGGACCAGGGATGAAATCAAAAAAAGAAAAGATATCATTGCAGCCGCAGGATTAACCTGGTCTGTAGTGGAATCCGTCCCTGTTCATGAAAAAATCAAAACAAGATCTGGAAATTATGGCGAACTGATTGGAAATTACAAACAGACTATTGAGAATTTAGCTTTAGAAGGCATTCACATTATCTGCTATAATTTTATGCCCATATTGGATTGGACGAGGACGCTTTTGGCCTGGCCCCTACCCAATGGGGCAAAAGCTTTGAGATTTGAGAAAAAGGAAGTTATTGCTTTTGATCTTTTTATGCTCAAAAGACCCGGAGCAGAAAATGAATACACCCCAAATGAAATTGAAAAAGCAAAAGAATTCTTTGAAAACGCTACTGAAGATACACTCAAACGAATAAATGACAATATCCTGAAAGGATTGCCGGGTTCTGAGGAAGGTTATACCATGGAGCAATTTCAAACTGCCTTGGATACTTACCAAGGTATTGGACACAAAGAACTTGAAACGCATCTTCAGCTTTTTTTGGATGAAATTCTTCCCATTGCTGAAAAGAACGGAGTAAAAATGGCCATTCACCCGGATGATCCGCCATTCGATGTATTTGGTTTGCCAAGGGTGATGAGTACTGCCAAGGATATGAAAAGGTTGATCTCAGACAATTCAAGTCCCAACAATGGCTTTACATTCTGTACAGGTTCTTATGGAGTCAGAGCTGACAATGACCTTGCTGCCATGGTAAGGGAATTTGGTGACCACATCCATTTTATCCACCTCCGGGCAACAAGAAGAGATGATGAGGGTAACTTCTATGAAGATGACCATTTGACCGGAGATGTTCCTATGGAAGCCGTGATTCATGAAATCCTGAAAGTTCAACAAAACCGCCAAATCTCCATTCCCATGCGTCCTGACCACGGCCATCAGATGTTGGATGACATTGCCAAGCCGATAGTAAATCCGGGATATACAGCTATAGGAAGATTAAAAGGACTTGCAGAGATCAGGGGTGTGGAAGCGGGGTTGATTTGGGCATTGAAAATGGGGTGATATTCACCCCCCAACCAAAGCCTCAATAATCTCATTCCTCCTCGATCTTGAAAAGGGAATTTTCTTCATCCCCATATCGATTTCATTCCCTACTATTCCTTTGACTTTGGCCCTGGAAATGATATAGGTTTTATGGACCCTCAAAAAATCTCGGCTTGGAAGTAATTCTTCCATATTTTTCATCGTCATCAAGGTGATGAACCGACCCTCGTGGGTATGTACAGCAATATAATTTTCCATGCCTTCTATATAAAGGATTTCTTCAAAATTGATCCTTTTGAGGATATTATCGACTTTCAGGAAAATGTGGTCTTTAAAGTTTTCCTCAAAAGGTTTTTGGTTTTTTAATTGAAACATTTCTCTAGCCTTGTTCACTGCTTTCAAAAACCTATCAAAAGAATAGGGTTTGACCAGATAGTCAATAACATCCAATTCAAATCCCTGAAGGGCGTAATTGGGATAAGCAGTAGTAAATATGACCATCGGAGGTTTTTTGAGCGATTTCAAAAAATCCAAACCTGTTATTTTGGGCATTTGAATATCGAGAAACATCAATTCAGGATTTTCTGAAGAGATGATATTATTGGCTTCAAGGGCATTTTCACAGCTTCCTACCAAATCCAGGAAATCAATTTCCCTGATGTAGCTTTTCAGCCCTTCCCTTGCCAAAGGTTCATCTTCGACTATGATGGTTTTAATCTTCATTGACTTTGATTTCAAGTTTAACCTCAAATGAATCGGATCGCTCTATGGTTTCCAAGATATGTTTTTTTGGATACAATATTTCCAACCTTCTTTTGATATTCTTCAAACCAATTCCGCCTTGCACTGATTCAGCTTGCATTTTTTGGTTTTCTTTGGTATTAAAAAAATTGGCCATCAATCGTCCATTGGCATAAGTGATTTGAACTTTCACCAGATTTTCTTTATCGGTATGTGATGAAAGATGTTTGAAACAGTTTTCCAAAAACGGAATCAACAATAAGGGAGCAATGGAGAAATCTTCCAGGCCTTCTCCTTTTTCAAAAACCACTTTTAAACGATCCCCTTTTCTGATTTTTTCCAATTCAACATAGTTTTCAAGGTACTCCAGTTCCTGCTGAATATCAATACTATCTGTAGTGAATTCATATAGCTGTGATCTCAGCAGGTTTGATAATTTGATGAGTGTTTCAGAAGCTTTATCAGGATCCATCCTGATCAAAACATATACACTGTTGATGGCATTGAACAGAAAATGAGGATTCACTTGCGACTTTAGGAAATTCAGTTCACTTTCAATTCTTTCTTTTTCCTTGAGTTCATTTTGTCTGATGGTTTTTCGGTTTTCCAAAAATCCTTTGATTGCCAATAATATGGCTCCCGTAAAGACATTGGATGAAAAATATACACCTAAGATTTGTAAAGTACTTGCTTTAAAAAACTCTTCCAAATTGAGATTTAAAGCCAATGCAATTCCGGTTTTCATAAAAACAGATAAAAATGCGGCTAATAGAAAAAATGCTGGAAAAAATAATAACATGCCTTTGCCCTTCATCAATTTTGGGATGAGGACATACTGGGGAATATAATACATCCCTGCATTGGAAATGGTATAAAAACCGGTCACCAAAAGCAAATGATTGAAATTCTGATAAAATCCCTGATAAACTGATACCCAAAAAACATAGTATACTGCCCAAAAGAGCAAATGATGAACCTTATATCTTCCCAAAATCAATCCCAAATTATTCAAGGAATTAAGGGCAATTTCTCTTTTTGACTGATTTTTAACCGTTTTCATGCTACTTTTTAACTTTAAAGGCACCTGCCAAAATCAAAGTCATAAAAACAATTCCAACCATAAATAATGTCCACCAAACCATATTTTCCTCTTAATTTGAATTTACTCAATAAAATTAATTTCGATTGTTGAAAATATATATAGGGCTCAACAATCCAGAAAAAAAATGACCAATTGCTCTTTTTCTTTGACCAAAAGTGAAACCAAATTGATCAAACGAAATAAGCTGTTTTTTGGGTAAATTAAAACCTTTATTCCTACTCCAATTTACCTTTCATCTATTTTTTGGCATTTGGTCAAGCAGGAATTTCAGCTTGTCAAAGAAATTATTTTGCTGTCAAGTCACTCCCCAATTTTGGACAAACAAAAAAATAAAAACCATGAAAACACAAAAATTCAATTGGCTACTTGTTGGTATGCTGTTGGCATTTCTAAAAACTATTAATGCATCCGCTGAACCACAACTGATTACCACTCAAATCATCGGTAAAGGTCAACCCATAATTTTGGTTCACGGCATGTCCTGCAGTTCTGATGTATGGGATGAATTGGTTGAAAGATACCAAGGAAAGTATGAACTGCATTTGGTCACTATAAAAGGTTTTGGAAATAAGGAGATGGCAGATGTTGATTTTTATTTGAAACAGGTAAAAGATGAGCTGATTGCCTATACCCAAGAAAAAAAGCTAAAAAATCCAATCATCATTGGACACAGCATGGGAGGTTTTTTGGGCTTATGGGCAGCAGCCGAAGAACCGGAAGTTTTTGAAAAAGTCATTTCGGTAGATGGGGTTCCTTATTTCCCTGTGTTACAAATGCCAGGAATCACCCCTGAAACTGCCAAACCAATGGTAGAAAGTATGAAAAATGCCATGGTCAATATGGATGAGGCAAGTGCTTTGGCCAATCAAAAAATGATTGTTTCCTCCATGATAGCCACAGAGGAGAAAAGAGCAAAAGTCATTGAAATGGGAATGAACAGCAATTCAGCTGTAGTCGGACAGGCTTACGGAGAAATGTACACTACAGATATTCGTCCCCTGATGTCAAATATTAAGGTTCCTGTTTTGGTATTTGGTTCTTGGGCAGCTTATCAAAATTTCGGAGCTACCAAGGAATCAGTCACTTTAGGTTACCAAAATCAACTTAAGGAAATCAAAGAAGTAAAATTATTAGTAGCAGAAAAGGCTTTTCATTTTGTATTCTATGATGAAGCTGATTGGTTTTATAGTGAAATGGAAAAATTTCTTAATGATTAATTTCACTCATACTACCTAGGGAATAATACTTTTCACGACAAGAAATACTTCAAAAAAAAATTAGAGTTTTTAACTAACCATAACTTTTTCATATCGTAGGAATATTCAGATTGTAAAATGGCGGCGGGAAAAAATAAAGCTCTAAAAGAGTACAAATCTTTTCTCTTTTAATTTGGTTGATAGAAAATTAAAGGTCGTCATTTTACAGAAAGCGGAGCATATGCTCCGCTTTCTATTTACTGGTTTTCCGGAAAACCAAACATGTTCTGTTGGGCAAATAAATCTGAATTTTACCGGATTTATCAGTTGGATATACCGGATCACCTTCTATCCTGCCAAAGCCCCCGAATTTCTTATCATCAGAATTAAGTATGATTCTATATTTTCCATTTTCCGGAACTTTAAATTCAAATCCAAAAATAGATTCACTGATATTCCAACTGAAAACAAACACAAATCCACCTCTTTCAAATGCCAATATCTTTTTCTCAGGATCTAGATGAAGTTGCATAGCTTGTCTGGAAGCCAATATTTGGAATTCAGAAATCAATCTAATCATAGCTTTGTCCCATTCAAAAAGATCATGATATCTCAAATGGTCAGTATCAACCAAAGACCACTGCCTTCTGGCATATTGGTAGCTCCAATTATTCCCCAACCTGGGAAAATCCACCCATTCCGGATGCCCAAATTCATTGCCCATAAAATTAAGGTATCCCTCTCCGCCAAGTGAACTGGTAATCATTCGGATCATTTTATGCAAAGCCACTCCCCTATCTACAACCAAGCTGCTTTGGAGTTTGGACATGCTGGAATACATTTCTTTGTCCATCAACCAAAAAGCAATGGATTTGTCCCCAACCAAGGCCTGATCGTGTGATTCAGCATAGGCAATGGTTCTCTCATTTTCCGGCCTGTTGGTCAATTCATGCCACATTTCAAACATATCCCAATGCTCATCAGGTTTATGTTTGAGGGTTTTTATCCAAAAGTCAGGTATACCCATGGCCAATCTGAAATCAAAACCAATACCTCCATCTTGGGCCTTTCGACATAATCCCGGCATTCCACTGACTTCCTCAGCAATAGACATCGCAGATTGAGAAAAATCATGTATCAATTTATTGGCCAATTGCAGATAAATCACCGCATCCCAATCTACACCATCTTTGAAATATTTTTCGAGATTATCAAAAGTGACGTTCCCGTGATGTAAATACAATATTGAAGTCACGCCATCCCATCTATACCCGTCAAAATGGAACTCCTCCAACCAATACCTTACATTCGAAAGAAGGAAATGCATGACCTTTAATTTTCCATAATCAAAAAGTTTCGAGTCCCATCCTTCATGGTAACCTCTTTCACCCGGATGGAAATACTGATGGTCAGAACCATCGAATTCGTTGAGGCCTTCATAAACATTTTTTACAGCGTGAGAATGGACTATATCCATGATGACAGAAATACCCATTTCATGCGCTTTATTTACCAGAAATTTTAAATCTTCGGGTGTACCAAACCTGGAAGTAGGGCTGAAAAAATTGGAAACGTGATAGCCGAAAGATCCATAATAAGGATGTTCCATTACAGCCATCATCTGAATCGTATTATAACCTGCCGCTTTTATTCTTGGGAGTATGTTTTCAGCAAATTCCAGATAGGTCCCCACTCCCTCCTTTTCCTGCGCCATACCGACATGGCATTCATAGATAAGGGGCTGCTTCAAATTTTCACTGGCATCAAAACCTTGATCTGTCCAGGAAAAGGATTTCTCTGGAAACCACAACTGACCGGAAAAATCGTGATTTGACAAATCCTGAACAACCCTCCTGATATAGGAAGGAATTCGATCCAATGCACCGTTCTCACCTTCAACATGTACCTTTACTTTACCCTCGTGCACAAAGGAATTTTTGTAATCTTCATAAGGCAAAAAGATTTCCCAATCTCCCCTATGATCCTTTTTCAATGGATGACTGTATCGGTCCCAATGATTAAAATCCCCCATCAAGAAGAGGTTGTATGCTTTTGGGGCCCACTCTCTATATACCCAACCATTTCGGAAGGAATCAAAATGTATCCCATAATATTCATGCGCTCTGGCAAATTCCAAAAGATTCCCATAGTCCTGCTCAATTAATTTCAAGACTGATCGGAACCTTTCATATCTCTCAAAAATTTCCTGAGAATGGTCTTTCAACCAAGGAGAGTCCTTTACAATTGGTAAAATGGTAGGATTTTTCACGTAAATGAAATTTAGATTTTTCTAATTTAAAGAATATTCAAAAGCTAAACCAAAGTTAAGCCTCAATATGTAAAAAAGATTACTTGGCCTTACTCAGAAAATAAAAAAATAAAGCATTGTTGCTGCCATAGAATACCCTATCAAAAATGAAAAAAATATGGGGGCACTTAATGATACTTTAGTATACTCAGGAGAGTCTTTATGATTGGAAATATGACTTAATTTCCTAAAATATTTTTCCGGGAATACAGATAAAATAAAAAGCCCGTAGGCGATTGTTAACAGTAGTAGGGAAAAGAAAGCCTGCATATTGTATTTGGAATACGCAAAAATACATTTTATAGTTAAATTTAAAAATTATTGGTATAGAATGTTTACCTGAATATTAAATTAATTATAAATTTTTTCCTTTCATTTGAGAAGACTCTCTGACTATCATTTTGGTTTTGATCTGTATGGTTTCCTCTGAATCCAGATTATGATTCTTTATAAGATCAATCAGAAGCCTGGTAGCTCTTTTTCCCATATCATATCCATGCTGCTCAACTGAACTCAGACCCGGGCTTACAACCTCGGCCAGTTTCCAGTTGCTAAACCCGACAACACCAACTTGGGAGGGAATCTTAAATCCATGGTCCTTCAGGTATTTCATTACTCCGATGGCCACAAGATCCGTAATACAGAAAAAGGCATCCGGCGGATTGTCAGATTCCATCAGTTCTTTGGCAAAGTCGTACCCTTCCTTTTCATTAATCAAGACACAATTTTTCACCCACTCTTTGTTCAGACCATACCCAAAATCCTGAAGGGCTTTTTGATACCCCTCACACCTATCATTTGCATTTTTAACTTCCAATCTACCCCTCATATGAGCTATTTTTTTATAACCCATTTCGATGAGGTGCTTGACAGCTTGATATGCCCCTTCAAAATCATCTACAATTACTTTCGGGGATTTTACCTGATCGGTGATTTTATCAAACTGAACAATTGGTCTACCTTCATTGATAAATTCATTAAGGTGTTCACCCTCCATGGTTTCATTCGAGATTGATATAAGGAGTCCATCCACACTACTTCCCAACATGGTCTGACAAGCTGTAAGTTCATCGGCAAGAATGTCATTGGATTGGCTGACCAAAATATTATATCCTTGTTTTTTTGCTTCATCTATAGCGCCACTGATTACGGTTGAAAAAAAATGGTGAACCAATTCAGGCACAATCAATCCTATTGTAAAGGTTTTGTTTTTACGGAAGTTAACAGCAAGATAATTCGGAACATAATGATGTTTCTCAGCATATTCCTTAACCAAACGAATGGTTTCTTCAGCAATATCGGGATGTGACTTCAATGCCCTTGAAGCAGTTGAAATAGAAACTCCCAGTTCCTTTGCTATATCTTTCAAAGTCAATTTTTTCCGTTCTGTCATAGTTATTTTGGGAAACTACGGATATTAATCTGTTTAGACGGTTTTTCCTAAAATTCGGACAAAAAATAGATGAAAACATTTTGACTCAATCGAATCAGGCTTAAAGCACTGAATTCATCTCCAATATTTTTCCCACCAATTATTGATTAAACCGGTCAACTTTTAACAAGTGAAAAATAGTCAAATTAAATGATTGAACGTAAAAAATAATTTTTAAAAAATCTTATTTAAATTATGTTTAATGCTTATTTATCAGAATTTTAAATCTAATCGTTTCAATTTTCAATCAACATCTCAACCCTTCTGTTCAGGTTCCTTCCTTCTTCCGTCTGATTGTCTGCTATCGGCCTGCTTCCACCCCATCCTGATATCCTGACCCTTTCAAAATCAATACCATTGATAGTCAAATATCCTCTGATTTTGGATGCTCTCTTCATGGATAAATCCTTGTTCAATGAAGGGTCTCCGGCATTATCCGTATGTCCCTCCAGTCTGATTTTGATGTCCTGATTTTCCTTCATAAAGGCAACCAAATTATCCAAAACCTGAACTGACCTGGCATCGGCAAAATCAGAAGTACCTCTGTTGAATTGTATGTTATTCAATATAATGGACGTTCCTGTCATGGCAGGCTGAAGCAATAGCTCCTTACTTTCAACTGCTATACTTTCCCATTCTTTCACTTCCAAAATTCTGGGTATAAAACCTTTGGAGCTGATTACAATATTTGTCCAAAGAGGTTCTTCCAGTTTTTCCCATATTTCTTGCTGGGTATCTAAAGTCAGTTTGACTCCCCTATCATTTCCTATTTCTATTTTATATGGAATCTCTGCCATTGATTTAGCGTCCAATACCCTGATAATCTCATGTTCAATGCTTACCTGAGTATCTTCAACCTTTTCAAAATCATTTACTTCCAAAGAATCCTGTTCAATAACCAACACAGAATCCTTTTCTGATCCGGTTTCAATAACTATATCCGTTTTTTCCTCCTGTGTTTCTTCAGAAATTATAGCAACCGATTCTTCGGTTTTTTCAACTATATTCTCTTCAATAGCTTCAACAGGAGAGTCAACCTCTTCCAATAATGCCAATAAGGGTTCTTTTGGTTCGTACTTCACCATCATAAAATCGCCAAATCCATCACTGTTTTGGGTGGTCGTAAAAATCGCAAATTCCTCATCTTCATCTACAATCACATAGCCCAATTCAGATCCAATAGAATTGGCATTTTCGATTTTTTGAGGCTGCGTCCAATCATCCCATGATTTACTTTTCCTTTGCGCAAAATAAATATCCTTTCCCCTTCTGTTTCCATGGATATTTGATGAAAAATAAATGGTCTGTAAGTCAGCTGAAAGATAAGGTGTTTGCTCCTGTGCAAAGGAATTGATAGCGGAGCCCATATTAAATGGAGAGGACCAAGCCCCTTCTGATTGTCTGAAACTGATATAAATATCTTCATTCCCAAAAGATCCAAAGGAATTCATGGCCATCACGATGATACTTTGTTCAGCGAGCAGTCTACCACTGAAATGAACCCCGTTGTTCTTAAAATTCCCCATTTCAATAGGCTTCACATGATTCCAGGAATTTCCAAATCTGGTATATTGATGGATCCCTTGTCTTTTTTCATTGTTACCGCTATGATAAACCAAAGCGGTCAAAGCATCCGAAAATCCTATCAAAACATCATTTCCAGATGAAGACAGGTCTGATACATGTTGGGGTTTTTGCCACTCGCCTTTTGAATCTTTTTTGCTCATCCATACATCTCCAAAATCCGTAGGTCCTCCCAGGTTTTCAGGATGAAAACCTATACTGTAAAATATTTCTCCGGTTGGAGAAAAAACAGGATTTTGTTCATCATAGGGAGAGTTCAGTGCCCGCAAAGGAATCAGTTCCTGCCCTAAAGCTGAAAAGAAAAAGGAAAAAGCAAGCAGGATTAAGCTACTTGCTTTTATTAAAAAAGAGTATGGATTTAATCTCATTTTATTGATCTAATACTATAGCGAAAATCAAGGGTGCCACAATGGTTGCATCTGATTCTACGATGAATTTTGGGGTGTTGATTCCAAGTTTGCCCCATGTGATTTTTTCGTTTGGCACAGCACCTGAATAAGATCCATAGGATGTAGTGGAATCCGAAATCTGACAGAAATAACCCCACAATGGAACATTGTCTCTCTGAAGATCCTGATGCAACATAGGAACCACACAGATCGGAAAATCCCCTGCAATACCGCCTCCTATTTGAAAGAAGCCTACTGTGCTGTCTACTTGAGCATTTACTGTATACCATTCAGCAAGAAACATCATATACTCAATACCTGTTCGGACTGTATGTACATTTTTGACGTCACCTGCGATTACATGCCCGGCAAACATATTTCCTAAAGTAGAATCTTCCCATCCCGGTACTATAATGGGTAGGTTCTTCTTAGCAGCTTCCAAAAGCCAAGAATCTTTTGGGTCAATCTGAAAACTTTCATCAAGCTTTCCTGAAAGCAGGATTTTGTAAAAGAACTGATGTGGAAAATATTGTTCACCGGCCTTATCAGCTTTTACCCATTCAGCCAATATAACATTCTCAATCCTTCTCATTGCTTCCATTTCAGGGATACAGGTATCTGTAACCCTGTTCATATGCCTTTCAAGCAAATCCTGTTCCTCTTCCGGAGATAAATCCCGGTAATTCGGAATTCTTTCATAATAATTGTGAGCCACCAAATTAAAAACATCCTCTTCCAGATTTGCCCCTGTACAGGTAATGATGTGAACCTTATCCTGACGGATCATTTCTGCTAAGGAGATACCAAGTTCCGCGGTAGACATTGCCCCTGCCAAGGTGACCATCATTTTACCGTTGTTATCAAGATGGGTTTTATACCCTTCTGCAGCATCAATAAGCGCTGCTGCATTAAAGTGCCTGAAATTATGTTTTAAAAATTCTGTAATTTTCATATCTGTCTTTTTGAATTTTCCGCTGCAAAAGTACCAATTTAAAGCGCATAAAAAAAGCCCGGTCAAAGACCAGGCCCAATACTGTTCTTGATCTTTTTCTTACTTACTTTACTTCAGGAGCTTTACTTGCAGCATATTGTTTGTTTATACCTTCTACCACCTTATCTGTGATATCCAACTCCTTTTTGGAATACCATACCGCGCCACCTCTTGTGTAGGAAAGTATAAGTTCCAAATCATTTTCTTCGGCATATCCCTTTAGGTAGGTCTGAATCTGATCGTACACATCACTGTATAGTTTAGACTCATCCCCGGAAAGTTCCTGCATCAAATTATCTCTGTAGGTAACAAGATTTCTCTCTTTCTTCATCAAGTCTTCCTGCTTGGCCCTAGCCTGGTTTGGTGTCATGGAGTTGGCAGTCTGCTCGAAGTTGGCCACTTCCTGTTCAAAACCCCTGGCCCTGCTGCCCAATTCATTTTCGAATTTTTTGCCTTTCTCAGTGATTTCCAATGATTTCTCCTTAAAAAACTCAAACCTTGCGATCACACTGTCGGTAAGAACATAGGCGATTTTCAAATCGGAAATACTTACTTCAGGTGAATCTTCTTCGGAGGTACCTGTATCAGATGTTTTGTCTGCTTGGTTACATGAGGAGAAAGTAATTAATGCAATTCCCAACAAGCCGAACACTTTTGCTATTTTTTTCACGTTGTTTCTTTTTTTTCTAATTGGCGCAAATATAAACAAAGTATCTTTTTTGCAAATTTTATTTATGCTATCAAATGTTAAATTCAGTTAAAGAATCATTTCATTTTATCCAAAAACCCTTTATAGACAATGGCTTGGCCGAAAATAGAAAAGCCTGAAAAAAACAAAGCCAACCCTCCCGTTCCCATCAAAAACCAATAAGAAAATGATTCTCCTTGAAATTTGGAAATACTTGATTCTCCCAAAACACTAAGTCCAAAACCCATCAGCAGTATTCCTGAAACAGCATAAACCAGCCATTTTATTCTTAATTCTTTTGAAGTTTTCATAGTTTAGAAATAAAGATCCTGTGCAATCCTGAAAGTATTGGCATGTGCTTCAATAATGTGGGTAAGCCTTTCAGAGTAGCCACCGCCCATACAGCACATTATGGGAATATCATTTGTCTTGGCCAATTCCATTACAATTTTATCTCTTTTTTTGCAACCGTCAATACTTAATCCTAATCGTCCCAATTTGTCTGATTCCAAAACATCCACACCACTTTGGAAAATCATAAAATCCGGATGAAAGATTTCAACAATGAAATGGAGATTTTCCTTTAATAATTTAAGGTAGGCTGCATCATCGATTTTATCGGGGAGTCCTATATCCAAATCAGATTTTTCTTTATGCATGGGGTAGTTGGAGGCACCATGCATGCTAAAGGTAAAAACATTTTTATTGTTCTTAAAGATCTCCGCTGTCCCATTTCCCTGATGTACATCCAGATCCACCACCAAAATTTTGCTTGAAAGTTTATTGTCCAACAAATAATTGGCACTGATAGCGATGTCATTTAAAAGACAAAAACCCTCGCCCCTATTGGTAAATGCATGATGGGTACCCCCTGCGACGTTCATGGCGATTCCAAATTCCAACGCGAATAATGAGGCCTGTAAAGAACCCTGCATAATATGGATTTCCCTTTCGATCAATTCGGCACTGAGAGGAAAACCTGTTTTACGGATCTCCGACTTGCTGAGAGAAAGTGTTTTTAATTTTTTCAGGTAACCTTCCTCATGCGTATTAAGTATCCATTTTTCATCCAGAAGACCTGGTTCAAAAAAATTTTCATTCGAAACTGTCCCCTCATATAATAACTGTTCTGGCAGTAAATTATATTTTTCCATTGGAAATCTATGGCCTTGAGGGAGAGGATGACAATATCGGGATGACCAAGCAATCTTTAGCATAGCATATCAGAATTGCTTATTCAACAATAATGAAAAAAAATGGTTTGTCAGGTTCCCTCAAAAAAATCAATCTGCGTCTTCTTCTTCAGATTGGAAGGTATAAAGCGTGTCTTCCAATACAAGCGTATCTTCATTGAATTCCTTGACGAACTTTGATATCACTCTTTCATCAATGTATTCCACATTCAAAGCAGCATCCAAACCTATACCAAAATCATGATTGGTATCCAGGTCAACGAACTCCTGAACTTTTACAGTTTCTTCTTCTTCAATTTCCATGATGATTTCGGTAATAAACCACCCGATTTCCTCCTCTTCACCGCTTAAGGGTTTCAGATTGCCGTTTTCATCTTCTTCATAATGAATTCCTTTAAAATTCGGGAATTTCTTTGCTGCTTCATGTTCAGCCAATTCATAGACCTCGGAAGCATGATGAAGCCTTAAAGTATAAAGGGCAGCATCATAAATCACCTCTTTTCCCTCATACATTCCTATAAAATAGAAATTGACAAACTCATCTGAGTTTTCTTGGTCGGGAACAATTTTGTGGTTTAATTTTGACGCAATTAGTTCCTTTTTCAGTGCTTCAATTTTTTCTGGCACAAAACCTTCATTTTGATATTTCATAGGATAAAAATTGATGAATTTTAAGACAACATACAATGCATTCCGTTAACTTAAAAGCAGTAGCCGGTTAGTTTTAGAGAGTCTATTATTAAGTACTTAAAGTACAAGCTTTTAAGTTAATAAAAAATGTTAGAACCAAAAAAAAATGAAGAATTAATTAAAGACCTCTTAAAAAGGACTGAAGGGCAGGATTTTGATTTCAAATTACATGTCAATGATCCCCAAAAATTGGCAAAAACTTTGACCGCCTTTGCAAATACGAATGGCGGAACCCTTGTAATCGGAGTCTCAGACAATAAAAGATTGATAGGTGTAGATGTAGAAGAAGAAAAGTATATGGTTGAAAAATCAATAAATGAGTTTTGCATTCCACCTGTCGATGTGGAATACCAAAACTTTGAAACTGAATCAGTAAAAGATTCCGAAGCCAAAAAAGAATTGAATATTTTGATTGTCAGAGTCAAAAAATCCGATAAAATACATTTTCAAAAAAACAACAAAGGAGTTTTAACTCTTTATAAAAGAGTATTCGACAGGACGCTTCCTGTGAAAAGTAATTGACTACCTCTGACTTCCTAAGGAAACACCCAAAAGTGAATTGATTAAACTCAACACAAAGCTAAAGAGCAAAGCCCACCAAAATCCATCTATTTCAAAACCAGGAATAATTTCGGCAGCCAAAAGAATAATTATGGCGTTGATAGCCAATAAAAACAATCCTAATGTCAAAACAGTGATCGGTATAGTCAAAATGATTAAAATCGGCTTAATGGTAATATTCAACAAAGCCAATAAAGCTGCAATCACTATTGCAGTAAAAAAATCAGCAACATGGACACCTGGAATAATATACTGAGCAATCAGAATTGAAATAGCTCCCAGTATCAATTGGATTAAAATATTCAAGGTTTGGTTCGATTTGCTCATGCCGTATTTTTGAATACTAAATATTGAAAATAAATTTTTGAATTCTAGGCCCAAACCATTATTTATTCAATTTTGAATTTTTATCAACCAAAAAAAAAATCAATAACATCAAACCAAATCCTGTTAGAATATAAGGATTAAACTGCTCTAATTTCAAATGCTCTTTAATATAAATTTTTTATAGCTGAACCCTTTACAATTATTAGAGTTTAATCTAATATAGGTTAGTAAAGAAATCAGGTTTGAATTTCTGTTTCTCCATGATATTTATCATAAAAAACCCCCTATTTAAGTATTGGTAGTTTTAATTTAAAATTCTGCCTTTATATTTGTCTGTATCATATTAATTCAATCTCATAGTGATTCTAATTATCTTCTTCCTCCTTCATTGGTATTTCTCTCTGTTTTGCCAGAGTTTCTTTCTCCACAGATATGCTGCCCATCAAATGTTCTCCATGAATAAATATTGGGAAAAATTCTTTTATTTCTTCACCTGGCTTTGCCAAGGAAGTTCCTATTTGTCTCCAAGGGCTTATGCTATATTGCACAGGATGCACCATGCTTATAGCGATACTCCAAAAGATCCTCACAGTCCACACCATACAGAAAACCTGTTTACCATGATGTGGAAAACCAAAAATATTTACAATGATTACTTCAGTTTCAGGCTAAAGCCAGAAGAAAGATTCTCCAAAGATGTTCCTGACTGGAATAAATTTGATCTTTTTGCTGACTCCATGGTAGTGAGAGTTGGTTGGTTGTTTTTTTATGTTATGGTATATGTTTTGAGTATTTCGGTTTTTGAATTGGCCGGAACGCATTGGTGGATGTATTTTCTACTCCCTATTCACTTCATGATGGGTCCTGTTCATGGAGCCATCGTAAACTGGAGCGGTCACAAGTATGGCTATGCCAATTTCGATAACAATGACAAATCCAAAAACAGCCTTTTGTTGGATGTACTTATGCTTGGAGAGCTTTTTCAGAATAACCATCACAAACTCCCGAACAGAGCGAATTTTGCCGTAAAATGGTATGAATTTGATCCTACCTATCCTATTGTGAAATTGCTGCATGCTTCAGGAATCATCAAACTTAAAACCGCTTGATATTTGTCATTTAAATAAATTTAAAGCTTCCCTCAAGGAAGCTTTTTTCTTTTTAAATGCAAATGAAGATAATACCATTAAATAAGATTGAATTTTTTTCACCTAAATTTTAAATTTAAACTAAGTTTTATTTTTTAAATTAAATGATTTTACTTAAATTTACAGTTACCAATAGAAAGATTTATTCCTTTTCTTGTTTTTTAAAAACTAAATGGATAAGTTGTAATCGTATTTAAACTTAAACAATATGAGAGAACTAACCCGCGCAGAAGAGCAGATAATGCAGATTCTGTGGGATATCGAGAAAGGCTTTGTCAAAGATATCCTAGAAAAAATGTCAGAACCAAAACCGGCTTACAACACGGTTTCCACCATCGTCCGTATCCTCGAGAGGAAAGGATTTGTCAATCACAAGGCATATGGAAAATCACACGAGTATTTTCCGATTGTCTCCAAAGATGAATACCGAAGCTTCTCTATCAAAAACCTCTTATCAGGTTATTTCAGTGGATCTTTCTCCAAACTTGCTTCCTTTTTTGCCAAAGACAAAAATCTGAACATCAAGGAACTTGAGAAAATTATGGAGGAAGTCAAAGGCGATGTTAAGAAATAGCCTATGGCTGTTCTAATCGACTATATCTGGCAAAGTACCTTTTGTCTGCTATTCTTCTTCGGAGTATATTTTGTATTTCTAAGAAATGAAAAAGCTTTTACAGTCAACAGATTTTATATTTTGATTACTCCTGTTTTGGCTTTGCTTTTTCCGTTGATCAGCATTCCGGTAAGTTTTGATAAACCAGGTATATCATTGGAACAAACAGAATTTTATCGGGCGCTTTCAGAACAGGAAGCGCCCGACAATTTTGTCGCCACCTTTGGACTTCCTGAAGTTATTGTTCAGAGTTCAAAGCTCCCCCTTTTATGGGAAATCAGGGACTATATTTTTCTAGCCTATTTGTCAGTTATACTATTTCTTTCTTTTAAACTCTTTTTGAATTTTATCCAATTGAGGATGATTTGGGAAAAAGGTTGGTATCAGACCATATACAATCTCAAAGAAAATTACTTTTTGATCCCCACATTTGGCCTTGCGCCTGTTTTTTCTTACTTCAACAAATTATTTTGGGATGATACCCATATACTAAAGGATGATGAAAAAGAACAGATCATCAAACACGAAATTGAGCACATCAGACAGGGTCATTCCTGGGATGTCATGTATTATCAGATATTGAGTATACTTTTTTGGTTTAATCCCGTCATCCACCTGATGCGCGCTGAATTGATCGATGTACATGAATACTTAGCAGATGAAAACGTAATCAGAAAAACCATAAATAAAGAAAACTATCCAAAACTGATCGTCAAAATGGCATTTAAGGGAATTGATCTTCCTATTGGTAATTATTTTATTAGATCTACAACCTTAAAAAGAATTATGATGATGAAAAATCCAAAAAAAATAAATTGGTTGAAAACCGTGATGGTTTTCCCGCTTTCTTTGACACTATTGGCATTGGTATCGATGAAAACAGAGCGAGGTGAGCACTTGCTTCCCCTTCGTATTACCGAAAATATAGAGGAAATCAAAAAGATGCTACTCGTGTCACAGGACTCCCTTGAGGTGGGCATTAAAGTCAAAAAAATTAAAAACCCCCTTCATTATGAATTTATCAGTCCCAGAGAAAATGAAAATTTGACCGCACAAATTGGTGAACTGCAATATGAATTTACCGGAATCAATTCTGATGAAGAGTATATTAAAGTCCGTGGACTGATCAATAACCTCAGATCTACTTCCAAAATCACCAAATCATATCCAAATGCACGATTCAAGTATCAGGTCGATTCACCCGCTGAACCTACTATGGGAATGGAGGAATGGAATAAGGCTATTACCCAACAGATTAAAGTCCCCCAAATGGAAAAGGATCTGGGACTCGGAGGAGTAATAGAAATTGAATTTGTGGTTTCAAAAGAAGGTGAAATTCAAAATCCGATAGTTAAAAGAAGCTATGGGGGCGGTTTAGACGATCAATTGTTGGAAGCGGTCCAAAAAGAATCCGTAAATAAATGGATTGCCGCTAAATCAAATGAAAAACCTGTTGATATGGTCATGACTGCTTCCTTTGCATTTTATGGAAGTGCTATGTCGGCCACGGATTCTCATCAATTCTTTAATCCCTCCCCCACTCCTGCTTTGAACAGCAACTTTGTGGTCACAGAAAATACGGTTTTTGATGTAGTCGAAAAAGCCCCCGAATTTGAAGGAGGAATGAAGGCCTGGAATGAATGGATCAAATCCAACATCCAATATCCCAATACTGCAAAACAAATGGGTGTGGAAGGTACGGTTTATGTGGTTTTTGTTATAAACAAAGACGGTACGGTCGATCAACCTGAAATTCTCAGGGGAATTGGGGCAGGTTGTGATGAAGAAGTTCTCAGACTGATCTCCGAAATGCCAGACTGGATTCCTGGTGAACAAAGGGGACAGAAAGTAAATGTCAGGATGCGGCTGCCGGTGAGATTCAAGCTTCCCAGTGACCAAGTCGTCTCCGGTAATTTATTTGATGAAAATCCGCAGAGTCAAGGCGGAAATCCCAAAGCTTCTGAAGCTTTTAACAGCCACATGGCAAAAAACTTAAAATATCCGGCTGAATCACGGGAAAATGAGGTGTTCGGAACAGTATTTACCAAAGTTCATCTTGATGCAGACGGGAAAATAAATTCATATGCCATTACAAAAGGTGTTTCCCCGGAATTGGATAATGAAGTACTGAGGGTAATCGAAAATGCCCCAAATTGGACGGTTGATGGAAAAGAAAATTCTTACATTGTAAATCTTCCCATTACTTTTAGAATAGCCGGTGGAGAAAATACCTTGGGGCAAATATTGAAGGTCGAAAACGAAATTGTGGTAACTGGATATGGTGCACAAGACAGAAGCCCATTCTCAAAAATAAAAATGTATGAAACGAAAGAGAATCATTCGTCTGAACCAATTTTTGTAATTGATGGTGTAGCGCACCCGGAAATCGGGAGGAAATTGGATGATATTATTAAACCCGATCAGATCAAATCTATAGAGGTAGTAAAAGGAGAAAAGGCATTCAGCATGATTGACCTTTATGGAAGTAGGGTCCAAAATGGAGTAATTCTGATTACAACCAAAAAATAAGAAATCTTCGCAAACGATAGAAAACAAAGCCATTGCAATTCAATTTTGCAATGGCTTTGTTTTAGAATAATTTTTTTATTCATTGTCATTTCAAATCGGGAAAATTGGTATTTACTGAATGGCGAATGACATCGAAGCGGGCTGCAGACCTCTCTCCCGATATCCCATAGGGATCGAGGTGACAAGGAAAAGTTATCTATATTCTTGAATGCATTTTACAGCTCAAAGGTATAAATCTCCAATTCTGTCATTGGTATTAGAATCGGCATTTATAGAAAGGGGAATGACATTAAGTTTCTCCTACCTACGGCAGGCAGGCGACATCCCGAATGGGCTGGCGTTAATGTTAAACAAAAAAAATGATGGAACCACAAAAGGAACAAAAGGGAACAATAGACTATATTCAGTATCTTTTGTATTCTTTTGTCACTTTTGTGGTTCAAAATAAATTTCCTATGTGATTATCCCTAATGATGTCAGTAGCTAAATATCATTGTTTTCACCTCAACCCAAAAGCCTTCGGGATCAGCAGCAAGGGTGCTCCGAATTATGTCATTGGTAGTAATGAAAATTTGGCATTTACAGAAAGGGAATGACTTCTGGTTCTGCGTCATTCTGAACGAGCTTTCTGAAATACTTATAGCAATCTGAAAATATTACAGCGAAGTGAAGAATCCCCTATACCTCAGGAGATGCCCCGAATCCCGATAGCTACCTTAGATTTGATCAGTTGTATTAAACCAAGAACGGTGGTATAATTGAAAACCTGTCAGCGATCCATCGATGGCCTGAGTAGAGCACTATCGCGATATTTGGAACTGACAGGTTTAAAGAACCAAGACCTGTATAAGATATTAGTCTTACATCTGTTAAGGTTATTAGGTAACGGTTCTTATCATTTAATATATCTAAACGCTAAAGTATGAAATTCAAAACATTTATTGGAATTGATGTCAGTAAATTGACATTAGACATTTGCCTTATTACCGCTGATGGGGTAATTGAACACTTCAAAATTGAAAACAAAGAACTTTCCATAAAGAAGTTTTTCAAGAACTTGGAAAAGAGCTGTCTATGGGAAGATATTCTTGTCTGTGCTGAATTTACAGGCCATTATTCCAATCCTTTGAAAGTGTTTTGCATAAGTCAAAATATTGCATTATGGTTGGAAAGCGGAGCAGAAATCAAGCTTAGATCAGGTGTCCAGAGAAGAAAAAATGATAAAATTGATGCCGAAAGGATAGTTGATTATGCGATACGGTATGTTGACAAAGCCAGGCTTCAGAATCTCGATGATAAGGTCATTGAAACAGTCAAATCACTTAGTAATGAGAGGGATATGTATATAAGGGACCGGGCTAAATACAAATCCCAGGTAAAGGATTTTGAAGGATACATTGATTCAGATATTTATAAAGCCAAAAGCAAAAGGCTTAAAAAACAGATCCTTTCATTAACCAAATTAATTGATTCTATCGACAAACAGATAGACCAACAGTTCGCCTCCAGTGAGAAACTCACCATTCAAAAAGAGATATTGTTGTCAGTTGGAGGTGTAGGAGATAAAGTAGCAACTGAGACGATCATAGCCACACGAGGCTTCACCAAGTTTGGTAACGGTAGGGAATTTTCCTGTCATGTAGGCGTTGCTCCATTTTCCTTTGAATCAGGTACAAGTCAGAGATCTAGGAAAAAGGTGTCCAACAGAGCCAATAAGGAGCTTAAAAAACTCTTCCATATGGCTGCACTCTCTGCAATCAAGATGAAAGGAGAGCTTAGAGAATATTTTGAAAGGAAGGTTGCTGAGGGAAAGAATAAAATGACTGTAATAAATGCCGTTAGAGCCAAAATCATAAACAGGATTTTTGCCCTGATAAGGGATAATAGAAAATATGAAAAATCTTATATTCCTTCTGTTGTTTAATCCATAAGAATATCGGGACGGGACAGGCTTTCACTTCGTTCTGCATGACGTCCCGGAATTCTGTCATTTCAAGTTCAATTTTCCTTGAGAAGCCGCGTAAAGATTCGCCATTCTGTACAGAATTCTTGCCCCGACATTACCATCCCATTCATCCCCATCAGGACCGGGAGCAATTTCCACCAAATCAAAACCGATAATTCTTTTACCTGATTTCACTACCTGCTTCATCAGATAAAGAATCTGTTCCATTTCAAATCCTCCGGCCACAGGTGTTCCCGTATGTGGACACAACTTAGGGTCAAAACCATCGATATCAATGGTGATGTATATGTCTTCAGGCAACTGTTCTACGATATCATCACAGATCACCTTCCAAGCTTTTCCCTCAAAAAGTTCCTTTTTGATGTCCTTATCATAAAATGTTTGTATCCTATTATTCTCTTTGGCCAAGACAGCTTCTGCCTGACAATAATCCCTTATCCCTACCTGTACAAGCTTGCTTACCTGAGGAAATTTCAATGCATTATAGCTGATGGAGGCATGGGAATATTCAAAATTTTCATAGGCTTTTCTCAAATCTGCATGGGCATCAATCTGCAAAATCCCGAAACTTTCAAACTCTTCCGAAAGCGCTTTGATCATCCCAAGGGGAGTACTGTGATCCCCACCTAACAAAGCGACCATTTTACCCTTGGCCCTGAATTCTTTTACCTGTTCATATACCCAATCATTCATTATAGAACAAGCCTTGTTGATGACATCAGGAACAGCCGCGAATCTTTCGGAAGAATCCTTAGGTGCGCCGGACTCCAACCAGGAAATGTAATTGCCCGCCAATATTCTATAGCTGTTGCTTTTGTTATATAATTGCTCAGAAATCGGAAGCATATGAATTCCCAATTTCCAGGCATCGTGGATATCATCCTGATAAAAATCCACCTGAAATGAGGCATTCAAAACAGCTTCAGGTCCTTGCGCGGTACCGTGGGAATAGGAAACCGTAACTTCCCAAGGAACAGGAATAATGATTAATTCAGCAGTATTTTCATCATAAGGCAAACCAAAAATACCATCGTGGCAACTGACTCCATTCGGGTCAAAATCTTCAATTTGTTTGTGTTTTGAAGTCATGGATCTAAATTCTTTGGGTTTTTGCTATTGTGCGTTTCAATGTTCAAAACTGCCTCAAAAGAGATCCAAATGCAAATCAAAAGTTAAAAAATCATTCCTATTGCAAGATTTCCTTTAGTATTCCCGTATTCCCTCCAAGCATTTTCCAATCGTCCACCTGCAATTCAATTATGGCCATCATGCCCGGTTTCATACTGATATAATCCTGACCCGAAATATAGGAAACCAATGCACTTATACCTGGATTATGACCTATCAACAATACTTTTTGGATTTCGCCCTTTATATCATTCAATAATTCAATTAATGTTTGAGGCTCAGCATCAAAAATATCATCAACTATTTTTCTGATATCAGAAGGAAACCCAAACCCAATGATTTCGGAAGTCTGAAGGGTCCTGATAGCAGGGCTGACCAAAATCAAATCGGTTTTAAAATCCATCTTTTTGAGCATTCCCAACAACCTGTCCAATTGTTTCCTGCCTTCCAAAGTCAACTCTCTGAGGAAATCCCCTTTAATTCCTATGCCGGGCTTTGCTTCTGCATGCCTCAAAACATATAAAAACTTTGATTCTGCCATTGATTTCTATCATTTTTATGTATACTAATTACGGAATTATACTGTCCATAAAAAACTTGATTTCAACTAATATTTGGATAGGAATATATAGAAGTCTATTTTTAGGATTTTATGCGTATTGCCAAATTATTGGCGATGCCATTAATTTAAACATAATATGTCAAAGAATCTAGTAATAGTAGAGTCGCCTGCCAAAGCGAAAACAATTGAAGGTTACCTGGGAAAGGATTATAAAGTAGCCTCCAGTTATGGACATGTTCGGGATCTTCCCAAAGGTGATAATGCTATTGATGTAAAAAACCGATTCAAACCAACTTATGAAGTCACTCCCGATAAAAAGGAGGTCATCAAACAGCTAAAAAGCTTGGTGAAAGATTCAGAAATGGTGTACCTGGCAAGTGATGATGACCGTGAAGGAGAGGCTATTTCCTGGCATTTAAAGGAGGTATTGAATTTAAAGGATAGTCAGACCAAGAGAATAGTTTTTAGGGAAATCACAAAAAATGCCATTTTAAAAGCAATTGAAAATCCAAGACAGATCGATATTGATTTGGTCAACGCACAACAGGCAAGAAGGATTTTGGACAGATTGGTTGGTTTTGAGCTTTCACCTATACTTTGGAAAAAAATAAAAGCAGGTTTATCAGCAGGAAGAGTACAATCAGTCGCTGTAAGATTGATAGTCGAAAGAGAGCGGGAAATTGAAAAATTCAACACCAAATCCTCTTTCAGAATAACGGCCCTATTTGATGTCAAGGGTAAAACCCTGGCAGCTGAATTACCAAAGAAGTTTGACAATCAGCAAGAGGCAGAAGATTTCCTGAAAAAATGTATTGGAGCTGATTTTACTATTGAAAATCTGGAAAAAAAGCCCGGGAAAAAATCTCCTGCAGCGCCTTTTACCACTTCTACCTTGCAGCAGGAAGCGAGTAGAAAATTGGGCTTTTCAGTAGCACAAACCATGTCCGTGGCCCAAAAGCTTTACGAAGCAGGAAAAATCACCTATATGAGAACTGACAGCGTCAACCTTTCTGAGGATGCGATGGCTGCTGCCAGAAATGAAATCAATTCGGCTTATGGTTCTGAATTTCATCAATCCAGAAAATACACTACCAAATCAGAAGGAGCGCAGGAAGCCCACGAAGCCATCAGGCCAACCGATTTTTCCAAGCATGACACTTCCGGTGAAAGAAACGAACAAAGACTTTATGAACTGATCTGGAAAAGAGCAATAGCCTCTCAAATGTCCGATGCACAATTGGAAAAAACAGTCGCTACCATCAAAATTTCCACTACTCCGGAAAAACTTATCGCCTCGGGTGAAGTGATCAAATTTGAAGGGTTTTTGAAAGTATACCTAGAAGATACCGATGATGAACCGGAAGATGAGGAAAGCGGCAACAAAGGTCTATTGCCCCCATTGAACATAGGTGAGTTATTGAATTTGATTGAACTGAAAGGAAAAGAAACGTTCAGCAGAGCTGCACCGAGATATACCGAAGCCTCTCTTGTAAAGAAACTGGAAGAGATGGGTATCGGAAGACCTTCCACTTACGCCCCTACTATCTCCACGATTCAGAAAAGAGAATACGTCATCAAGGAATCACGTGATGGAACTGAGCGAGAGTATGTGGAAATGAAAGTGGCCAAAGGGCAATTTTCAAAACAGACCAAAAAGGAAATTGCCGGGGCGGATAAGAATAAACTTTTCCCTACCAACATCGCTATGGTAGTCAATGACTTTTTGGTGGAGCATTTCCCCAATGTGATTGACTTCTCTTTCACTGCTAAGGTGGAAAAAGAGTTCGATGATATCGCCCACGGTGGACAGAATTGGGAGGATATGATTGAGAATTTCTATGGAAAATTCCATTCAAGAGTCGAACAGACTGCAAATGTGGCAAGGGCCGATATCAACAGTTCCAGAGAACTTGGCGTAGATCCCAAAACGGGCAAAAAGGTCATTGCAAGATTGGGTAAGTTTGGGCCTTTGGTGCAGATAGGCGAACAGGATGATGAAGAAAAACAGTTCGCCAGCATGAAGAAAGGGCAGTTTATCGAAAACATCACTTTGGATGATGCCATGGAACTGTTCAAACTTCCACGAGATGTTGGGCAATTTGAGGATAAAAAGATTGTAGCAGCCATTGGCAGATTTGGACCCTATTTAAGGCATGACAATAAATTCGTTTCCTTGGGCAAAGAACAGGACCCTTTGAGTATCACCGAAGAAGAAGCCATCCAACTGATCAAAGACAAACGGGAAGCGGATGAAAAGAAACATATCAAATCCTTTACTGAAAATCCTGAAATCGAAATCCTAAACGGTAGATGGGGCCCCTATATCAAAATGGGGAAAAACAATTTCAAGATTCCTAAAGGGAAAGAAGCTGAAAGTCTTTCTTATGCTGAAACGGTAGAAATCATTGAAAATCAACCAGTAAAGAAAGCTGGAAAATTTTCAAAGAAGAAAGCTTAAAACATAGAGCGGGCCTGAAAAGTCCCGCTTTTTTTATGTCCTAATTAATTGGAGAAATGGGATTTGACAATTACTGGTTTATGAATTACATTGAATTGGAATATGAAAAAACTAGTCGTATTAACAGGTGCTGGAATTTCTGCCGAAAGTGGTATAGCTACTTTCAGGGACAGCAATGGGCTATGGGAAGGTCATGATGTGATGGAAGTGGCTTCTCCGGAAGGCTGGAGAAAAAACAGGGAACTTGTTCTTGATTTTTACAATCAAAGAAGGAAACAGGCATTGACTGTGGAACCAAATGAAGCCCACCTGGAACTGGCAAGATTGGAAAAATACTTTGATGTCACCATTGTCACCCAAAACGTGGACCATCTTCATGAAAAAGCCGGATCCTCTAAAATCATCCATCTTCATGGAGAACTTTTCAAATCCCAAAGTACCCTCGATCCAACTTTAGTCTATGCTATGGAAAGCTGGGAAATCAAACTGGGAGACAAATGTGAAAAAGGAAGCCAATTGAGACCATTTATTGTCTGGTTTGGAGAAATGGTACCTATGATGGAACCGGCTATTGAGGCCGCCATGGAAGCAGATATTTTTGCTGTTATCGGAACATCCATGTTGGTTTACCCCGCTGCCGGCCTAATCCAATATGCACCTAAGAATAGTTTGAAATATATTATTGATGTTAAAGTTCCTGAAACCGGATTTTTTGATAATTTGAAGCCGATTGAAGCAAAGGCATCTTTAGGCACAGCCATGATGTCCAAAGAACTGATAGAAAAATATGCATAAAAGAGTAGCAGTCATCGGCACAGGTCCTTCTGGTATCACCGCATTGAAAAATTTATTGGATCAGGGAATTGAGGCAGTCGCCTTCGACCGAAATGCCGAGGTGGGTGGCAATTGGATCTATTCGGAAAAAGAATCCCATTCCAGTGTTTTTGAAACCACCCATATCATCAGTTCCAAAACACTTTCCCAATACGAGGATTTCACATTTGATGATTTTGATCCCGAGGCGGCAGATTATCCCTCTCATGATGAACTCAGGAGGTATTTTCAGGCCTATGCCGGACATTTTGGATTATATGAGCATATTCGGTTCGAAACCATGGTTATCCATTGCAGATGGCTTAATCAGGACTCCTGGGAAATCACCACTGAGAAGGCCGGTATCCTGCAAACAGAGACTTTTACCGATTTGGTAGTCTGCAACGGTCATCACTGGAACCCACGATGGCCAAAATATCCGGGAGAATTTACAGGAGAATATCTCCATTCCCATTCCTTCAAAAAAGCAGCCCCTTTCCAAGACAAAAAGGTTTTGGTCATAGGCGGGGGAAATTCCGCCTGTGATGTCGCTGTAGAAACAAGCCGGGTCAGTGAAATGACAGCCATTTCCTGGAGACGTGGCTATCGGATCATTCCAAAATTTTTCTTTGGCAAACCTTCAGATAAAATCGGAGAAACGAGTTCCTGGATTCCATTGAAAGTAAGGAGCTTCTTTTTTGACATCCTATTGAATATCATGGTTGGCAAAAACGAACTCTATGGGCTACGGAAAGTAGAAGCCAAATTCGGAGAAATCCACCCGACTATCAATGATGAGTTACTTTACAAAATCCGTCATGGCAAAGTAAAACCAAGATTGGATATCCAAAGATTTGATGGCAAAAAAGTCGTATTTGAAAATGGCCTTGAGGAAGAATATGATGCCATTATTGCCTGTACCGGCTACTACCTCTCCCACCCTTTCTTTGACAAAGACTTTCTTGACTATAGTTCAGGTCCGGTTCCGCTCTACCTGAAGATGTTCCATCCCGAATACAGGAATCTCTATTTTGTGGGTATGTTCCAACCTTTGGGCTGTATCTGGCCCGGTGCGGAATTACAGGCCAAAATTATGGCAAGGGAATTGGCCGGAAAATGGAAAAGACCCGACAATATCAAAGCCCTCTGTGAGAAAGAAGTAACCCATCCGCACTACAAACAAATCAATACTCCAAGGCATACCATAACCGTTGATTTTCATGTATTTAAGAAGCAACTGTTAAAGTATCTTCCCAATGATTTTGTGTCTAAAGATAGGATTGTAAGAGAAGTGGTTGAAAAGTAAATTAATTGTTAGCAAATTCCTCCATCTGTTCTTTCAATAAGTGTCGCATTCCAATCTGCGCCTGGTCTGTAATTTCATTGCCATTCACAAAAAGTGACACCACTGTGTTTTCAGGATCCATTTTCATCCTTTGAAGTATGTTATTACCTTTAAAAAATTCACCTTTTGGATCATGTATAAAAGGATATTTGAAATCATGTTTTTGTAGATGGGCGATAATTTCATCTTTGTCTTCCACAGAAATATAAATCAAAACCGGCAAGTCATAGGGCTCTATGATATCCATAAAAGGAAGAGAAAACATAAATAGGGATTTGGAAGCAACTATCAGTTTTTTGTCCGCATCAAACCAAGATGGGTCAAACTGTACTGTGTCGACAACATTGTAAGTGGTCAAATCAGGATAAAATTCAATTGTTTGTTGATTATTTATACATGAGGCTGTCAGTAAAAGTGTGACTGAAATCAATAAAGAGGTGAATGAGCTTTTCATTGAATGAGATTTAAAATTCCACAAATAATAAAACAGGATTGTCATCCTTATTCAGTTTAATTTCAGGCTCAGGTAGTCTATTGCGGTCCAAATTCAATACATCTGCTGCCTGGGCCACAAATAACAAATGACCATCCATCAATCCCACCAACTGCGAAAAGGCAGGGTGATCATTTTGTCCTGTTATTCTTTTTGTGATTTTTGAGGTACGCTTATCCAAAATTATCTGATGATTTTTGATCTGTTGATCTGCCTGAATATTTACCCCAATAAATGCCTTTTCTTCATTTTCAAAATAATGGGAAACAAAACCAAAGCCATTTGAATTGATCAATTCAAAACCCTGCATCCAATCCAATTCCCAATACTGTTCCGGGATGGCATATTTCCCTAAGTCAAGTTCATACTTTTGAACTAACTCACTTTCTCTGATTTCAAATAACTCAGGATTATAAAATTCATGAAAAAATATTCCTTGCTCCGTTACATTGAAATTTCGCTCTCCAACAGGTAGCACATCATTTTTATAATCATTGGGAAGGTACTCTTCCAATTTATTCCCCAAGGGATCAAAAATAGCCAATCGTTGCATCACAATAGGTTTGTTATAGCCCCCATACAAGACATAGTATCCGTTGGGTAGTTTTGCAAAAGTATCAGCCGCATAGACAAACTCCTTTTCTTCCACCAATCTCAATTCATGGTCATACACCCAAATTTCTGACTTTTCACCCTTCCCAATCAATACTTCAAGACCTTGATCTGTGGCTATAAAATCATGGATATTCGGAAGCATATCGGGACCTTCTCCTACTCCCAGAATTTTTCCTATATATTTCCCATTCCGGTCAAAATGGTAGATAGCATCCTCTTTTTCCTTATCCATGATAAAAAACCCTTTTTCATTGGATTGGATAAGCAGGTACTCTTTGAGAAGGTTGTCTGCCCGGGTTTCCAAAGGAACCAACTTTTTAATCAGGTAAGGCTGTTTCGAAACATTGCTTCCAACTACATCGATTAGAAACATGCCGTCTTTTTGATGGATTTTTTCATTGCAAGAAAAAAAAACATAAAGAATTCCTATATATATATATTTAAAAATCTGCTGCTTCATGTTCAATAGGTTTATTATCAAAACTAATAAATTAACTGAATAAAATTTTAAAAATTTTAACTACAAATGATTCAAAGATTTTGATTTATTTCTGGAATTGGAATTGGCTTTGAAATGAAGCAAATTTGCCTAAATGAATTTATATACTCTTTTTTAAAATCCAATGAAACTCTCTTTCCCCCACCCTATGATCATTATGTTGGCATTTGTAGTACTGGCAACAATATTGACTTATCTGATTCCTGCGGGTTCTTATGATAGGGTTTTGGATGAAAAGACCGGAAGGGAAGTAGTGGTTCAGGGCAGTTACAAAACGCTTGAAAATCAACCGGTGGGTATAGGGAAAATGTTTCTCAGCGTCCCGGAGGGTATTATTGAAGGTGCAGAAGTGGTGGTATTGATTTTGATCATAGGTGGGGCATTTTATGTAGTGGACAAAACAGGCGCGTTTAAATCCGGATTGGAGGCCTTGATTCATCGGTTCAAAAACGGCAAAACCTTTTTATTGGCTTTGGTCGGGATACTGTTTGCCACAGCAGGGACATTGAATGGCCTGCAGGAAGAAATCATAGCCATGGTTCCGGTGTTGTTGATCCTCAGCCATAAAATCGGATATACCAAAATAGCCATAGTAGGTATTTGTCTCGGTTCCGCAATCATAGGTGGATCATTTGGACCTACCAATCCTTTTTCAGTAATCATTGCCCAAAAGGTAGCCGAAGTACCGGTTTTTTCTGGGGGCATGTACCGAATGGTCTTTTTTATCATTGCATTGGCATTTTGGGTTTTTTATATGATCAAATATGGGAAGGAAACATCTTTTGACAACACAGAAGAACACGAAATACCGGGCAAACTCTCCTTATCCCATAGCCTTATTTTGATTTTGGTTGCTGTGACATTCGCTGTGATGATTTATGGATTGAGTAATTGGGATTGGGATTACAATGAAATGTCTGCGATATTTTTTGCCTTGGGACTGTCAGCCGGTATCATAGGGAAATTGGGCATCAACGGAACTGCCAAAGCCTATGCAGAGGGATTTGCAGAATTGATATTTGCAGGGATTATCGTTGGACTGGCGAGAAGTATCTATCTGGTATTGCAGGAAGGGCAGATCATTGATACCATAATTTATGCGCTTTTTAATCCATTGGAACATCTACCCTTAGGACTTTCGGCTTTTGGGATGATGCTTGCACAGGCTTTGTTGCATATCCCTGTTCCAAGTACCTCAGGACAGGCAGTTTTGACCATGCCTTTGCTGACTCCAATAGCCGATCTGATCGGAATGTCAAGGCAGGTAGTCGTTTTGGCCTATCAATATGGGGCGGGGATTATGGACTTGGTCACGCCCAGCAATGGCGGTCTGATGGCAATCCTTGCTGCTGCAGGCATTTCCTATAAAGATTGGATCCAATTTGCTTGGAAACCCATTATGATCATTTTTGGTTTTGCCGGGATTTCAGTGGTAATGGGGATATTTTTGCTTTAAACTTCTTTTTCTACCCATATCTTGTCCCTAAAGGGACGTGGGTTTAGGGAATATTGAATAACTTTAAGAATCAAAACTTTCTGACCAAATTAACCATCACACTTAGTAACATGAAAATCAACGATCAACAACCTCTTCCAAATTATATAGCCAATGAAACCCGTTATGACCAAATGCCATTTAGAAGATGTGGTAAAAGCGGTATTCAACTCCCTTTGATTTCATTGGGCCTTTGGCATAATTTCGGGCACAATGCTGATTTCAAAAATGCACGAACTATTCTGCGTCAGGCTTTTGATTTTGGTATCACCCATTTTGACCTGGCCAATAATTATGGGCCTCCTTATGGTTCTGCTGAAGAAAATTTTGGTAGAATCATGGAAAAGGATTTCAGACCCTACCGGGATGAACTGATTATCTCCACCAAAGCCGGTTGGGATATGTGGCCAGGACCATACGGAAATTTGGGTTCAAGAAAATACCTGATCGCCTCTCTTGACCAAAGCCTGAAAAGAATGGGTTTGGATTATGTGGATATTTTTTACCACCACCGACCTGATCCGGAAACGCCATTGGAAGAAACCATGGGTGCTTTGGATCATATTGTCAGGCAAGGTAAAGCCCTTTATGTAGGCATATCTCAATACAGCGCTGAGGATACTGCGAAAGCACATCAGATATTAAAAGACCTGGGCACTCCCCTATTTATCCATCAACCCCGCTACAGCATGTTTGACCGCTGGGTGGAGAATGGCCTCTTGGATGTACTAGGTGAAAAGGGAGTCGGTTCAATCGCTTTTTCTCCCTTGGAGCAGGGTGTATTGACAGATAAATATCTGAAAGGAATTCCTGAAGACAGCCGGATTGCTAAAGACGGCAGGTATCTCAAAGAAAGTCAGATTTCCGATGAAGTATTGTCCAAAGTAAGTGCACTGAATAAAATTGCATTGAACCGTGGTCAAAGCCTGGCCCAAATGGCCATTGCATGGTTATTGAAAGACGAAAGGATTACCACGGTTTTGGTTGGGGTCAGCAAACCCGAACAATTGGCGGATAATGTGAATGCAGTAAAAAATCTGAACTTCACTGAAACTGAGTTAGCTGAAATTCAGAAGATTTTGGTTTAGAAACGAGAGCCGAGAAGCGAAAGCCGAGAAAGGTTTTTTTATAGCGAGAAGTACTCGAGAGTCCTTAATATACTGAAAAGTCCTCCTTCCAACATGGCAATCTCCGTGGAAAAGATGGGGTCTGGAGTTGCTAGAAAAGAGAGGAGTTGCTAGAAAAGATAGGTGATTTATCATAAACCTTAATTAAAATTGAAGAACCCCAATAAAGTAGAATAACTTTGTTGGGGTTCTTCAATTTTACCGGATAGCATTTTCCAAAGTAGCCAGATAAATGAATTTTTGATCCCGGGATTTCAGCCCTTTTTCCTGTGCTGCCCTTTGTTCTGCGGTGGATTCCATATCCTCATATTCCTGCGCATTGAAAAACTGAACGTAATCTTTATAAATATTCATGGTCAGGTGCGTCAATTTGGCTTCGCTTCCAAATGGCAGTGCTGTCCTCAATAGGCTCCAACTCCCCATTAATCCCTTTTCTATACGTCTTTGATGGATAGGTTGAAAAACTTCCTTCTCAGCCTTTTCATAAATATCAAATTGACCCTCTACGGCTTTCATCAAATCAAATGATGCCAATGTACCCTTAATTAATTTAAAATTATCCTGAGTTTTAGCTATCTCTTGCATATAAATTCTTTGAGCTAAATCCCTACTTTCTATGGCATTGTTGAATTTTTCAACAACCTGCTTCTCTGTCAGGTGGGGGTAGGCAATCATCGCATATCTGACCATATCATCTTCCTGAAGACCATTCATCATAGTTACGGGATCCCTGTAATAAGTAATAGTGATATATTGAAATTCACTTGGATCAGCACCCGATTGAAGAGACCAAAAATCCCAACCTTGGATTTTTTTGTCATTTACAGCAGCTTGATAGACTTTTTCCATAAAATCCTTGAATTCTATGAAATCGTAAGTCTGATTGGTTTCAACTTTGATAAATTCAAAGACCATATAGCGGGTTTGCTGTGCCAAGCTCATGGAAACAGCCATGATGCACAATACTATGAGAATACTGATTTTTTTCATGGGAATATTGTTTATCGTTAAAGCCTAAATGATAAGTATTTGGTAAAATTTAGCTATTTAATTTGGAAACATATAATTTACACCGTCTTTTTTTTATACCGATTAAGTATTTGACAATAGATATGCCATAATTGGTATTTTTTACCCGTTAATCCGGAGCTTCTAAATTCCATTAGGAATAAAAGCCGGATCTTATTACATTTTGAATCCAAATATCACAAATATGAAATTTTCAAGAAGACAATGGCTGAAAAGTGCTTCACTGGCAGGTGGGGTAGCCTTTTTGACAGGAGCAAATTCAATTACTTCTTTGTCATCAGAAGAGGTGAAAAAATTCAATCCAAGACCACTTGGTCCTATGGTACGGTTGGGATCCAACGAGAACCCTTATGGGCCATCTCTAAAAGTAAGAAAGGCAATGGAAGAGGCTTTTGATTTGGGTTGCAGGTACCCCTGGTCCTATAATTCTTCCCTTCAAAAAATGATTGCGGACAAAGAGGGAGTCACTCCGGACCATATTGTACTCGTGGCAGGGTCTACTGAAGGATTGAAAATCACGGGAATTACCTATGCCGGGCCTGGTGATGAAATTATTTCCGGCCTGCCTACTTTTCTCTCCTTAATGACTTACGCAGAGACCTGGGGAGCAAACATCAATTGGGTGCCTTTGGACAAGGATTTGAATTATGACCTTCAGGAAATTGAGAAACGGGTTTCTTCCAAAACGAAACTTGTTTTTCTATGTAATCCCAATAATCCCACCGGAAAATTGCTCCCCGCCAAAGACGTTCTTGATTTTTGTGAATCAGTGAGCAAAAAAACCATGGTATTCAGCGATGAGGCCTATTGTGATTATATTGAAGATCCAAATTACCCTTCCATGACCAAATTGGTCAAAGAAGGCAAAAATATAATCGTCTCCAAAACTTTGTCCAAAGTATATGGACTGGCAGGAATCAGATTGGGATATTTGGTTGCAAGACCGGATATCGCCGCCAAACTTTCAGAAAGGGTTGTAGCCAACACCAATATCATGGCCATAGAGGCCGGTAAAGCTGCATTGTCGGATTCGGAGTTCTACCAATTCAGTTTAAACAAAAACAAAGAAGCAAGGAATTCCATAGAAAGTACCCTAAATCAATTGAAACTTGCCTATTTACCCTCCCAAGCCAATTTTGTGTTTTTCCACGCCAATCAAGATGCGAGCGTATTAGCAAAGAAAATGCTGGAAAAAGGTATAATTGTGGGTCGTCCATTTCCTCCCCTAAATGATTGGTGCAGGGTAAGTACCGGAACCATTGAGGAAGTAAAACTTTTTAATGAGGCACTGATTGAAACTTTAGGTTGATTATTTTATGATTGATTTTGAATTAAGACTTGAAAATGAAACATTATTACTTAGACCTTTGGAGGGACAAGACCTTCCCGGTCTAATGAATTTAACCTCAGAACCTGATTTGTGGCGCTTCTATACCCATGATCTATCGACTTTGGAAAGTTTGATAGCCTGGTCCAAGCCTGCATTTGAAAAACAGCGATTACAGTTTATTATTATTGATAAGGGAAATGGATTACCAATGGGATGCACGGCTTTCGGGAATATCTCTGAAAGGGACAAGCGCTTGGAAATAGGCTGGACTTGGCTGGGCAAAGCATATCAAGGAAAAGGTATCAATAACCAGGTAAAAAGACTGATGCTCTCCCATTGCTTTGATATTCTGGAACTTGAAAGGGTTGAATTCAAAACAGATGTGTTGAATATTCAGGCCAGAAATTCACTGAAAAATATCGGGGCAATTGAAGAAGGCGTTTTGAGAAGCCATACCCTGATGACCAAAGAGAGAAGAAGAGATACGATCTACTATAGCATTCTTAAATCTGAATGGAATTACGTTAAAAGAGAAAATGATTGGTAAAATGTTAAATAAGTCAAGGCCAGGAATATCCATTTCTTTGAAAAAGAAATGGATATTGATTTTCCTGCGGGGCATTTTCAAATCCATGTTGCTATTGCCTTTTTTATTTTCTTCCTGCGACCTCTCCGAAATAGAAGACACAGGCTTTGACCAGGCAAACTTTATTTATATCGGGGATCAACCATTCCAATTTGTCTCTGCAAAGTTGACATTGATTGGACCTGTGGATGTGGATAATCCTAATTCTCATTATTGGGCAAATCTTCAATTATCTACCGACATTGAATTCAGAGAGCCTTATATTCCAAATTCAAGTGTGATCAGCATTGGAATACATGCAGTTTATGATGGTACTCCCCTTCCAAAATTCCCCCTGAAGGATGGTGAATACAAAGTTTTTCCACCATCGGGTATTACAGACCAGGAAATACTGAGTTCTCTTGAAGGAAAAAATTTCAGCTTAGGGCCTAGTATTGGCTTGAATTATTTATCCGGTCAACTTGACTTCAACAGTTATCGGGACGCAGAGAGTGGCATTATTGATGTGAGTTTTGATTTTTCGAAAAACAGAGTCAGGGTTGCCCACAATTGGATCACCAAGGAGGGAACAAAAATTGTCGGAACCAGCCTTGTGCCTATAGATATTTCGGGTTTTATTCCATAAAAAAACCCGATTCAAATTTATTGAACCGGGTTTTTGAGAATTATTATTGATAAGGATTTTTAAACGGTAGGCAATTTCCAACCATTTTGGTAGTTGGCTTTCATCAATGCATTGGCTTCCTTGTCGGTAAACTGACCTTTAGCTGCATCCCAATATACTTTCTTACCGGTTTTATAGGCAATATTACCCATTTGAGCATTTATAGCAGCAATACTACCTGTCTCAATCCCGCAGGTCAATTTGCTGGCATCATTGCTTGTGATGGCATTCACAAAGCCTTGTGCATGTAACTCCAATGGATTTCCCTCAGGTTTGATCAATTGGACTTCTTCCAATTTGTTGACTCTTTTACCATCTTTGGCTTCAGTCTCCGGAATCACTCTCCAACCTCCTCTATTGACTACCAATGTTGCATTGTTTCCTATAAAGGCAATACCTTCTGTGGTACCGTAATTACCACCGTCAATTCCGGTAGCATGCTCCCATAGCATATTGAAACCATCATATTCATAAACAGTCTGTAAAGTGTCAGGGGTCTCGGAGGCATCATCAGGATAGGCGAATTTCCCTCCTGAGGCCATTACTGATTTGGGTGCTGTGACTCCCATAGCATAAAGTGCAATATCTATCTCATGCACTCCCCAATCCGTCATCAATCCTCCTGCATAATCCCAAAACCAACGGAAATTGAAATGAAATCTGTTTGCATTAAAGGGTCTTTTCGGCGCAGGTCCCAACCACATATCATAATCCACACCCTGAGGAACCGGACTATTAGGAACTACAGGAACAGGTTTCATCCAGCCTTGGTAAGCCCAGGTTTTCACCAGTCTGATTTGTCCCAACTTCCCGGATTTAACATAGTCAATTGCTTGGGCATATTGAGATCCGCTTCTTTGCCATTGACCACATTGTACCATTTTACCATATCTTTTCTGGGCTTTTACCATCAGATTACATTCTTCAATGGTGTTGGCAATCGGTTTTTCTACATACACATGCTTTCCTGCAGAGAGGCCATCTATCATATTCAGACAATGCCAATGGTCAGGTGTACCTACGATAATCGCATCAATATCTTTGTCCTCTAACATTTCCCTGTAATCCTTATAGACCTTAGGTTTCTTTCCCCTCAGTTTATTGACGTCTTCAGACCTTTGGTCAAGGACATTGGAATCTATATCCGCAATTCCGATACAGTTTACATTCGGCATTTTAAGATGTGCATTCATATTGGACCAACCCATGCCTTTTGCACCGATCAAACCGAAATTCAACTGGTCAGACGGAGCGATTTTTTTTGACAATTCCCTTAGTGAATCAGCGGAAACAAATGTGGGAATACTAAGACCTGCTGTGGCCAACAAACTGTTTTGGATAAACTTTCTTCTTGAATTCATTTTTGATTTTTAGGTTTATTGTTAAGGTTTTTAAAGAGAAAATAAATTAAATCGGCAAATAAGGTATTCTAAGCTTAGAGCAAAGAACACTTTAAATATATAGGATATCAATAACACATCTTAAACCGATGATAAAAAATAACCATTCTTTTTTAAAAAAAAGGAAATTATAGCTTTAGAAATTATGAAAAATTATTGGCTATTTTACCACTTTCAATCCATTAAAACCAAATAGTCTATCAAGATTTAAACTTATACCAATTCTAAATTTCCTATTTTTTATTTATTTATATAACCTAATACCCATTTATTGGTTATTTTTATATCAAATTTATTTAACTATGAAAGCAAGAGAAATCGTTACGCTACAGCGTTCATTACTTCATGATACAGAAAAATTATTGAATCAGCAGATTGAAATGGAGGGGAAATCCTCCGCCTATTATCTTTCAATGGCTTCTTGGTGCCACATGATGGGATATGCCAACGCTTCCAAATATCTTTATGTACATGCGGACGAGGAAAGAATGCACATGATGAAATTATTCCATTATGTCAATGAAGCCGGAGGCCATGCTATTCAGCCTGAAATCACCGGTGTCAGACACAATTTCAATTCCCTGAGGGAAGTATTTGAATTGATTCTCGAACATGAAATCAAAGTAACCAAATCCATCAACTTAATTGTCGATCACGCATTTAGTGCCAAAGACTTTGCGACATTCAGCTTTATGCAGTGGTATGTCACCGAACAACGTGAAGAAGAAACCCTCGCAAGAAGAGCCTTGGAACTCTTCGACATTATCGGTGAAGAAGGCGTTGGTTTATGGACCATTGATCAGGAATTGGGTAAGCTTCACGATAAGACTGCCGGAAATCAGCAATAATCCTTAAATACTAACAGGCTGTCTTATTTACAAAAGCTGTATTTTTGATTATTGCACAATCGGAAATAGTTTGGCCTTGGTCAGAACATGAAGCTCTAAAATAAGACAGCTTTCTTTTTTTATCATCATTAAATCCGCCACCTCTTCTAAATGGAATATGGATTCTGAGAACATGAAATAGCTTTCTTTGATTATGACACATCATCATTTTTTCTTTTGATGAGATTGACTGCCGTTTTTAAAATAAAAACTTAGCATCTTGTCTGATATTTCAGCCTCTTTTGGAGGGAGCGTATCGAAAAGCCAATCCCAAAGGATTACACTGAAAGAGAAACCTTTGTCAGGATATTTTCCATGATGATGAATATGTGCTTTTTGCAGGTTGGGCATGATATACCGACTCCAAGGTTGGTGTAATAAGTAATGCAGAAAACTGTAAAATGAAAATCCCAGACAAAATCCTGCAAAAAGTGTGAAATAATTATTCAGGTAGATGGCAACTGACAGTATTATAACTGAAACTGAAAAAGTCAGTAACCTGTGATAGCCGTTGACTTTCATATCTTTTGGATGCTTATGATGCTCCATATGAATATCATATAGATTACTTTTTCCATATCTAAAAAAATTATGCATCCAAAATCGGTGCAGTGCATATTCTGTAAACGTCCAAGATAGCCAACCTGTCAGTAAAAGAATGGCGAAGGTTAGTCTACTGTCTGTCATTTTTGTTGCACAAATCAAAAGTAGTCCTGCTATCAAAAAAAAAGTGACAAAACATCTGAATACTTCTGCTATACTTTGTGCTTTCGGGGATAATTTTTCAGTTAGTCTCATGATCATTGATTTTTAGTTCAGGTATCATCAAGCTATTTTGACGGTCGCCCGAATCAGATTTGGCTTGAAAATGTTTTGCTGAACTAAATTATCAACATTGGAAAGTATAAGCGAATTGAAAAAAACAGCTCTTAAATTCAATTTTGCACCTATCCTGTTTTATAAACTTTAGACTGCTTACCATTATTGAATTTTGATTATATCGAAAAAGGTTTATTCATTTTTTGCAACAAATACAAAAATCACTTATTCATTTAAAGGAATCTAAAGAAATATTGATACGCTATTAAAAATGATGTCTATTCAAGACATTTTTTATGACTTCATTGTCTAAACAAAAAATTCTATAGCGGTGATTTTTAAATGGTTTAGTTTAATTAAATATTGGTAAAAACACATTATTTTTTTATCTAATAATTGGCATAAAAAAAATTTATAATTTTGTCAAAAAGCCTTAAATTAAGGGATTATATAAACATTAATTTATTTAACTAAATATTATTCTGTTTGACTTAAGAAAACATGATATCTAAATTTTTGAAATTAGTATCATGAATTCTGCTGATTTGGATATATCATTACCTCTAACCCTTTTTGACTATGGCATCCTCAGAAATTCAAGTTCAGTTTTTCCAACATATCAAAAATCTTTTACCGCCTTACAAATCCCTCGTTGATGAAATCTCTGATTTACTTGAAATCAGCAATGACTCAGCCTATAGAAGAATCCGTGGTGAAAAATTCATTGATCTTGAAGAAATCAAAAAAATCAGTCAGCATTTTAACATCTCCTTAGATCAGGTTTTCAACCTTCAGACCAATGCAATAGTTTTTCACGGTAAACTCAATTCTCTGAACAAAACGGGTTTTGAGGAATGGTTGGATGATGTCCTGACCCAACTACAACTGGTCCAATCTCAAAAAAATAAACATATTTATTACCTGGTGAAGGATATGCCCCCTTTTTATCATTTTTATTTCCCTGAACTTGCATCCTTCAAATTCTTTTTTTGGATGAAGTCAATACTTTATTATGAAGACCTCAAGCAAGAGAAATTCACTACTGAAAGTTTATGCTATTTCAAGTTCAAAGAGACCTGTAATAAAATCATCCACGTTTATAACCAAATTCCAACTACGGAAATATGGAATGAGGAAGGGATCAACGTTACCTTAAATCAAATAGACCTTTACTACCAAATGGGTCTGATCCCAACGGCTGACCTGACCATTAAACTCTATTCTCAGTTGTTGGAGACGGTTAACCATTTGGAAAAAATGGCAGAATCCGGCCTGAAATTCGGTATGGGAAAATCCCCTACCTTTGAAAGTGCACCATACAATATGTTCGTCAATGAATTTGTCATCGGTGACAATACATTTTTTGCAGAATTGGAAAATGTCAGAATCACTTATCTCAATCACAGTGTGATGTATTTTATCGGTTCGATGGATCCAAAATTCAACGATGCCATGTTTAAAAACCTGGATAATCTCATCAAAAAATCCACCATGATCAGTTCTGTAGGTGAGAAAGAAAGAAACAGGTTCTTCAATAAACTCAGAAAGAAGATTGAACAAAAAATGGAAAATATCAATTAAGAAATATTCTTGTAATTTAATTATCCTTTTTTTCCATATTTTTGAAACTATGTTTTATACTCATCTTTTAAAATTTTGTCATTATGGAATCTGCATTAAAGAAAAGTAAATTTATGATTAAAAACTGGTGGCTTCCACTGATCATCGGTACTTTATTTATCCTTGTTGGAGCCTGGACCATCTCCACTCCCCTTGCCAGCTATATGAGTCTGGTAATTATATTTGCTTCATTTATGTTTGTCTCAGGTATATTCCAGCTTATTTTCTCAATAAGGAACAGAAATGAAATAGACGATTGGGGCTGGCATTTTGCTGGGGCCATGTTTGATTTTGTGGTAGGCGCAATTTTGTTCTTCAATCCTGCATTAACAATGGCAGTACTTCCTTTTGTACTTGCTTTTTACTTTATGTTCAAAGGTTTCGGCACAATCGGATTTGCTTTTGATATGAAAAAATACGGTTCTGATGGCTGGGGTTGGTTACTATTCAGTGGTGCTTTATCTATCATTTTTTCTTTGATGATAATTTTCAATCCAACTTTAGGAGGATTAACGATAGTTTTCTTTACAGCATTTGCATTCTTTTCCCTGGGATTTTTCAACATTGTGCTGGCCTTTACACTTAAAAAAATAAAAGGGAAAACCGGTGATTTAAAGGATTTAGTAAGTAATTTAAAATAAAATCCTACCCCAAATAAACATAAAAATCTGTTTAAAGTTGGCTTCAATAGCCTTCCTTAAACAGATTTTATCATTCAAAAAAGAATCCACTGAGTTCTCAACTGGTTTTTGATGGGTCAATCAATTCTACCGGGACAGATTCAACTTTCCAGATTTCGTTGCAATATTCCCTGATACTTCTATCGCTGGAAAACTTACCCATTCTGGCGGTATTTAATATGGACATTCTTGCCCAATTGGATTTATCTCTGAAAGCTTCATCTATCTTATCCTGAATTTCGACATAAGATTGATAATCCGCCAAAACCATAAACTGATCATCATATAACAAAGAATCTGTCAACTCTTTGAAAATCAATTGGTCCAATTGAGAAAAATAACCATCATTGATCTGATCAATTACCTCTCTCAAGTATTTGTTGTTTTTATAATATTCCCAAGGTCTGTAGCCCTCAGATTTGGTTTTTTCGACCTCATCAGCTGTCAATCCGAACAAAAAGAAATTTTCTTCGCCCACACATTCACGTATCTCCACATTTGCTCCATCCAAAGTCCCGACAGTCAGTGCACCGTTAAGCGATAATTTCATATTTCCTGTACCCGAAGCTTCTTTGCCGGCAGTAGAAATCTGCTCTGATAAATCCGCCGCAGGGTAAATTTTCTGGGCATTTGTGACATTGTAGTTTGGATAAAAGACCACTTTAAGCCTATCCTTTACATCCGGATCATTATTGACCACCTTCCCTACTGCATTGATCAGTTTGATTATAAGCTTCGCTTTCCTATAGCCCGGGGCAGATTTTCCTGCAAAAATGAAGGTTCTGGGGACTATATCAATGTCAGGATTTCTTTTTATCCGATTGTAAAGTGTGATGATATGCAAAACGTTCAGATGCTGTCTCTTGTATTCATGGATCCGCTTGACCTGAATATCAAAAAGAGATTCAGGATTGACGATCATGCCCAATGTGCCGTGTATTTTTCTGGTAAGCTTTTTCTTCTGTTCCAGCTTGACCTCCATCCATGCTTGTTGGAATTCCGGGTCTTCGGCATATTTTTCCAATCCTTTCAATTCTTCCAAATGTTTGATCCAGGTATCACCGATTTTGGAAGTGATCAGTTTGGTGAGTTGGGGATTACTCAACACCATCCATCTTCTTGGAGTGACTCCGTTGGTTTTGTTACTGAATTTTTCCGGAGAAAATTCATACCAATCTTTCAGAACCGTCTTTTTCAACAATTCTGTATGCAAGCTGGCCACTCCATTGATAGCAAAACTGCCAACACTTGCCAGATTTGCCATTTTGATATATTTCCTTCGGCCTTCCCCAATCAGAGAAAGGCTGTCAATTTTTTGATGATTTCCAAAAAATTTAAGCGTAACATCCACCAAAAACCTCTTGTTGATTTCATAAATTATATCAAGGTGTCTCGGCAAAACAGATGCGAAAAGCTCTAAATCCCATGTTTCCAAAGCTTCAGGCAATAAGGTGTGGTTGGTATAGGCAAAGGTCTTGGTGGTAACCTTCCATGCATCATCCCACTCCATCCTGTGCACATCCAATAGCAACCGCATCATCTCTGCAATTCCTATGGAAGGATGGGTGTCGTTCAATTGGACTACAAATTTCTCATAGAAATTTTCGATTTTATCTCCACTTCTCAGGTGAATATTTATCATATCCTGTAAAGAACAGGATACAAAGAAATACTGTTGTTGAAGCCTCAATTTTTTTCCTTCAATCTGTTCATCATTGGGATAAAGAACCTTGCTGATGTTTTCACAGATAATTTTCTGGTTGACAGCATTACTGTATTCACCCGCATTGAATGACTGAAAATCAAAAGTTCGTGGGGCTTCAGATTTCCACAAACGTAGGGTATTGGCAGTATTGACCTTGTAACCGAGAATCGGAGTATCATATGCCACGCCTTTTACTACCCAACCGGGAATCCAATTATTGATCAATTTTCCCTTTTCGTCAATATAACGCTGCACATGTCCCCCTAGCTTTACATCATAGCTGATTTCTCTTCTTGCGATCTCCCAAGGATTGCCTCTTCGCAGCCAATTGTCCGTATCTTCTACCTGCCAGCCATCTGAAATTGCCTGCTCAAAAATCCCGAATTGATAACGTATGCCATAGCCAATAGCCGGAACCTCAAGACTTGCCAAAGAATCCATGTAGCAAGCGGCCAACCGACCCAAACCTCCATTGCCCAATCCAGGTTCAACTTCTTTGTCTATCAACCAATCCAAACTGAATCCAAGCTCTTTTACAGCCTGTTCCATTTGTGAATAAATATCCAGGTTGATCAGATTGTTGGCCAAATGCGGTCCAAGTAAATATTCCGCAGATAGGTAAGAAACTATTTTGTTTTTACCGCTGATATATTGTCTTACTGATGAAGTCCATCTTTGAAGCATTCTATCCCGTACTGCGTAAGAAATGGCCATAAAGTAATCATTTCTTGTAGCGATTTCCGGGTATTTCCCCTGAACATAAAAAAGGTTATTGGAAATGGCTCTTTTCAATGCATCAACAGAAAGTCCTGTTCTTGCATCTTCCACCAGGATATTATTTTTGACTTGTTCAGCAGCAGCTTCTTCAATTTTGTTTTCTTTTTGTATTTTATTTTTCATCGAAATAGGTATGAGCTTTAAAATTTGAATGATTAAAAAACCTACATGTTCGGTTCCAAAAATCCCCGAAAGTTAATCAAAACATCATGCATTAAAAATCATGTAAATAATTAATAGCTGATCGTTTTCGTCGAAAATGGTCAAATTATTGGTTTTTAACAGGAAAATAAAGAAAAAAACTAATCAGAATTGACTAAAATATATTAATCTTTGCAGTTAGCTAGACAAGTATTATTTTGATTCATAATTTGAATGATTTTAGCTATGAAAATAAAACAGATTATTGCATTGGCATTGGTTTATGGCATGTTTTTCTTCTCGACAGGATGTCAAAAAAACAGTAACAAAGACGACATCATAGTGGATGACGAAATGTTTGAAGACATGGATGAAGAAACTATATTGGAAGAAGGGTTTACCGATGCTCATACTTCTCAAAACTCATTGGATTATTGGGGGATTTATAGTGGAATTTTACCCTGTGCCGATTGCGAAGGAATTGAATTGATCATCGAACTTAATTCGGATTTTTCTTACACAAAAAAAACCACCTATTTGGGGAAAGGCGATGGCAAGCCTATTGAGACTTCAGGAACATACTCATGGAATGAGGCTGGTAATTCCATTATACTTACAGGTGAGGATGCTCCAAATCAATATTTTGTGGGAGAAAATGTCCTCTTTCATCTTGATATGGATGGAAACAGAATTACCGGTGATCTTGCTGAAAAATATAGATTAAACAAACAGTAATATTTAGGAAAATTTATACCCTTGAAACAACACAATTTAAATTATGAAAAAAATCTTAGTATTTGCGGTTTTGATTTTGGTCGCCGCTTGTTCACCAGCAACTAAAGTCACCCGTTCATGGATCAGTCCTGACAAAAACACCATAGGATATTCCAATTTATTCGTCGCAGCCATAATCGGTGATGTAGGAAAAAGGCAGGCAATAGAAGATGATGTAAGGAAGACGCTAAGTTCCATTGGAGTGGCTTCCACCACAAGTAACGCCAATATTCGCCCAAATTTTTGGATGAGTACGGATTTGGATAAAAACGCCATGATGAATGTGGTATATCAAAACGGACAGGATGCGATTATGACTATGACACTTGTGGATGTCCAGGACGAACAAAGGTATATCCCAGGTGCAATGATGATGGGTGGCCCCATGATGATGGGCGGACCTATGATGGGACCTGGATGGGGAATGGGTGCAAACTTCGGCGGATTCTGGGGAATGAACCATGGGATGATGATGACTCCTGGACATATCGTCAATGACAGAAGATATTTTATTGAAATCAATCTTTACGATGTCAAATCCGAGTTATTGGTTTGGTCCGCACAATCCAAAACTTTGAATCCTAAATCATTGGAAAAATTCTCTTCTGAATTTGCCAAAGTAGTGATCGAAAGAATGATGGAAGAAGGTGTTGTAAGAAGACAGAATTAATTTAAATAATAAAATCTGAACGGATACTGAATTACTCGGTATCCGTTTTTTTTTGCTTTTGTTTAAGAATCTCCCCCTCCCTTATCAAGGTTACTGATTGTTTATCTTAAACTTAAATTCAAGCTCTGATTTTTTTACCATAAATATCCAGGGAATTTCCAAATAGCCTTAATTGGAAACCCAAATCCGGAATATCAGCATTTCAAAATCAGATATGATCCCCAGGAAATTCCTTTAAGGTATGCCTTCTAAAGTCTTTAAATTTGTAATTGACATTGATCCAAAGGAAAAGTCCGTGGTTAATCACCAGCGTATTTGATGTTGGCAAACTGAATCTGATATGGTAGCCCGGTGAAAAGGTTACCGTCTTTTTTTGAAAACTGAAAAGTAAAAATGTCCTGTGTTCAAAAGGATTGGAAGATGGTGCCGGACCTTGTGTAAATAAAGATTCATTGAATAAAGTTGTTGAAAAATTAAAATGTGGACTCAAAGCATTTTTCCAATTGTATCGTAAGCTGACATTGAACCGCAAGCGGTGGTTCAAAGAAAAACCATCAATTACTTCCGTTTGAGTCAAATTGGCCCTGTACCTCATATCATGACGGTACCTAAAGCTTGCCGAAAAATTGTTTTTGCTTGGGACCCTAAATACGATTTGCCCCCAAGGTCTGTTTTCCGGTCTTATAAGACTCCCCTCAGAAAAAGGAGTGGCAAGTCCCAATCTTGCATAGCCTGCAGTCAAAGCAAACTTTTGATCTGCTGTATGGTATGTCAATCCACCTCTTAAAATCAGAAAAAGATCAGGAACATGGTGGGTATCCAACCACAAAGACCATTTGGGGGCTATCTGTCCCGAAGTCATAAAACCAAACCAAACCTCGCTGTTCACACTTTTTTGCCTTTGTGCAAATGAGGAAAAAGTTATTATAAAAAAAAGTAATAAAAGGGAGTTTTTCATCAAACTAAATACTTTCAATTTCATAAAATCAATCGGCCAAGTCTACTAAAAAGTATAACTTATATGAAATCAAGGATCATAAAGAATATCATGAGACTTAATTAATATTTTTGATACATAAAAGAGCAAAGAAAACGTCTGCTTCTATTTAAATATCGAAACAATTAATACATTTACGGTGGTTTAAAAACCAAATATAAACTTAGTAAATAATTAAATATGAGAATAAATATACCTATAATTTGGTTACTTTTTATTGTATTGATAGTCGGTTCTTGCATACCAAGCGGACCTGACGATGTCACAAAGCTTGATTTTATATATTCCAACCACAATCCGGAATATGATTTTGGACAGGGTGAAACATTTGCGCTTCCACAAAATATAGTCATACTGAGAGATGTACCCCCTGTTCCCGGTCAGATGCCACCCACAGTGGATTTTGTGGTTTCCCAAAATATCCTGGATGCCATCAGCTTCAATATGACATCCCGTGGATTTAGACAGGTCAGTCAATTCAATGATCCTGATTATATTATTTTACCAACCCTATCTGAAAGCGGTACACTTTCTTTTAATTATGATTGGTGGTTTTGGGACTGGTGGGTTCCTAATCTGGGCTATGGCTTAAGCGTCCAATATCCTAATTTTAATCCGGCCAGAATCACATCGGTCAATACAGGGACTATTTTGCTTCAAATGTTGGATATGAAAAACGCAGTCCCAAATCAGCCACTTACTGTAAATTGGATAGCCGCATTAAATGGGGCCCTCACAGGTTCACAATCCAACAATGCCAGCAGGGCTGTTTCTGGAATCAACCAGGCTTTTACTCAATCTCCTTTTCTAAAGAAATAATTTCATGAAAATATATTACAGATCTTTTTTTCTTGCTGCATTCACTTTGCTATCATTATCTGTTTATTCCCAGGGTATTCTGATCAAACTAAATTATGCCCCATCCTTACCAATGGGAAGCACAGCAGATTTTACCGGAAATTTCAGTGGAAGAGGTTATAATATTGAATTTTTCAGAATGAGTGATAACCAAAAGGGATTTGGTGCTGAAATTGGAAATTCAAGATTCTTTGAAGAAGTGGCAAACCAGACCATCAATTCCGGTTCAGTAGCTGTTCATGGAAATCAGTTTAGAAGTATTTCAATCACTCCACTTCTCCTTCAATACATATTTATTTTCAATAAAACCGGCCCCATCCGTCCCTATGTCACTTTTGGTGCGGGACTTGGTATCAATACACAGAGAATCGATATGGGTGTTTTTGTGGAAAAGATTCAAAGTAACCAATTCACCGTTAAACCTGAATTGGGAATGATGTATGAACTCAGCGATTATGTCGCTGTTAAGTTATCAGGTAAATATTACCAATCCTTTGAGAACAGTGCCATGAATTCTCAGTCTATGTTGGGTATCAATATCGGGTTTGTTATGTTAAATTTCAGTAATTGATTTTTCACAGGAACATGATCGAATGATGGTGACAAAATTTGTTACCCCGTCCCTTATTATGGTTTTTCATATTTTATGAAAAACACTGTTTGTCGAGGTCGACATCAGCTAATTTAAGGCAATATTAAATTTGGATAAAACGGTGATATTGAAAAATCAAATGGACCCTTATATAAACCATGAGCATTATTTGATTAATTGTAATTAAACAACCATATGATGAAAACCTTCCTGACACTTGGCCTATTCCTGCTGATAAGCGTTTCATCATTTGCTCAAAATGAATCTGAGGAACCAAAGGAATTCAAAAATTCAATCCGGTATAATATATCTACACCTTCTATTCTTGGAATTGAAAATATTATTTTAGGGTATGAGCGGGTTTTGGGAAAAAACAGGAGTTTTACTGTAGCTCTAGGATTAAATAACTTGCCTTTTCTCAATGTTGGTTCTGACTTAACAGGTGATTCTGGAGTGAAGTTAATTGGTGATGGAAAAAATTCCGGTTTTCATTTTTCCGGTGATTATAGATTTTATCTTAAATCCGAAAATAAATTTGATGCCCCTAGAGGGGTTTATATAGGACCCTATTATTCTTTCAATTCCTATAATAGAGGTAATGAATGGGCATTAAATACAGAGAACTTTGATGGAAATGTTTCAACCGACCTGTTTTTTCGGATCAATTCCATTGGGGGTGAATTGGGCTATCAATTTAAACTTGGCAAGCGTTTCCTTTTAGATTTTACCATGTTTGGACCGGGGTTGGCATTTTATAAAACAGGTATTGGTTTGGATACAGACTTGAGCGAAGAAGATGAATTACTGCTGCTTGAAAAAATTAATGAAATACTATCCGAAAGGATACCGGGATTCAATAATGTAGTTTCCGGAGAAGGTATTGAAAGAATTGGAACTACCAATACTACCAGTTTTGGTTATAGGTTTCTCATTAATGTTGCGTATAGATTTTGACTTAAAGTACTTCCTGGTTAAGTTAATTGATAACCTATTGAAAGAATATCCCCGAACGGATAATTTCAAACTTCAGGTGCTCTTTTTGCTTTGGGAATTCCTTCACGCTCATCAAGTAAAAGCCAAAAAATTATACACACCTTAGACCTTCGATATATGATAAATTCAATTTGAATACCTACATTTGGTGTTTAAATCCCTATAAAATCAATTCTTTTAACCAATATTACTTAATTGGATTCAATTCTCAGTTATCGCTCCAAAGAGGAAAAAGTCTATTACGAGAATCTTAAATAAACAACAAAATTTTCACAACTATAAGGATTTAAAATCCTACAATCTTTAATCAAAATCAAATATTTAAATCAAAACAATCCATCAATTAACTTTCAAAAAATGCAACCTATGAAAACAAAATTATTTGCCTTAATGATTTTCTTTGCTCTGCCATTGATCAGTAATGCCCAGCAAATCAACGACGAAATTAAACTGATTCAATCCGCATTTGGAATGGAGAAGAGAGCATTGTTGGAACAGTATATGGAGCTTCCTGCCGATTCGGGATTTTGGCCTGTCTATGAAGCCTATGAAACTGAAAGAAGGGGATTGATGAAAGAAAGGATATTGATCATCAACGAATACCTTGAAAAATTACCAAACCTCACTGAGGCTGATGCTGATAGAATTGCTCTCAAAGCTATGAAAAACACCGCAAGTTTGTCGGGCGTAGCAAGCAAGCATTATAAGAAAGTCAAAGGTGCTATCGGTGCAATCAATGCCGCCAAATTTGTCCAATTTGAGAATTATATTCAAAGTACTGTTTTACTAGCAATTACAGAAAGTTTACCTTTTATAGGTGAGTTAGATAATTGACATACTTTAAAACCTATAAATAAGCCTACTTCCCAAAACCGGAGGCAGGCTTTTTTTTTGAAAAAATCAAAATTGGTATTTTTCAAATACTCGAGTACCTTTATTACAACAATCTTGTTTTATTAAATAACACATGAAAAACAATAACTTATTCACTTTACTTTCACTGCTAAGTGTACTTGTCCTATCCAATTGTGATTCCAAAAAAGGCAGTGAAACGGGCTCTGATGAAAAAACAGATTCTGAAAAGTCTATTTCCCAAGAAGGCATGATATGGATCGAAGGTGGGTCATTCTATATGGGAACAAACGAGAATGATGCCTATCCTGTGGAGAGACCTGCGGTGAAAAGAGAGGTTAAAGGTTTTTGGATGGATAAAGCAGAAGTGACAAATGCCCAATTTTCACAATTTGTAGAAGAAACCGGCTATATTACTTTGGCAGAGCGACCAATAGATTGGGAGGAACTGAAACTACAACTGCCTCCCGATACCCCAAAACTTCCGGAAGAGGATTTACAACCAGGTTCTTTGGTTTTCAGCCCTCCTGCCCATCCCGTTTCGACCAGAGAAAACGATATCAGTCAATGGTGGAAATGGGTTGATGGTGCCAATTGGAAACACCCGGAAGGTCCCGGGAGCAGTATAAAAGGACGCGAAAATCACCCTGTGGTACATATAGCTTTTGAAGATGCTGAAGCATATGCCAAATGGGCAGGAAAAAGATTACCTACAGAAGTGGAATGGGAATATGCGGCAAAAGCCGGAAGAGAACATCAACGCTACGCTTGGGGGACGGAATTAAGACCCAATGGAATTTTTATGGCAAATACATTTCAAGGGGTATTTCCGCATCAAAATATCGTGGAAGATGGGTTCCAAGGAACCTCCCCGGTCAAAAGCTTTGCCCCAAATGATTTTGGACTTTACGATATGATAGGAAATGTATGGGAACTGACTGCAGATTGGTTCGATGCTATTCAGTTTCAAAGGATTTCCGGAAATGCACCGCCTCTTGACAGTGCCATGAACAAATGCTACAATCCTACCAATCCTTTTGCATTGGAAAAAGTCATTAAAGGGGGATCCTTCTTATGTGCTGATGATTATTGTATCAATTACCGTCCATCTGCCAGGCAAGGACATGCTTATGATAGTGGAACCTCCAACGTGGGATTCAGATGTGTCAAATGATTTGATGTAAAAAAAAATCCACCTTCTAGAAGGTGGATTTCTTTTGAATATACTTGTAAATTTTAATCGTGATTTTTAAGTCTTTACGAGAAATAAGGTTTTCCAGAGCAGCAAGTTAAAATATTCTATTGTTGCAATCTGAATACCAAACCACCGGTAAATCCAAATTGGGCAATTGGAGACCATCCAGATAAACCCACAGCAGTACCACTTCCCGGGCTCCACCAAAGACTGGTTCCTACTCCAACAATCGGCATCATCAGGTTTGCCTGAAGCCGTATACCTACCCTATCCGAAGCATAATATTTCATACCTCCCTGAAAGCCCACAGCAAATTTTGTGATATTTCTGTATTCACCATCTGGAAATGCCACAGTACCTGTTCCCAATTTTCCACCCGCGAAAAATGTCATTTTATCTGAGGTTGGAAAAAGTCTGTTTGCACCGATTGTCGCATAATGGACTTGCGCCGGTATATCTATATTTTCCTGTAAGCTGTTAGATCTTGCAACGGCACTGGTTCCCATATAACTGTATCCCAATTCAACTTCTGTAGCTTCATTCAGGGAGAAACCCATCATACCTCCCCAAGTTTGGCCATCCCGTAAGAAAGCCCTTCCACCTGAGATATTAAAACCTGCCTGAAAAGTATAGCCGGTAAATGGGGTAATTTCAACGCCTTGCGCCATCAATTGGGGTAAAGACAAAAAAGATAAAGTCAAGACAAGTAATAATTTTTTCATTGGTTTCTAAGTTAAATTTCTATAAGATTAGCTTTAATAAAATGGTATTTGAATTTATGAAATCCTTGATTCTACTCAAGTCAAACAAAAGATAAAAGTATGAATAATCAGAATCATTTAAAAAACAACCCGGTCAAAAATTTCTCTCTTATGCCAAGGTTATTGGAATCTTTGCAAAAACAAAAAATATAATTTTTAAAAAGTCCCAAAAACCTTTAAAAACCCATTGATAGTATTGAGGCATGATGGCTTAATCAATAAAATTCAATCCACATGATCACTGGGAAATTCTACAAATGTGGGAAGTTTATTCTTCATGAAATTCAGGTTAATAGTCACCCATATTACCGGACCATGGTTGATTCTGGCCACGGTGGGACTGGTATTGATATACCTGATCACATATCCCAGAGAGTAAACAAAATTCCCTTTACCCAGCTGTCCCAAAAAATGTGTCCTATGCTCATGCCTGACTCCATTGGGACCTGGACCTGTCCGGAACAATGCTTCATTGAGCATCGTCGTTGTAAACCGGGTATTTTTGCTGATGACATTGCCCCAGGCATACCTCAGGGCATTGTTAAAACGCCACCTGTGATTGAAAGAAAAACCATCCGCCAGATTCCCCGCTTCAAGATTTTGAATAAAGCGGGCATCATACCTGAACCTGAAACTGGTACTCAGCTTTTTAGTGGAAGGTACCCTGTAAATGGTCTGCATCCAGGGTCGGTGTTCCGGTCTGATCAGGCTTCCTTCTGAATTCGGAGTTCCTAATTTCAAAAAGCCATAACCAACGGTAGTGACAAAATTGTCTCTTTTAGGGTGGTAGGTAAGACCAGTCCTATAAATAAAAAACAACTCGTTGACAAAATGGGCATCATTCCATACAGCAAGTCTATTTGAAACCTGAGCGGAAGTCATTACTCCCCACCACACTTCATTAACAAAGGAAATTTCCTGCTGGGCAATACCGGAATGAAATACAAAACAAAAAATCAAAATCTTAATAAAACGCATCATTGTTTGTTTAAAACCAACCCTGCAAACATACAAATTTGATGGCAGAGTGGCTTTGAGATTTTCTAAAGAAATCCGGATACTACGAATTAATTATTTGTTGAGCACTTCTATCAACGGCGCTCCTGTTGCCCCGGAAGGTGCATTTATCCTAAAATACAGGGAAAGAGTCAGCGCAATATCCACAGTTTCTACCTCTCTGAAAATAGTTTTTGGCTTAAGCCCGTTGCCGGCAAAAATAATGGGGACAAAGGTATCATACCGCCAAGGAGAGCCATGGGTACTAGCTACCGTAAGCCCATCAAAATCGTTGACGAACCAATGGGGCTCAAGTACCAGATAAATATCACCGGAACGTTTGGGATTGAAATTCCGAAGTATCTGCCGGTACAGTCGGGTATCTGGCATTTTTCCCTCGATCAAGTCAATACTTGGTACTGCATATGCTATACCATTAATTTTTGTGAGTTCCCCGGCAATGGTACGGGAGACTTCATCAATATCCAGTTTGTGTTTTTTAAGAATTTCCTTATTCAGGTAGATATAGGGATGATTATAACCAGAAATTATTTCCGAGGCTTCCCCATATATGGATTTGATATTTGCAATGACCTGTTGTTTTTCCAAACTGTCAGGATTAAAATATTGCGCCTCTATGCCAAAACCATTTAACCTCCCGGGGACTTCGGCCGCACCGTGGTCAGAGGAAAGGACGATAAGGGTATTTTCGAGACCAATATGCTTATCTACAAACTCAAAAAGTTCAGACAAGATCTTGTCTACTCGAAGTAGATTGTCTTCGAGTTCAAGACTTGAGGGTCCGAAGACATGTCCTACATAGTCAGTGGAGGAAAAACTGATAGATAGATAATCGGTGATTTCATCTTGCCCCAGCCTTTCCTGGATAATCAGTTCCTGGGCAAATTTATGGGTGAGCTCATCACCGGCCGGACTAAGCGTCAAAAGCGTTGTGAATAGTTGGCTATCAGCAGGGCCGAAGGAATGGGGAAAAACAACACCAAAACCCGGAAGGTTGATTTCCCAGGGCATATCATCATAATCACCAAAGGTATATGTGGATTTATCATGCATCAAATCCCAATTGGTATTGGCATAGGCCTGTGCAAAACCTTTCTTATTCCAGGCATCGACCCATGAAGGATAAGCATCATAATAATAGGTGCTGCTTACAAAACCACCGCTGGTCTTTGAAAACCAAAAGGCTTTACCTGCATGACCAGCCATTGTAACAGCACCTCTGTCCTTTACAGATACGCCAAAGATCTTTGCCTTCCCATTGGTGCTAAGTGTAAGTTCGTCACTGAAAGTGGTAGTCAACAGGTTTGCAGGAGACCTACCATCAGACATACCCACCTTTATAGTTGGATCTTTTTCAATGCTTATGCCCGAAGTCGATGCTTCACCAAGTATAGCATATCGACTATCTTCGATATTATAAACCAACCGCCCCAGTTCCCTATCAAACCAAACATTCCCTATCAGACCATGGTCAGCAGGATCCGCTCCGGTTGCCAGCGTTGCATGTCCTACAACAGTTTCGGTATTGGCATGACGGTGGTGGGCATTTTCATAAACGACCCCATTTTCATAGAGATATCGGAATCCCCCTGGTCCGAATCGATCAATTATTGATGCCGGCATATCCCCTCTGAGTTGATCTATGGTGATCTGTAATATCAATCTTGGAGAATTCTCTAGTACACCCTGTGCTTTGCCATGTGCTATGGTTAGCATAACAATAGCAGCTACTAAAAATAATTGCAAACTTGTTTTGATTCTTACAGGCATTTTCAATTTTAGCTTTGATCTGTTAAGGTAATGCTTAATTATATTTAAAAAAAACAGTAAACCAATCGCCCACCCTGCTAATGCAAGATGGGCGATATATACTCAATCCACCACTTCAAAATCAGGCAATACAAAGGTCTTGTCAAAGTAAGCCTGCAATGGCGCATATAACCTAAAGATTACAAACCAGCCATCAGTGCCTACCGCCTTCATGTAGTTGCTTTCATAACCTTCCGGTGCCTTGGCACCAATGTAGATGTCAATGGATCCATCCGCATTGCGTTTGATGTCCTGCATCCTGCTGTTGATGGCCACCGAACTTACCTTTGGATTTGGGTCTCCGTTATCATAATGACGCCTGGTATCCTGACTGTACAAATCCACCGCCCAGAATTGGGCAGTCGGCACATCAGCAGGAACTCTCAACCGGTAGGTCTTATCCGCCCGAAAAAAATTGCCCTTGCTGTCGCGTTTGGCAGCCAGGTAAACCTGACCTTTTCCGATATAAGGGTTAACCATGCCTTCGCTGCTGGTAACGGCATCATAAAACCAGGCCGTGCGCTCGTCAAGCTCCACCTTGGTATAAGTAATCTGCGGAATAGAAAAATCTATCGTCTTATACCATTGCGACTCCGGCCAATAGGAAATTTAACCTTCTAAAAAAAAATCAAGTATGGCTTCCCTCAAATATCCTGTTAAAACTCTTTCCAAAAATCCTATTCTATTTACTTCAAATGAACTCCGTTGCCCTTCAAATCATAGGAAAGCAAACGGCAAAAATGCTAAGCGAATAAATCTGTTTCTCCAATATCTTGTCCCCACTGACATTTTCATTTAAAAATCACCCAATCATTTCCACAATAAAAAGTAAATTTGATATTTAGGTTAGAATTAGAAGATATTATAAATATGGAAGGAACAAGTTTGACTCCCCAACAAGAAAAAATCAACGCCCTCCGTGAGGTATTGCCGGAGGTGTTCAGCGAGGGAAAAATTGATTGGGAAAAACTGAAAGCCACTTTGGGGGAAAACATCAATTTTTCAAACGAACGCTATGTACTGAATTGGGCAGGGAAAAGCGATGCCTTTAAGGTCTTACAGACTCCATCTTCCAAGACTTTGATTCCTGCCAAAGATGAAAGCATCAACTTTGACGAAACCGAAAACATATTTATAGAAGGAGAAAATCTGGAAGTGCTCAAAGTACTTCAAAAAAGCTACTTCGGTAAAGTCAAAATGATCTATATAGATCCGCCTTACAACACAGGAAATGATTCCTTTATCTATCCGGACAAGTTCAGTGAAAGTAAAGCCGATTATGAAAAACGTGTAGGAGACAAGGATGAAGAGGGCTTCCTGACCAAAGATGGCATGTTCCGAAAGAACAGCAAAGAAAATGGTCAATACCACAGCAATTGGCTCAATATGATGATGCCGCGGCTTTACTTGGCCAAAAACCTAATGCGTCAGGATGGGGTGATTTTTGTTTCCATTGATGACAATGAAGTGCATAATCTTCGGTTATTGATGAATGAAATTTTTGGGGAGGAGAATTTTGTTGGAAATATTATCTGGAAAAATGTAACCGATAACAATCCAACAAATATTGCTATTGAACATGAGTATGTTATTTGCTTCGCAAAAAATAAAAATAACATTGAACCAATATGGAAATCTAAAATTTCCGATGTGAAAGACTTGTTAATTCAAGTTGGCGAAAATTTAATTTCCCGGTTCAAAGATCCCATAGAATTACAAGAGCAATATTCGAAATGGTTTAGGGAAAATAAAAATCAACTTTGGCCACTCGAAAACTATAAGTTTATAGACACTCATGGCATATATTCGGGAGAAAGAGGTGTACATAACCCGGGCAAAGAGGGGTATCGTTACGATATAATTCATCCTGTAACAAAAAAGGCATGTAAACAACCTTTAATGGGATATAGGTTTCCAGAAGATACGATGAAAAAAATGATTGATGATGGAAAAATCATTTTTGGCGATGACGAAGATAAATTGGTAGAAATAAAAGTTTACGCAAAAGATTATTTACAAAAATTAAGTTCAATCCTTCAAATTGATGGGAGAACAGGAGCTAATGAATTAAAAGCTCTTTTTCCTGAAATGAAAAAAGTGTTTACTAATCCAAAAACAATAAAAATGCTTGAAGAATTAATTTCCTTTTCAAGTGATGGGAAAGATATAATTCTTGATTTTTTTGGAGGATCAGGGTCTACTGCTCACGCAGTAATGAAACTGAATAAAGAAATTGAAATTCCAAGGCAGTATATTTTAGTACAACTTCCTGAGCAAAGTGATGCAAAATCAGAGTCCTACAATTCTGGATACCCACTCATTACTGATATAACAAAAGAACGGATCCGCAGGTCAGCCAATAAAATCAAAGCCGAAATCGACACCGAAATCATAAAGCTTCAATCTGAAATCCAAAAGCTTCAGGGTGAACTCCCAACAGAAGAAACCCTCAACAAAATCTCAAATCTCCGGTCTCAAATCTCAAATCTAAAATCCCAGGACTTGGGTTTCAAGGTAATGAAACTGGAAGAAAGCAACTTCAAACAATGGCAACAGATAGAAGGGCATGATGTCAAGGCCCTTGCCGAACAGATCAAATTGTTTGTAGACCCTGTTTCAGAATCTGCTACGATTGAAAATATGGTGTACGAACTGCTCTTAAAAAGCGGAAAAGACCTGAACAGCACCATCAGACAAAAAGAAGGCTATTTTACTATCAATGACAATGAATTAGTTTTTATATTAGAAAAAGCAAATCAGGATATTTTGGATGAGGTAATTTCCCTCAAACCCATAAAAGTGATTGCTTTGGATAGACTTTTCAAAGGCAATGACCAACTGAAAACAAATGCCGTATTGCAGATGCGTGATGCAGGAGTGGAATTTAAAACGATATAAGCTATGCCGATAGATAGGATAAGGATACAAAACTTTAAGTCTATAAGAGACTCGGGTGATATCAAAATTGCACCGATCAATATTTTGATAGGTGCAAATGGGGTGGGCAAAAGCAATTTTATTTCATTCTTTAAGATGCTGAACAGCATTTCCAAAAAGCGTTTGGAATTTTTTGTCGCAGATAATGGCTATGAAAACAGCTTACTTTATTTTGGTAGAAAAAAATCCAAATCCATTGAAGGAAGCATTATTTTTAAACCCCTGGATAAAAATACAAATAACCGATATGATTTTAAGTTGGTGCCCAAATCTCAGTCTTCGGGATTCTATTTTGAAAGAGATGAAGGAGGGTTCAACTCTTTTGCCAGAGGTTATAATGAATCATGGAGTTTTGAAGATCTGGGAGGAAAAGGGAAAACCGAAAGTGGTATCTTTGAAAATGGATTGACAAGAGCAGAGTTTTTAAGAGCACATTTCAGTAGTTTCAATGTGTTTCACTTTCATGACACAAGTTCCAGTTCTTCTCTAAGACAGCCTAGCAAAACACTGGACTACCGCTATTTAAAATCAGATGGAAGTAATTTGGCGGCATTTCTTTATAGGATTAAATCCACCCATCCAAAGCATTTCAAAATGATTGAATATACAATCGGTTCAGTAGCTCCATTTTTTGAAAGATTTGATTTGGAACCCGATGCCAAAAACCCCGAGGTTATCTTCTTGAATTGGTTTGAAAAAGGCTCTGATGAATACTTTAATGCTTTCCATCTTTCTGATGGAACACTGAGATTTATAGCCCTCACCACGCTTTTATTACAACCTGATTTACCAAGTACCATTATTTTGGATGAACCTGAATTGGGTTTACATCCGATTGCAATATCCAAATTAGCAGGGATGGTCAAAAAAGCCTCCGTAAATTCCCAAATAATCATTGCCACACAATCTGTAAACTTAGTGAATGAATTTTCCGCTGATGATATTTTGGTGGCAAATAGAGAGGATAATCAGACCGTTTTCAAAAGGCAATCTGCCCAAGCTTTGGAAAATTGGTTGGAAGAGTATTCTGTAGGCGAATTGTGGGAGAAAAATGTAATTGGCGGCCGGATATGATGCGGGGTATTTATATTATTTGTGAAGGACAAACAGAAGAAGAGTTTGTAAATGGAATTTTAAGGCCCTATTTTAATTCTCATCAAATTTTTGATGTTCGCCCGATATTAATGTCAACCAGCAAAGGACATAAGGGGGGAGATGTTAAATATGAGCGTTTGAAATTTAATATTGAGAGACTTATTCAAGCTGAAAATGAAATCATTGTAACAACTTTCATTGATTTTTTTAGATTGAAAAATGACTTCCCGCAATTTGAACGCGCACTGACGATCCAAGACAAAATAGAAAGAGTAACGTTTTTGGAAAGATCGATGTCAGCGGCGATAAACCTTGGGCGGTTTATTCCTTATATCCAACTTCACGAATTTGAAGGATTGTTATTTTCTTCCACATCAGGATTTGAATTTTTACCGGATTTAAAACCTGGCAACCTCGCTACACTGATTTCGGCAGTATCAGAAAAAGAAAACCCGGAATTATTAAATGATGGCGAATTGACTGCACCATCCAAAAGATTAGAGAGGTTGATACCTGGATTTGATAATAATAAACCTTTTTATGGGGGAATTATCGCAGAAATAAATACCATAGAAGCAATACTTGAAAGATGTGTCAGGTTTAAAAACTGGGTTGAAACTTTAATTTTTAAGATAAAGGAATGAAATTAACCTTTGAATCTAATCTCTCCTATCAGCAGGAAGCCATAAAATCTATCACAGATTTGTTTGAGGGCCAACCTTTGGAAGATTCTTTAATTGAATTCAATCTTAAAGAAGAAGGTACCTTGGACTTCATTAATGGTGTCAGCAACAACTTGATTTTATCCGAAGAACAAATCCTGGCAAACCTGAAAGGCATACAATCCGCCAATGAAATCTCTGTTTCAAAAAAATTGGATGGCATGCACTTCTCCATTGAAATGGAAACAGGCACAGGAAAGACCTATGTTTACCTGCGGACTATCTATGAACTGAACAAACTTTATGGATTCAAGAAATTTGTCATCGTAGTTCCCTCGGTTGCTATCCGTGAAGGAGTGTTGAAAAACCTGGAAATCACCCATGAACATTTTCAAACACTCTATGACAATGTCCCTATAAACTACCAAGTCTATGATGGCGCAAAGCCTTCCACACTAAGAGGCTTTACAACAAATCATAACATTGAAGTCCTGGTCATCAATATTGATTCTTTTGCCAAAGACATCAATATCATCAACAAACCCAATGACAAGCTAAACGGACAAAGACCTGTTGAATTTATCCAAGCTACCCATCCTATTGTAATCGTGGACGAGCCTCAAAACATGGAAACTGAAAAACGTAAAGCAGCTATTGAAAACCTGAATGCCCTGTGCACGCTCCGTTATTCTGCCACCCACAAAAACCAATACAACCTGACTTATAGCTTAAATCCTGTAAAGGCATACGATTTGGGATTGGTCAAACAAATAGAGGTTGATTCTATCATTGAAGAAAATGCATTCAATGATGCTTTTGTTTTTGTGGAATCCATCACCGCTACAAAATCCAAAGTATCCGCAAAGATTACCATAAACAGCAATGACAAAGGAGGGGTAAAGAAAAAGACCTTAACAGTAAATGTTGGAGATGATTTGTATAAGCTTTCCAATGAGCGGGAAATCTATGCAGATGGTTATATCATAGAAGAAATTGACGCTACAAATCAATGCATTTCTATTTCCAATGGCAATTTGCTTTATAAAGGAGACACCCAAGGTGGATTGACTTATGAGGTGATGAAATTTCAGATCAGGAAAACCATCGAAGAACATCTGAAGAAAGAAAAACGCCTCAATAAATCAGGGATAAAGGTTTTGTCCTTGATCTTTATCGACAAGGTGGCCAATTACCGGACTTATGATGATTCGGGAAATCCCAAAAAAGGGAAGTTTGCAAAATGGTTTGAAGAGATTTATCAGGAATTCATTTCAAAACCTGCTTTCAAGGAATTGGACAGGTTTTCTGTGGAAGAGACACACAACGGTTATTTTTCACAGGACAACAAAGGCAAGGTAAAAGACACATCAGGTGAAACCAAAGCCGATGATGATACTTACAATTTGATCATGAAAGACAAAGAAAAATTGTTGGGATTGGAGAATCCCTTACGGTTTATTTTTTCTCATTCCGCTTTGCGAGAAGGATGGGACAATCCCAATGTCTTTCAGATATGTACCCTGAACGAAACAAAATCCGATATTAAAAAGCGTCAGGAAATAGGAAGGGGATTAAGATTGGCGGTAGACCAATCAGGGAAACGTACCTATGACCCAAATGTCAACCAGCTTACAGTGATCGCAAATGAATCCTATGATGATTTTGCCAAAGCCCTTCAAAAAGAAATTGAGGAAGATTGTGGTGTTTCATTTACAGGAAGAATCAAAAGGTCAATAGATCGGACTCCCATAAAATACCGAAAGGGATTTGAAGCCGATCCTAGATTCTTGGAAATATGGGAAAAGCTAAAAAAGAAAACCAGTTACCGTGTCGATTACCAAACAGATGAATTGATCGTATTGGCCTCAAAAGCTGTAAAAAATATACCAGAAGTAAAACCGCCTTCGATCCGTTCTACAAAAGTCGGTATCAATATGAAAGGTGAGGGAGTAACGACATCTTATGTTGGTGAAGGGATAGAAACATATAACCGCAATACTTGGAAAATTCCTGATGTTTTGGGCTATATCCAAAGCAAAACTGAATTGACCCGATCAACCATTCAGGATATTTTAATCAGTTCAGGTAGAATAGAAGATGTTCTTATCAACCCGCAATTGTTTTTGGACTTTTCCATCCAAGCTATAAACAGAACTTTGAATTCTTTAATGATTGAGGGAATCAAATACCAGAAAATCGGAGGGGCTGAATATGAAATGTCATTATTTGAAGCGCAGGAATTGGATGTGTATCTGAATGATTTTTCCTTCAAAGTTTCCGATCCTTCAAAAACCATTTATGATGAATTTATCCCCTTGGATTCCGGTGTAGAAAGTCAATTTGCAAAAGATTGTGAAACAAGTGATCAGATCAAATTCTATTTCAAATTACCCACTTGGTTTAAAATCCCTACCCCGATTGGAAATTATAATCCTGATTGGGCTTTGGTATTCGAAGATGATCAAAAAATCTATTTCGTAGCAGAGACAAAAGATATAGGAAATCCACAAGATGCCTATTCAAATCTAAGAGTTAAGGAAAAAATGAAAATCGATTGTGGAAAAGCACATTTCAAAGAGTTTGAAAACCTGGAATACAGAGTCGTAAAAAAAGTCAGTGAGTTGATCAATTAATCTAACCTCACCTATTAAAATTGATTTTCTATCCAAGCCAATGTCAGAGTTCGCACTGACATTTTTTTTGTTTTAATATTCACTCAATAAAATTTCTAAAAGAGAAATCAGTAAGACAAATTGATTTTATCAGTCCCCTCTCCTCCTACTTCAGTACCTTATTTTGGTACTGAAGTATCCTTAGAAGGTACTGCTGTACACTAAAAGACTTCAGTTGAAGTCTCTTTTATTTCAGTTGAAGTATTTTTTGTTTCCAGTGAAGTAAAATTGATTTCAGGAGAATTGAATTTTACTTCACTTGAATTCTTTTTTGTTTCAGCTGTATTGAATTTGATTTCAGCTGAAATAGATTTTAATACGGTTGTTTTCTTTTTTGTTTCAGCTAAATTGAATTTGATTTCATGTGAAGTCTTTTTGACTTTCTATGAATGAAATGAAGCTACTTCAGTATGCTACAAGGGTTCACGAGTACCTTATGAAGGTACTGCAGTATGTCCATAGGGATGAGAGTTTTTACCGATATTATTACCTGAATCCAGGAAAATCTAAACAAAAAATATCAGCATTTGAAAAATGTCTCAAATAGGGCTGTTATATGTTTGGAATCCAGCTAAGTATCCATTTTGACTCAATCCACTACCGGAACTTCGTAAACATTATTCTTTTTTTCTTTACGTAAATCCAATTGATGAAAAAGCGTAATCCTGAATGAATGGATGGTCTGAAGCTCACGAAGCAAAGGCTGCTGGAGCAAAATCAATTGGTAAAGGACTGCCAGGCTAAGATTTCCTTTTGGAGAGATCATCACACCTGCCAAAGTCCTGTTCTGGTCAAACAGCATGTAACCCACGTTCTCCTTGTTGTGGATAAAAAATTCATTGGCAGCCTGCCACCTTAATTTGGTGGTTCTATCCGGACCCCTCTTAATGGGACCGTCCATTTGAAACAGGTAACGGTACCGGTTGGTAAGAAAAACATTGGTTGCTTCCGAATTGATGTCCGTAAATTGCTCCCGCCATCGATGTTCTATGCGAATCCTATGCACGAAATTATGTTTGGAATTACCATGGGTATACTGGGCCTGCTCGTAAATCCTGTTTTCATGCAACCATATCCGGTACCTTTCAGAAACATAGGTACCAAACCAAGCATAGCCTGCGGTAAACCTGAAACCGGTTTTGGTATGATAGGTCATGCCCATCCTGGCGGCAGATAAAGTGGAATTGAAGGGCACTACCCCATTGCTACGGTGATTGAGGTCAAAACCATAACCCCATCTGTCGGAAAACCTGCCCGTATGGTTATAGGTGTACCAATATTGAGGACGGTTGGATTGGGCCTGGATCTCCAAATTGACCATCAACAAAACAAAAAAAAGGAAAAACAGCCTCCAGTTTGATTTTATAATGGTACTGTTCAGGTTTTGGAATTTCATAGCTGCTGCATGATTGTTGATCTGCTTTGACAAAGAAATCCAACAAAATTCAATGTACCTAGACCTTGGTCTGTTTTTCACCTTTTTGCCCGTAATCAATCTAATTATTAACTCAATTTCTAAAACTCTGTGATTTGTTAAAAATATTCATTCAGGTTAAGAAATAAACCCTGGGCGCCGTTAGCACCAAAGCCATAATCAAGTCCGAGATTAACTCTTTTCTTCTCATTGATCATAAATCTCAAACCTCCGCCATAGCCAAAGACAAAATTACTGAAAGCATTGATGTTTTCAGTTCTGCTGCTTGCGGTAGTGGTATTCAGAAACAGTACTCCGCCCCATTTATCTTTATTCCTTTGTAAAGGAAAACGCCATTCGGTTTCCGCATAGACAAGGTCTTCACCCCTGATTCTACCCTGTGTATAGGGCCTACCTGACCTGGCAAACATATCCCAACCAATGGCCGGTAAGGCAAGGTAAGGTGAAGTACCGCTTGTTACAAACCAACCATAAGTCCAAAAAGCCAATACATTACGAGCACGGTTCTTATCCAGGTTGACATAAGTCCGGTATTCCATCCACAATTGGGAAGCGTTGGTGGTACTTCCCAGGAACTCCGGAAATGCCCTTAATGAAATGGCGGCCAATTGCCCTACATAGGGGTTTACTACATTGTCCCGGCTATCAAAGGTGGCGTTTGCAGAAAGTCCTGACTGAGAGTATTTTTCAGTATCGATTCCTTTTAAGTCTTGGTATCTGTAATGATGGGTAATTCTTTGGGGATCAGCATCAAGGTCAAGTTGTCTATCATCTATTGCCCAAAAGATATCCAAGTGATAGCCTATCCCATAGAAAAGATTGGTTTTCTTGTGCCTCATTTGTACGGTTTGATACAACCTGAAATTATTAAAATACATCATCTCCTGCTCCTGAAATGGCGGATAGGGATTGTCTGAAGGAGTATCGTTTCCACCTACCAAAGTGCTCTTGTCCAATACTGACCCCAGGCCATAAGTTGGCTGCGCATTGAGGTTAAAACGGATGTCAGTCAACAGATTGAATTTATCCTCTTTGGTAAAGGCATTTGCTCGAACGGAAGTAAAAAGTTGATTTAAGGTAGTATAATATACACCTATCAAGGCGGTAGAATTTCTGGTATCTTCCGGTGTTCCCATATTCCAATTGACTCCTGGCAATACACCAAACAAAACCCCCACGGTAGGGTTTGTGGCTACTACAGGAAGAATATTGATGTCTACCTTCTTTTCTTTTTTCTCTTTCTTGCCGCTTTCTTCCCCAGAATCCATCTCACTTTGGGCCAATAAGCTCACGGGGGTAAAAAATAAGAAAGCCAAAATCCAAATAACAGTAAATGTCTTTTTCATAATTTTTTAGATAAACAAATTTAACTTTTCGAATGTAATGAAAGTGGATTCCAAGTATTCTCTCTACTTGCCAGAATTTAGCAAATCTTGGCAAGGAATTAATGAAACCTTAAAAAACCAATCACCAAAGTGAATCCATTCAAATTCTCTTTAGTGATTGGTTTGAATTTTGATTTTACTTATTACCAATTTGAAAAAAAACAATTACTAGTCCTCGATATAAGCCGGTGCATCCAATCCTGTATTGCCTGATCCTGCTTTATATTCACCTTTTTTGGTTCCTGGTAGCACTTCAAATCTTAAGTCAAATTCATCCATTAGCCCAACCAGTTGTTTTAAAATGGATATGTCTCCTTCAAACTTGGCTTTGCCTTCTGTTATCAATTCTTCCAGGGATTTCACACCCATCATGGCCATGTTGAGGTCCGAACGATTGAGTGTCAGGGTAAGATCGGCATCTTTTGCAGTGAACCCCTCTACATTGCTCAATGTTGAATTGCTAAGTTCTATCAGGAATTTTTCTTTGTTGTCAGGAGTGATCAGGTTCATTGTAAAATTAATACCTTCTGCTTTTTTGCTATTAAGTTTTACTCCCAAGAAATCTAACCAAATCCCTGTACCCATGGCACGGATGATATCGGGTGTTACAGATTTTGGAGCTTCTCCATCCGGTATGCCATTTCTAAGTTCAAATGCGCCTTGTAAAAAACTATTTCTAACACTTGTACTTTCCTTTTGATAGCCTATTTGTTCAAAACAATCCGCCAAAAGGTCTTTGGCTTCCTGATTACCAGGCTCTGCAAAAACAAGTTTATTCAAAATTTCACCAGCAAGCATATATTTTCCTTCCTCAAAAAGTTCGCGTCCTTTTTCGATAATTGGACCGGCACCACCCATCATTTCCACAAAGAGTGGGGCGGTTTCTCTCTCAGGAAGAGGCATAAGCGTGATAGGATTTGCATCCCAATAACCTAAATACCTATTTATTATTCCCCGCGAATTGTGCTCTACAGATCCATGGTACGATCGTACGGCCCATTGCTTTTGTAAGCTCTCCGGAACTTCATACACATTTTGGATTTCATTCACAGTTACACCTTTGTTGGCAAGGTTCATGACGCCATTGTGAATATTTGCATAAGTGTCTCTATGTGCTCTGAGTACCTGTTGGATGCGTTCATTTCCCCAACGAGGCCAATGGTGGGAAGCAAACATTACTTCGGCCTCTTGACCGAATAAGTATAAAGCTTCACTGATTTTCTTTGACCAAACCAAAGGATCACGGATCAAAGCACCTCTTAAGGTATAAATATTGTGAATCGAGGCTACGACGTTTTCGGCCATCCAAAGTGCTTTCATGTCAGGGAAATATGTGTTCATTTCCACGGGTGCCTCGGTATTAGGGGTATTATGAAATATCATTCTTACCCCATCTATCGTATGTTCTTCGGTAGGCTTCACAATAGACATATTGGGAGCAATCAAGCCCAAGGTCCCTGAGGAAACATTTTTAGCCAAAGCTTGGTCAACGTGCCCGTATGGGCTCACCGGAAGCATGGATCCATATTGGTAGAACAGCCTTCTGCTCATGGCATTGCCTGCAATCACATTTTCGGAAACGCAAAACTCCATAAATCTGTCTGGAGCGATGATTTTTACTTTTCCGGAAATCACATCTTCTTCATTGACCACTCCCCTTACACCACCAAAGTGGTCTGCATGCGTATGTGAATAAATCACTGCCCTGACCGGCCTTTCACCCAACTGTTCATTCGCGAATTTTAGTGCAGCAGCAGCTGTTTCGCGGGTAGTCAAGACATCATACAGTATCCAGCCGGTTTTTCCTTCGATCAGGGTCATGGTGGACAGATCAAAACCCCTAACCTGATAGATTCCATCGGTCACTTTGTATAATCCATAGCCCATATTCAGCTTGGCTATTCGCTCAAGTGAGGGATGAATAGACGTAAAATCCTGGCTGTTCAAAAGAAATTCGTAGCGCTCGTAATCCCAAATCACCCTGCCTTCATCATTTTTGATTTGTTTGAAGTTGGGTGCGGCAATAAAGCCTTTCTGGGCTTCTTCAAAATCCAGTTTGTCGTCAAAGGGTAAAGATTTCTTCCAATTTTCCCAAATTGCTAAGGTGTGCTTGGAAGGACCTTTCCCCTTTGGGTCAAAGTGGTCACCGACACTTAAATCATCTCCTGAAGATTCGGTGCCCTTATTTGAACATCCGATTTGGCCTACTAAAAAGGGTATTAAAATTAAGTTCAATAAAGTTTTACTAAGAAATTGTTTATCAATTGCTTTCATAGTTTTTGGTTATATTTTCTTGTTGGAAAGGTAACCTAGCTAATAAAAAATACCTGTGGATAATCTTCTTAAAAACGCCAATTTTTATGCAATATTGGCGAGATAATTCTAAGCCTTTTTCTTGATAGATTTGATATAAACCGAAGGGGAAACATTTCTGAACTTTTGAAAGGCAAGGGTAAAAGAATTTCGGTTATTGAAGCCGGACAATTCAGCAAGACCCAATAAGGAAAGATGTTCATACTTTGCAGAGGCGATCAATTTACAGGCTTCCTCAATCCGCATACTGTTGATCAAATCAGAAAAATTCGTGTTGAGATGATGATTGATATACTGTGTCAATAAATACACCGGAATATCTGTATCTGCAGCCAAAGCATGAATGGAATAACCGTGTTGGAGAAATTTTTTATCCCGATCCAAAATCTCCTCGAGTTTGGATTCAATTTCTTTTGACCTTTGGTCAGAAAGGTTTTCTACCTTCTCTGATTTACTCTCTTTTCTTTGCTTTTCAAATTGATCCTGATCCATACCGTAAAGGATCTTTGGAAAAAAAAGCAAAGTAAAACCTGTTACCAAGGTAAGTATAACAATAGTAAGGTGAACCAATAGAAAATTTGCCATTGGGTCTATGGCCCAAAAGAACAGAAGGAAGGGAAAGAACACCAACAATTCCAATCCCAAAAAAATCTTAATCCATACAAACCATTCTTTTCCAAAACCTTGTTTATCGTGTCTTTTGGTATTCTTCCATACTATGATGGCAGAAATAATCCAATAAAATGCCAAAACCAGAGACCTGAAAGGTGTATAGAAATTTGGCGGAAAAAAACGGCTTTGGGTATAAGTGGTAAAAAGGACCGGATTAGAAATTTCTGATTGCATTAACAAATATTTGTCCTGGTTGGAAAGCATCAACACCGGCCAAAAATCAACCAAAATAACGATTACAGGTACAAAATGGACAAGGTCTTTCCAGGTTATCCCTTTACCTGTCAATACGGTACGGATATACATATACATCAATGGCATAAACAGAAAACCCGCCAGATTCGCTGTTCTGTACAAAAAAGGAAAATTCAAAAAGTAGCCTGTGGTTATAAGCCAAACAATTAAGGATATATAGGTAAGTAATAATAAATTGACGCCTAGCAGGATGTTGTGACGATTTGTTTTGAAGCCAAAAAAAATCAGAACCAAACCCACCAAAGACCCAATAAACATGGAAAAAAGATAGAAAAGATTTACTAAGGTGATTTCCATAAAATAAATCAATACTTGGTTATAGGGGTACTAAGATAGCCTATTTTTATTTTGAAATCCTGAATTTTTAAAAATTCAAAAAACTGAAATAAGTAAGCTAGTTATAGATAATATATATAACCGCTTTCATGTCAGAAAATTAATTTAAGGGCTTAAAATTTTTGCTGATTGCCTTTTCCGCTAGCTTCTGTCATCCGTCCTCCGTCCCAAAAAAAATAATGATGGACCAACACCATTATTGGTTCAAGTTTTTAATCAAAATCAAGTATGTGAATTTTGAAACAAACACCTTTAAAAAAAAAGAGCCGCTTTGTATTAAAAGCTGCTCTTTTTTCTTGTGAAGGAAGAATCAATCTTCCACTTCTTCATCTTCAATATATACCACTTCATACATATTTCTTCCATTGACCTGTACCGGTTGATAATAAGTTTCTCCATATCTCAATAGAATGACGTCACCCATTTTCACCTCTTCTCCACCTTCAGGAAGATTTTGAACCAAGGCACCGGCAGTTGGAGGGACTACAATATAGCCCTTCCCGGATTTTTCGTAGTAGGTACCACCCCAGAAATAATTGATAGTTCCATCATCCAAGGTCACTTTTTCATAATTATCAGGAATAGAGCTTACCTCTACCCCTACAGGACCGGGGACCACGACATAACCTTCATCATCCTTTTGATAGAATACGCCGCTGTCGTAAAAGAATTCGTTGACCACATTGGTCACATTGGTGACATTGGTGACGTTCGTTTCATTGGTTACATTGGTCACGTTGACCACTTGGGCAGTGGGTGGCAATGTAGCCATGGGGAATCCCCAAGGATGCCACATAGGTCCCCAAAAGAAGGGTCTGAAAGTAAACCAAAAGAATGGATGGGCAGACCATACCATAAATCCACCCCACATCATCGGTGGTCGCATCATCATGGGAGACATCACATTCACCCTTACCATGGTATTTCTACCCGCATTGATATTGATATTGTTATTGTTGCCGATGTTGATATTATTCCCACCGGGTCTATTTCCGCCGGGTCTATTTCCACCAGTACCACCTCCGGGTCGGTTTCCATTTCCAACACCAGGATTTCTTCCGCCGTCAGGTCTAGAGGAAGGTCTTTGATTGGAAGCACTTCCGGTATTGCCATCACCCCTTCTGGTGGAACTCCCTCTATCTGCTGAGGCAGATCCGGTTCTACCAGCATTGGAATTATTTATATCCCGACTTTGTCTACTATCATTGATGGAGCGGTTTTGATTGGAAGTGCTTGTCCTTCTATCAGGTGAACGCTGGGCACCACCGTTAATGGAACCTCTGGAAGGGGAATTTTGTGGCCTTGCCGGGCTTGCACTTGGTCTGCTGGCCGGTGATGAAGCTCCGCCCCTAGAAGGAGATGCTGCCCCACTACGCTGTGGAGTACTGCTTCGGGATGGAGATGACATAGATCCTCCCCTGGAAGGACCCGACATTGAACCTCCTCTGGAAGGTGCTGACATGCCTCCCCCTCTGGCCCCACCTCCACCATGATTCATCCTTTGAGATAAAACCGATTCGGGATTGAATGTCAATACAATAAGGAGAAGCCAGGTGAATAAAATATGAATATAAGTCTGTGATTTTCTCATTGCTTTTAATTTGGCTTTGTTTTAGGTACTATACTTAATCTTTTGGCACTTTCCGGAACCACAAAATCAAAAATCGCATCAGGTAGATCGGGATTGATCATCCAATCAGAAAAAACTCCTTCATATTGTAGGGAATGTCCTTCCGTTTTATCAAGGAAAACAAAACGAAGGGGTAAAGTAAAAGTATCATTACTCAGCCACAGCTGTACATTTTGTTCCGGTCCTACAGCTACAATATGATGACAATCCACTCCGTCAATATTCACTAAACCCATATATGCCACTTTATCACTGTTGGCCAAAAGATCATCAGTAAAAGTAGGATAAAAGAAATCTGCCCCAGGAAAGTCAATCCCATAATCAGCATTGACCATATCAATTGTTTCAATGATATTTTCATGCGTATCAATAAAACCATAGTGATTATAGGTCAGTGAATAATACATCAGGATATCACCATTATACCAGTAAGCATGATTGTTGGCACCCCTGGTTTGAATATGCATTTTGTCAGGACCTACAAAATGAACTTGATGGTTAAAGTATTCCTTTACCGGACCAACTTGAGGCATCAGCTTATCGACTGAAGCGTTTAACTTAAAGCTACAGGAACTTAACTGACCAATTAAATCTGACATGCGGTCAAGTAATACCACCGCATTGTTATCTATAGATGGTGATTCCTGTGCCCGAATTGGATAAATGAGCACTAAGGATAAAATGCAGTATAAAATTGGGATTTTTTTTGTCATATAAATTGGCATAAAAGAAGAATAGCGATTTTGGTTTAAAATTATGGTTTATTATTCAATTTTAAATTCATCAGTGTGAGAAAAATTGGGTAAAGCATCTCAGCTCGAAATAATTGTTGCCAATTTTCCTTTAAAACATGCGGAATCTGATTTCAATTTGAAAATTCTTTTATTTGATTTTCCATTTTACCTTAAATTTGACCTCAAACCATTTTACAAAAATAGAAACAGAACTTATGAATGATATTTAAAATCAATGTAATTTGCCATGTTTGGTCTAATTTTGACAAACCAACCAGGTCCATTCAAAGATGGCATTTGTTTCCAATTCAAGAAATTTTTTACTTGAATCTCATTTTTTACTAAACTTTATATCTTGATTTGCGGATTATTCAAATTTTACTTTTGAATTTTGGAAAATGAATGTGTTTATTAATTACCTTCATTTTGATTTAGGATCATAATCGTTTTGGAAAGTATAATTGAAAAACCTGAAGAATTCTATTTGGCAGTAATCTCTAAAACCCCGGTAAATGAAATATAAACTTTTGTTCTTGATCATCGCATCAACTATTATACTGAATCCTACAAAGGCACAGGACAGCCTCCAATATTCACCCAACAAAATCAATAATCTAAAATGGGTCCCGCTTCCGGCTGTAGCTTCAAATCCTGCCAATGGATGGATGTTTGGAATGGCCCCTTCAGCTACTTGGTATATGGGAAATCCCGAGGATACCCGAATGTCAAACCTTGTGGGGAATTTTCTTTATACCACTAAAAAACAATGGATATTCAGCTTCAGGAGCAATATTTTCCTGGATAAAAATAAGTGGATCCTTGTGGGTGATTGGAGGTATTTCATCACATCTCAGCCCACATTTGGCTTGGGAAGCAGCGCCCCAAATGAATTGGAGGAAAATCCATCCCAATTAGGTGTTTATCGTGGAGAGCAACAGATGGATTTCAGTTTGATCAGGTTTTATGAGACTGTTTTGAGACGTGTCGGAGATTCTAAATTCTACCTGGGCATGGGTTATCATTTTGACCAACACTCAAGAATCGAAAACTTTCTCGATGAGGAGACTCCGCCCAGCCTTGAATTTGCCCATGATGCTTACAATCAATCTTTAGGTTTTGCAACAGACAGATATATTCTTTCCGGAATTACATTCAATGCCATAATGGAAAACAGAGATATACCGGTCTCCCCCTATGAGAGAAATTTCGCCCTGATTTCTTATAAGGTCAACCCTACTTTTTTGGGATCGGATCAATCTTCCAGTACCCTTTTATTGGATTACAGGCATTATTTCAATCTCAGTCAAACAAGAAAAAGACACCTGATTGCTCTTTGGGGATATGGTAATTTTCTGGTTTCGGGAAACTTACCCTATATGAACCTTCCTTCTTTGGGTTGGGATATGTTTGGAAGACAGGGCAGGGCTTATGCACAGGGCAGGTTTAGGGGGGAAGGAATGGTATATTCAGAAGCTGAATACAGGTTTCCACTTCAAAAAAACAAGGAAACTTTCGGGGGAACTGTATTTGTAAATGCAGCAAGCTTTAGCAGTAGAACCACCAATGAAAAATTGCTGGAATATATTAATCCCGGATATGGAATGGGGCTAAGGGTAATGATCAATAAAAAGAACAGAACCACCATCACTGCCGATTATGGATTTGGGCAAAAGGGAAATTCGGGATTTTATCTCAATGTGAATGAGACATTCTAGGCCACATAATGGTCTGTTTAGAAGATGAAAACAAATAGGAAAGTAAACTATCCTATTGCAAAAAGGCGAATACGGCTGTCGAAACAATATTGTAACGCCCTATAAAATTTAAATTGCCTTAAATTTTTGATTTTCATATCTTCCAAATTAACCAATATTGATTCCTCCCAAAATAAGCAAAATGAAAAACGCAATCATCCTAACAATTCTTCTTTTTCACTTTTTTTCCCCAGCAAAAGCACAGGATAGGCCTCTGAATATCATCATGATAGGTGCCCATCCGGATGATTGTGACATCAAAGGAGGCGGGACAGCTGCGCATTTTGCCGAATTGGGCCATAAGGTCAAATTCATATCAGTCACCAATGGAGATGCAGGACATATGGAGCAGGGAGGTGGCGTTTTGGCCAAAAGACGTGTAGCCGAAACACAAGAAGTAGCCAGAATATTAGGCATAACCTATGAGGTATTGGACAATCATGATGGCGAGTTATTGGCCACTTTGCCCATAAGATTGGAAATTATCAGAACGATCAGAGATTGGAATGCAGACGTAGTCATTTCACATAGGACCAACGATTACCATCCTGACCATAGATACACTGCCATTCTGGTACAGGATGCAGCTTACATGGTAGGCGTTCCAAATATTGCTGCCGATACTCCCCCACTCAAAAAAAATCCGGTTTTTCTTTACTTTCAGGACAATTTTCAGAAGCCCATCCCATTCAAAGCAGATATTGCGATAGACATTACTGCTGTAATAGATAAAAAAATAGATGCCTTAAATGAGCACGAATCCCAATTTTATGAATGGCTTCCCTGGATTGGTGGTTATGCAGATGAAGTGCCCGAAGGCAAGGGTGCCAGAAAAGCTTGGTTAAAAGAAAAAAGGATCAGTCCTGTCAATCCGGCTTCTCTGGCCCTGCTTCAAAAATGGTATGGAAAAGAAAAAGCCCAAAATGTCCAACATGTCGAGCTTTTTGAAATTTGCGAATACGGTTCAAGACCCACAGAAGATGATATCAGAAGATTGTTTCCAATGATAGGAAGGTGATTTATTCCAAAATATCAGACTGAGAGAGACGACCTTTGAGGTTTTTTTTAAACCTCGAAGGTCTTAAGGGTTAGGATTAAGCTTATTTGTTCATCTTAATCGTAATTCTGGAAACTAAAACCTTCGAGGTCAAAATAAGACCTCAAAGGTTTCACTGTTATTGACTCTTGATTCTTAGTTCTTGCCTTTACAAGACCTTCGAGGTTTTGAAAACCTCAAAGGTCTAGCCGTCTTGGTTCTTGTTTCCCAAGTCTACAGTCCGAACATTCTTGGTAGCCATAAGCTCAATCCTGGCCATAATGTCACGACCACCAACCCCAAAATCATGGCTATAAAGAAGGGAATCAAGGGTTTGACTGCTTTCTCAATACTGATTCCGGCAACCTGTACTCCCAAGAAGAGAACTGAACCTACCGGCGGGGTACATAGTCCTATACAAAGATTCAGAATCATAATGATTCCAAAATGAACAGGATCAACTCCAAGTTCAATCACAATAGGGAGAAAGATGGGCGTGAAGATCAGCACCGCAGGAGTCATGTCCATAAATATACCCACAAACAAAAGAATGAGATTAATCAAAATAAGGATGACGAAAACATTGTCGCTGACAGACAAAATTGAAGCAGAGATCGATTGAGGAATATCTTCACTTGACATTACCCATGACATACTCATGGATGTTGCAATCAGCAACATCACAATGGCCGTAGTTTCAGAAGATTTCAGCAAAATAGCTGGTATCTCCTTCCATTTCAGTTCCCTATAATAAAAGGATAAGCCTAATGTGTATATCACGGCAATTGCTGAAGCTTCTGTTGCTGTAAAAACACCACCCACAATTCCTCCAATTACAATAACCAACAACATCAAGGATGGAAACGCACGGAATAATTTATCAATCAATTCTTTAACAGTCGTCCTTTCTCCTGCCGGAAGATTATGTTTTTTGATGAAAATAGCAGCAGTCAGCATCAGCACCAATCCAATAAAAATACCAGGCAAATATCCTGCAATAAATAAAGCGGCAATAGAAACCCCACCGGAGGCCAATGAGTAAACAATCAGAATATTAGATGGCGGAATAATCAATCCGGTGGTGGAAGAAGTGATATTTACGGCTGCACCCAATCCTTTTGGATAGCCTTCCACATCCATTCTTTTGCCTAAAATCCCCCCAATTGCAGAGACAGCAGCAGCAGCCGAACCGGCAATAGCACCAAATAACATGGCCGCTATGACATTTACATACAACAATCCTCCGGGAAGCCTACCGGTCAAGGCTTTTGCCAGTTCTATCAACCGATTGGCAATTCCGCCCTTATTCATTATTTCTCCTGCCAACACAAAAAATGGAATAGCCAATAAGGCAAAACTATCCAAGCCTGTCCCCATTCTTTGGGCAATTGTAGTTGCAGAAGGAATTACAGCCACAGAAACCATAAGCGTAAAAAAACTGGAAATACCCAAACTCCATGCAACGGGAACACCAATGCCCATGAGCACTATAAAAGACAAAATAAGGATAACAATACTGATATATTCCATGAGGATTAAGCTTTTTGGGTTTTGAAATGGTTTTGAATACTAAAAATCTGATAATAAATTACCAATAATCCACTGATTGGAATAATAGCATAAACAATAGCCAAAGGAACTTGGAGAGTCGCTGATTTTTGCTGTAAAGTATAGGTAATATACACCAGATTACTACCACCTAAAACCATCACTGCCAGCGCAAAAAACAGGACTAAGGCATTGATTAAAATCAGCAGACGCATTTTTGGAATACCACTGAGTTTCCGTGGCAAAATATCTATAGCCAAATGCTGATCCTGCCCGGCCACATAAGCAGCACCCAACATCCCCAGCCAAATCAACATATATCGGGACAATTCATCAGTAAATGAACTGGGATTTTGAAAAATATACCGGGACATCACCTGCCAGGTAACATTGATGACCATCAACGCCATCAAGATGATCAACGAGGCGGCAACAAGCTTGTCAAGTTTGATTTTGAAATTTTGGTTGGTCATTTTTTTGGGTTTGTTTGTAATTTTCTGTTGTGGTTTTAAATTTATCAAACATTACCCTGCAATAAATTGCAGGGCTATTATATCGGTCGTGCCTACAGCACTTGCAAATCAAACCATTCTTCGCCATTGTGAGTGTCTCCACCCACACCCCCTCTCAGTTTATAGAGATATATCAAAGGTCTCTCGCATCTGGTCTTGGTACTTGGTACTTGGTACAAGGTACTTCCCCTAAACCTTCGCCATTGTGAGTGTCTCCACCCACACCCCCTCTCAGTTTATAGAGATATATCAAAGGTCTCTCGCATCTGGTCTTGGTACTTGGTACTTCGTACATAGTACATCTCCTACTCCACCCTCCTGATCCGCTCCACCATTTCATACATTTCAGGTTGGGTAAGCTTAATGGTTTCATACAGAGATTCTACTGCTTCTCTGAAAGGGGTCTGATCGGGATAGGTAATAATTACACCTGCTTTTTCCATTTCCCTCAGGGATTCTTCCACCGATTCTGCCCACAATTTATATTGGTAAACAGCGGACTCATCGGCCGCTTCTTGGATCCATTGTTTTTCCTGATCATCCAACTTATTCCACACCTTGGTGCTTACTATGACTACATCAGGTACAGCGGTATGTTCATTGATGGAATAAAACTTACAAACCTCATAATGTCTGGAGGTATATAAACTCGGCGGATTGTTTTCAGCGCCATCCACAATACCCTGCTGCAATGCTGTATAAAGTTCTCCATAAGAAACAGGCGTCGGAGAACTGCCAAAACTCTTGATCATATTAATGGCCATATTGCTTTCCAAGGTTCTGACTTTCAGTCCTTTCAAATCTTCTGGGCTTTCTACTGATTTGGTTTTGGTATAAAAGCTTCTTTTTCCGGCATCGTAGTATACCAAACCCTTTAACCAAAATTCTTCACTTTCCGAAAGCAATTGTTTTCCAATCTCACCTTTCAGAACTTTATCTCTATGTTCATCATCTCTGAACAGATAGGGCATGGATAAGACCTGGATTTTGGGAGCAAAACTTTCCAATGTGGCAGATGAAACTTTGGTCATTCCCAAACTACCGATCTGCAGCAATTCCACCAATTCCCGCTCTGTGCCTAATTGTTGATTGGGATAAATTCGGATTTGCATTTGGCCTTTTGATTTTTCATCAACCAATTTTGCCATAAATACCATGGCTTCATGTACAGGGTGAGTGACCCCAAGCCCATGTCCCAATTTGATTTGCCTCACCCCTCCCGGACCTGTACAGGTAGAAAAGAGAAAAACGGTAATAAGAAAGATCAGTATTCGGTATTTAGTCATTTATTTTATTTTTTGTATGATATCCAAAGCTCTTTTGATATTGTTTGCCAAACCATTGAAATCTCCTTCTTCAATGGCTTTTTTGTCAAATAATTGAGAGCCCATTCCCACACAATGTACTCCAGATTTGAACCAGGCCGAAAGGTTTTCTTCAGTAGGTTCTACTCCTCCAGTTGGCATGATTTTCATTTCGGGCATTACTGATAAAACTGCCTTGACAAAGCCCGCGCCTAACAGGTTTCCCGGAAATGCTTTTACCAATCTTGCTCCCAAAGATTTGGCCTGATATACCTCAGTCAAAGTGGCACAGCCTGGAATCCAGAATTTACCCTTCATGGTGCAATATGCTGCAACATCAGGAATCAAAGCAGGAGAAACTACAAAATCAGCTTCCGCATGATAAAATCTCCTTGCTTCCTCCCTTGTGAAAATCGTACCTATACCTAAAAGTAAATCAGGATATTTATCAGCATAAATTCTAAGATTTCTAAAAACCTCCAAAGCATTAGACTCCCTGTTTGTAAATTCAAATACCCTGACTCCCGCTTCATAAGAAGTATCCAAAACTTTTTTGGCGACATCTATATCTTTATGGTTAAACACAGGAATCATTCCCGTTTCAGCCATTTTTAATAATATTTCATCCTGTGTTAATGACATAATGGTAGGTTAAATAGGTTTATAATTGTTGTTGGCTTGGAAAGTAGTAATAATTGTTATGTTGATTATAAATATTGAGTTTTCAGGCTGATTTTAGTTTCTTGACTTTCTCTTCCCTCCTCTAATTTATGGCCCCAATAGTAACTATGTCTTGAGTCTTAAGTCTTGAGTCTTGAGTCTTGAGTCTCACATCTCACGTCTCAAATTCACCTCAATAATTTACCGACATTATCCCCTTTGACCAGGGCATTGACTTCATCGACTGTAACCAAATTAGCGTCTCCCGGAATAGAATGCTTCAAGACAGAAGCCGCTGTCGCAAATTCCAAAGCCAACTCATCCGGATAATGAAGCAATCCATAAATCAACCCCGCGATATAAGCATCCCCACCTCCTACTCTATCCACAATCTGAGTCATTTCGTAGGTGTTGGATTTAAAGACCTCAACCCCGTTCCATAAGGAACCCCTGAGTGTATTGTGGTTAGCCGAAATGGATTCTCTTTTGGTTTTGGTAATATATTTAATCTGTGGAAAATCTTTCTTGGCCTCATGACAAGCATCCAGAAAATCTTTGGCCTCAATATCCATACAATTTTCAAAATCAGATAGTCCCGCCACTATCACATGCGTATATCTGATCAGTTCGGGCATTACCTCCAAAGGACCTTTACCGTATTGCCACAAATTTCTTCTATAATTAATATCTCCACTTACCATCAACCCTTTTTCATTGGCTGCTTTCAAAGCGGCAAGGCAAAGGTCGGCTGCTTTCTGGGAAAGGGCCGGAGTAATCCCTGTCCAATGAAACCAATCAGCTCCCTCAAATACCTTATCCCAATCTATCTCTTCCCCCGAAAAATTTGCAAATGCAGAATCAAACCTGTCATATATGATTTTTGAGGCCCTTTGCATGGATCCATTTTCCAAAAAATATAAACCTAATCTTCCTTCCTGAAAATAAATATGGGAAGTGTCCACACCAGTCTGCCTCAGATATGCTGTAGCTGCTTTACCCAAATCATTGGAAGGAAATGCAGTGACATGCGCAGCATCCAATCCGAATTGTGCTAGTGATACAGCCACATTGGCTTCAGCACCACCAAATACTACTTGGTAAGTACTGGCCTGAAGGAAGCGTTCATTTCCTGGAGTACTGAGACGCATCATGACGTCTCCCAATGTGATGACTTTTTTGTTCATGGTCACAGTTTAAAACTTTTTTGAAAATACTCACTTATAGTTCTATTTTTACTATTCTATTAAATAAGTTTTGCAAACGATTCCGCTTAACAAAGAAAATAATCCAATGAACCATAGATTTTTGCAGATTCATCCAAAAGATAATGTATTGGTTGCTTTAACCGATTTAAAGGCCGGAGAAAGTATTCTTTTTGACAACCGCACCATCAACCTGAAGCATGACATAGCTGCCAAACACAAATTTTCACTATATGATCTTGAAACCGGCGCACAAATATATATGTATGGCTCTATAGTAGGTCGTGCCATGTCACCGATACCCGAAGGTGCTACCCTGACTACCGGCAATGTAATCCATGAAGCCAGTTCATTTGGAAGTAAATCAGAAACATTTTCCTGGGATGCACCTGATGTGTCCAAATATAAAAACAAATTTTTTAAAGGTTACCACCGACCCGATGGGCAAGTGGGAACTGCTAATTATTGGTTGGTTATTCCCCTGGTTTTCTGTGAAAACAGGAATGTCGATGTGATCAAAGATGCTTTTGTGGAAGAACTGGGATTTATCAAACCAAACGCTTATAAATCTCTTGTGCAACAAATGACCGATTTGTACAAATCAGGGAAAAAATCCGAAATTGAAAACCTTAGCGTAGAAGAAGACACCTTAAATGGAAAAAGCAGAATCTTCAAAAATATTGATGGAATTAAATTTTTGACCCATAATGGTGGTTGCGGAGGAATTCGTCAGGATTCTGAAGCACTTTGTGCCTTATTTGCCGGATATATCAATAATCCGAATGTTGCCGGGGCCACGGTATTGAGCCTTGGCTGCCAAAATGCCCAACCAACAATCTTAAAAGAAAAATTGGATAAAATCAATCCGGAATTTAAAAAGCCGGTCATTCTTTTGGAACAACAAAAAGAGGGAACAGAACAACATCTCCTATCTCAGGCCATCAAAAAGACTTTCTTGGCCATGATAGATGCCGATCAAATGCAAAGAGAACCTGCTCCTTTGAGTAAATTGACGATAGGATTGGAATGTGGTGGTTCTGATGGTTTTTCAGGTATTTCTGCCAATCCAGCTGTGGGTCATGCCTCGGATTTAGTCGTTGCATTGGGTGGAAAAACCATTCTTTCGGAATTTCCAGAGTTATGTGGAGTAGAACAGGAATTGATAAACAGGTGTACGGATGAAGTGATTGCTGAAAAATTCAGTGGTTTGATGAAAGCCTATGCTGCTTCAGCAGAAGCGGTGGGATCGGGATTCGATATGAACCCCTCACCCGGAAACATCAAAGATGGCCTGATTACCGATGCCATGAAATCCTCAGGCGCTGCCAAAAAGGGCGGCACCTCCCCTGTCGTGGATGTTTTGGATTACACGGAATATATATCAAAGCCCGGTTTAAACCTGCTTTGTACTCCGGGAAATGATGTGGAAAGCACTACCGCCATGGCAGGTTCAGGTGCTAACGTAATCTTGTTTACTACCGGGCTAGGCACCCCTACAGGCAATCCCATAGCTCCGGTCATTAAAATATCCTCCAACACGACCCTGGCGAAAAAAATGCCTGATATTATAGATATAGACACCGGGGAAGTAATCACGGGGGAAAAGACCATTGAAGAAATGGGCGAGGAAATTCTGGAACTTATTATAAAAGTGGCTTCGGGGGAATCAATTCCAAAAGCTGTACAGTTGGGCCAGGATGACTTTATCCCCTGGAAGCGCGGCGTTTCACTTTGAAAGATAACCCTATGAATCAAAAAGAAAGAATGCTGGCCCAATTGCCATATAAAGCTTGGATGGACGGATTGGCAGAGGAACAGTTGGCCACCAAATTGAAAATTTATGAGTATAATCTCTGCCGTCCCGATGAAACTGAAAAAATCGATAGATTGATCCGGGATATATTGGGCAAAGCTGGAACAAATATTATGATTTTGGCACCATTTCGTTGTGACTATGGGAAAAATATTGAAGTTGGAAATAATTTCATGGCCAATTACAATGCTGTGATACTGGATGTGGCCAAAGTGATCATTGGTGATAATGTGATGTTTGGTCCCAATGTTTCTATTTTAACTGCGGGTCACCCCATCCACTGGGAGTCAAGAAATTCAGGATATGAATATGGCATGGAAATCCATATCGGAGATAATGTTTGGATCGGTGCCAATACAGTGGTAAATCCGGGCGTTAAAATCGGAAAAAATTCAGTAATAGGTTCAGGAAGTGTGGTGACCAAAGATATTCCGGAAAATATGGTGGCTGTAGGTAACCCTTGCCGGGTACTCAAAAGCATCACGGAGATGGACAGAAAATACTATTATAAAAACCGGGAATTTGATGTGGACGATTTTTGAAAATATTCAAGCACTTACCAAATCGTTTTTTACACCTCCATTCAATGAAGTATATCCAATACGCTAAAGTTAAAAAACTAGTCATACTTAAACTATCAGGGATACCCGAAACAACAAGTAAAAAAATTGGTAAAACAGGTCGTTTCACTCTTTTAGCTTTGCACCTACTCACCTTCAATACTTCTACTTACTCTTTCTGATCTTCTCAATCAAATCAGGATTATATCCAGCAAATGACGCTTCAATTTTCCCATCTTTTCCAATAATAAAAAATGAGGGATAGGCGCTTACACCATAAGCTTCCCCTGTTTTTTGGGCATCAGTCAACGCAGGGAAAGGGATGTCGATTTTACTAAGATAGCTTTTCAACCTTTCCTTATTGTCAACAGGATTGATATACAGTGGAACCACATCTTCAGCAAATTCAAACTCCGGTTTGGAAAACTCATCTAAAGCCACTTTACACCAACCACAGTTGATAATGGAAAAATCCAAAAAAACCCTTTTTCCTTTAAAGTCCGCTAAACTGACAGTATTGCCTTCCATATTCTGTAATTCAAAATCAGGTGCTTTACTTCCTTCTGAAAGCAGGTTTCTATTGGTTTTTTCCTCTCCTCTGACTTTGGTGGTATAGCCTACCGGCAAATCATACGTCAATCCTGGACTCCGGTCTTCGAAAACATAGTTTTCAAACCAAGCATCAATAAACTGCTGCTTTTTCCCATTATTATAAAGCATGGATCTGATTAATGGTACTTCTGAATTCGCTGGATTGATATAAATATGAAGCTCTTTGTAAACTTTAATGTCTTCAATTAATGTGTCCATATCCACCCTTAAATATTTCCTCATTATTTTTCCGGAAATTGATGTGTCTTTTTGATATTCAAAATCAGGCATTTCAAAAATATTGATCGGCCCAAAAACCAAAAACATGCTGTTTTTAAATGAATCCCCTTCTTTCTCCATTTGCTCCTCAGTGTAAACTATGGCAGTGCTATCCAGGTGGAAGTAATCATTCATCACATTGTCAATGTAAACTAAATCATACTTTTCACCGGAACCAATAATGTTGTATTTATAGTATTGGTTTGGGAATTTTTCGAATTGAAGGTGGTATCTGAATGTATCAATCTCATCCAAAAAAGGATGTGGCCAAATCAAAACAGTTTGGTAAGTATAGTATTCACTATTGAGGTATTTGTCTTTGCTTAAATCAAAAAGTTTTTCCGGTGTAATTTTATGTTCACACCCAAAAATCATTAAAGTCCCTATCAGGAAAATATTTGAAAGAATTTTTTGAAGCATGCCTTAAATTGTTTCACTTTCAAATTAAGAATTTAATTCAAAATTTGAAAGTGAAACTCCTGAATTTTAATAATCTCACCGCTCCCCCAAAATCTTTTCCCATACCTCCTCAGCTACAGGAATTCCATTTTCCATGTTTTCCTTTCTGATTTCGGGAATTTTTTCTCCGGGAAAGCGGATTTCGTTGTCTGTAAAAGTTGCTGAGGCTTTAAAGTCTGCTACAATACCATCGAGCTTTTCATCTGACCAAGTATCCATGCCCAATTTTTTCGGATCCAAACAGATAAACACCTGCGAAAGACCGTATTCTTCCCCGCTTTGTCCCACTTGATGGGTTGACTGACCTCCTGACAATATGGTCGCCAACATGTCTAATACCAATGAAAGTCCTGCCCCTTTCCACAGTCCTATGGGAAGTGCCAATTCATGTTCAATGATTTCAGCAGGAGATTTGCTAAGTTTTCCTTCGTGATCAAATCCTGCCTCGAAAGGCATTTCTTTACCTGCACGGAGATAAGTATTCATTTTACCATAGGAAAACTGAGACATGGCCATATCCAACACGATATGGCCTGACTTTCTGGGTATTGCAATTACCAAGGGATTATTCCCCAATTTTGGTTCGCTTCCACCCCAAGCGGGCATATTGGGTTTCGTATTTGTAAAACAAATTCCGATACAACCTGCCGCTGCAGCCTGCCAACCATAATTTCCAGCCCGCATCCAATGATTGGTATTCTGCAATGCAATCATTCCTATTCCAAATTCTTTGGATAAACGAATTGTCCTATCCATACAAATAAAAGCATTCAGCATGCCTGGGCCCAAATTACCGTTCCATCTTTCAAAAAAACCGAAAGCATCCTTAAGTTCGGCCTGCTTTTCGGGAAAGACAAGTTTGTTTCTGATCATTTTCAAAAAAACCGGAACCCTGTCCAATCCATGGGAAGGGACTCCTTCCAGACTTGCTTTTGCAAAAAGTTCCGCACATAAATCCGCTTTTTCTTTTGAGAAACCATATTTAATAAAAATTTCATTTAAAATCGGGGTAACTTCATTGTAGGCTATTCTCATGATCTTTTATTGGACTCGGGTAAAGACTGAGTTAATTCATTTTCTGTAAATATTTTTCAGGTCATCTTCAAAGATGGTATAAGGATCTCCGTAAAATTTAAGGAAATCCGGAACACTGACCTGACCTGGAAATGGAGCGTAATAATGTGTTGGACTTCTGGAATCATTTCGCCAGACCAAAACATAGGACATTCTCAGTTTTTCCTTCTTCATGGTTTTGAGTAAGGTTTCTGTCCACCAGGTTGTATCAGGAATGGATTCCAATCCGGTTTCTGTAAAGGCCGCTAATTTTTTCTTTTTGATCGCATAATCCGAAACTATTTTCAGTTTTAAAGCCGCCGTATCTACAGAATTTCTGTTTCTTCCCAGATCACCGTAATTATCCATCCCTACCATATCTACCCATTCATCACCAGGATACCTTTCCAGATATTCCTCTTCAGTCAAATATCTGTTGTCAGGTGAAAAGGCATATATAAAATTATTGACTCCCAAAGAGTCCCGTAGGTACGAAACGGTAAATTTCCATAAACTGATAAATTCTTCCCTGCTGGTATGTTTTTTGCCCCACCAAAACCAATCCCCGTCAAACTCGTGGTAAGGCCTGAAAATCATCGGCACCAATTTCCCATCATTTCCCTTAACAGACTTGGCCCATTCTCCTATTCCATCCAGAATTTCTTTATAGATATCATGAGATTCACCACCAGGAATGATATACCTGACAGCTGGCTTGGAAATAGAATCCTTCCAATAAAACCCACCTCCTGAAACAGGATTTGAAAAATGCCAAGCCACTGTAACCACACCGCCCCTATCATATGTATCCGAAACAATTTTTCTGAGATTGTCTTTGTTTTTTTTGACAATGTCCTCAGAACTCCCTGAAAAGCCCATTAAATCTATTCCAATTACTGCAGGGTGGGAACCAGTAACCGATTTGACATCCGACCTGTTCTCCTCCCCCGTCCAGCCATGCCCATATTCAGTAGCATGCTGATGGCCAAACAAGGTGTGGTTTTTAGATAATTTTGCAAGATTGTGGTACAGGTTTACCGTTTCTTTTGTGGCATTTGAATCAATCGGCTTGCCATATTTCAAACTTGTGCAACCTATCAAAAAAAAACAGGAAACTATGACGTATAAAAAACGAAAGGTGAAGTTGGAAAGGGTTTTCATAGTCATCGGATGTTTCATTCGGTCAACGAAAAATAACTCATTCCCTTGACTCAGAGAAGAAAAATTATACCAATGATTTGAAAGTGGATTTAAATTTTCCCTACTTATTGACTCTCTACCACCAACATCTTTGAGTTTGCCGCTTGATACCGGATGTTTTTGGCAATGGTATATTCCGGTGAGGCCCACCAATCTTTGGCTGTTTGGACATCCGGAAATTCAAGAATGACGAGTCTTTCAGGATTCCAATCTCCTTCCAAGGATTCGGTTTTTGAACCACGTACTACAAAACGGCCTCCGAATTTTTGGATGGTGCCCAAGGTATGTTTTTTATACTCTTCGTAAAGTTCAGGATTGTGGATTTCGATTTCTACTAGGACGAGGGCGGGCATGGTTAGGGGATTTTAGATTGTAGATTGTTGATTTTGGATTTGATTTGAATGGTTCTAATTGAACAAATCGGTTTGATCACTTCAATTTCTTGGTTATCGTGGTTTGTAAATTTATGGGATTAAAGGGTGGGATCAATGAAAGTGATTGAAAAATCCAATTCCTGAGATCGGTAAGATTATTTGGAAATTATTGGGTCTTCAACATGGGTATGGCCCTTTTACAAAACTGGATCGCCAAACCCCAAGGATCTCTCAACATGACCAAGTGAGACCCATCCTCCAAAATATCATCAGATATCAAGAAGGCACCCTGATTGAGCAGCCTGTCTTTATCTTTCATTGGATCTGTTGACACAAAAGCCAGGTGGACGACCAAGGGATTCAACTTTCCAAACTCCAAGATTGCACCTTTGGGATTGTGGTAGATTTCTAGCATGATAGTGCCGCTATCATCTGCCAAAAAAGTCATAAAAGGTGAAGTTTCCATAGTCCTCACCATCTTCAGTCCCAAGTGTGCCACATACCAGTCTGCCATTTCCAAAGGGAATTCAACGTTAAGTGCAAAGTGCTCGAATTTCATAGTATTTGATTTTTATCTAATTTGAGAATCTTTTTTTAATAGCTAATGATATTCATCTTTTTCGTTTGGATTTTATTTGATTTTCAAATGAAATTCAATTACCCCATTCAAAACCTTTTCAAACCAAGGCTCAAACAACCAAAAAATATGGGGAGCATCATCAAATTCAATTATTACTGTATAAATATTTTGCTTTGATAAAATGGATATCAAATCATCCCTCCCAGCATTGGATAAAATTTTAAAATCAAACAATTTGAATTGGCAAATTCAGGTTTTTTTTGAATAAATAAGACATATTTGAGCAATCGATTGCATTAATAAAATTATTTAACTAAGAACAAAGCTTATGACAAATATTTTTTCAGAAAAAGAGTTTTAATTGCTATTTAACTTGTTTTTTAGAATATTATATGGAAATATTAGAATCTGTATTCTGAAATATTTACGTATAACATTTGAATAATTGTTCAATTATATGTTATATTGCGCAAACGATTACATTTTAATATTTTTAAACTAATGCATATAAATTTAGAGACCCGACATACCAATCATCCTTTAGATGATAAAAGTTGTTCTCTAATGTCTCATCCAGATAGTTCAGGGCTAAACTCTAAAAAATGAAAAAAGGAAAAGCAACCATACATGACATAGCGGAAAAGCTGAACATAACTGCCTCAACGGTTTCAAGGGCATTAAATGATAGTCCACGAATTTCTGAGAACACCAAAAAATTGGTCATTAAGATGGCTAAACATCTTAATTATCAACCAAATCATATCGCTTCGGCCTTAAGAAGTGGGAAAAGTAAATTAATTGGGGTGGTTGTTCCAACTGCCAATAGGAATTTCTTTTCATCAGTCGTCAGGGGCATTGAAGAAATTGCCAATAATCTCGATTATAAGGTTATTATTTCCCAATCCTATGATAGCTATAAAAAGGAAGTTGACACGGTTGAAGCCTTGCTGAATGCACGTGTTGATGGGATTATCGCTTCCATAGCCAAAAACACTGAAAATTTTGATCATTTTCAAAAAGTACTTGACAAAGGGATCCCTTTAGTTCTATTTGACCGAATCACCAATGAACTCGAAGTCAGTCAGGTGGTCATTGATGATTACCTTGGTGCTTATCAAGTTGTGGATCATCTGATCAAAGGGGGTTGTAAAAAGATAGTGCATTTTACAAGTCCCAAAAAGATCAGTATTTACAAAGATAGAATGCGTGGATACGAGGATGCCTTAAAAGATCATGGCATTTCATTTAACGCTGAATTGATTGAAGAAAGCAATTTGCAATTAGAAGATGGCAGGAATAGTATGGAAAATATTATCAAAAAAGGAATATCCTTTGATGCTGTTTTTTCCAGTTCCGATTATGCAGCTATGGGGGCAATGCAGATACTCAAAGAGAAAGGATTTAAAATTCCCGAACAAGTGATGCTAGCTGGTTTTGGTAACGAACCTTTCACATCATTTACAGACCCCCCTATCACCACGGTAGATCAAAAAAGTATTCCCATGGGACATGTCACCGCGGAAACATTTTTTGCATTGATAAAGAATGGCAAAAAAGATGAAGTTCCACAAAAAACAGTTTTAAAGCCTGAACTGATTGTCAGGAAATCAACTCAAAAAAACTAACTTATTGAGTATCAATATCATGAAAAGTAACGTTTTGACAAAATCAAAATTCCTTAGGGAAGATTCTTTGTTGGAAGCTTAATTCTAAAAATTGCTTTATCATGATTACTCATCGAAGCAGCCCATCATTGATTACCATTGCCATCTTTCTCCAAATGACATTGCTACCAACAGGAAAATTTAATAACCTTAAAGAATGAAACCACTCAATAGAAATAACATAAAAGTTCCGGAAAGGCCAATAAAGGTTTTACAATTCGGTGAAGGAAATTTCCTTCGCGGGTTTGTGGACTGGATGATTGATGTGATGAATGAGAAGACTGATTTTAATGGCGATGTCCAGATTGTGCAGCCACTGTCCCAAGGAATGGGAAATTTATTGAACTCCCAAGATGGTTTGTTCCACGTAAAATTAGAGGGGATTCAATCAGGTGAAATAGTTCAAAAAGCAAGACTCATTACTTGTGTTAAGGGAGTGACCAATCCGTTTGAGGATTATAATGCCTATTTGAAGTTGGGAGAAAATAAAGATTTGAAATTTGTGATTTCCAATACTACTGAAGCAGGAATCATATTTGATTCTTCAGACAATTCTTTCGAAGTACTTCCTTTGACTTTTCCCGGAAAATTAACATCTCTTTTGTTTCATAGATTTAATAATTTTTCAGGAGCTCCTGATAAAGGGTTAGTCATTATACCCTGTGAATTGATCGATAAAAACGGGATACAACTAAAATCCACAGTTCTCGATTACGCCAGACTTTGGAATCTACCGGAAACATTTACCAAATGGCTAAATGAGCATAACATTTTCTGTAATACTCTTGTAGATAGGATTGTCCCAGGTTTTCCAAAAGAAAATATTATGGAAATACAGAATGAATTGGGATTTGAGGACAATTTGGTGGTTATGGCCGAACCCTTTCATTTTTGGGTAATAGAAAGTCCTGAAAATCTGCAAGAAATTTTTCCTGCCATAAAAGCTGGACTTCAGGTAAAATTCGTTCAGGACCAAAGTCCATACCGTACCAGAAAAGTCAGGATCTTGAATGGTGCCCATTCTGCTTTGGTGCCTGTTGCGTACCTAAGTGGATTCAGAACTGTCAGAGAAGCTGTAGCAGACAAAAAAATTGGAAAATTTATTTCAGATACTATCTACGAAGAAATTATCCCCACACTTGATCTGCCAAAAGAGGAATTGGAACAGTTTGCATCAGATGTAATGGATAGGTTTCTAAATCCATTTATCCATCATAAATTGATTTCCATTTCATTGAATTCGATTTCCAAATTTAAAGTCCGGGTATTGCCCAGTCTTTTGGAATACCATAGCAGAAAAGGTAATTGGCCCAAAAATCTCACCCGGTCTCTTGCCGCTTTGTTAAAATTTTATAGTGGTAAAGCAGGTAAAGAAACTATTGAATTAAAAGATGATGCTCATGTTTTGGAATTCTTTGAAAAGATTTGGAAGGAAGAAGAGCTATCTTTTATTGTTTCTGAAACACTTGGAAGAGTTGATTTCTGGGGGGAAGATTTACGAAAGTTCGATGGATTGGAGAAGGAGGTATTGAAACAATTGGAAGAATTGGTTTGAGTTAATTTTTGATAAGAAAATGGACCAAGTCAAAAATCATTTCCCAGTCTTTCCTATTCTCCACTCCTACCTTTTTTCTTTTCAACTATTGTGATTTTAATTAAATCGGTTGGATGAATTCAATTTACTCTACCGCAGCCATTTAGAAAAAGTAAAAAAATCATTTTTTGCTTATTTCAAACTTGTTCAAAAGCCAAGTTGTATTTCCAAATGAAGTTCTTCCTCGACTTTGATCAGTCCTCCCATTTTTTTGGGGGTTTCCAATGCCAATTCTTCAAAGCTTAAAACCAAATATCCTGAAACACCTGCAGGAGTTCTTTTTAATACCAGGGCTGGGAAATTGAGTTTTTTTCCTACCAAGTCAACCGAAAGATCACAGGTATAATGTCCATAATTGGACTTCAGATTTCGCACTTTGACTTTAGCTGTTGGAAATTGTTCCGCCTTGATGGTTTTTCTGAAATCTCTGTTCAGTAAAAAATTGCCACATGAAAAATCATTGACCGGTATATCAAAAATCAAATCTTTCCCGGATTTGTCATAGTCAATATAAAGCGTGTCCTTTAAACCGTTTTTAGCATAATCACAATTGAATCCGCCTATAGAAGTCTGTCCACTTACAGTAATTACTTTCTTGGTGACGATGACTTCTCTTTCTTTGAGGTCGGGATTTAAAAGGATCAGAAAAAGGATTAAAAGGACACGCATATTAATTTTTGGATTAGAAGCCTATCACTCCTTCGATCATCAGACCATTGAATCTACCACCGTTGAACCTATCTGTGGCAGCAAAGTCGTTATAGTTTTGGCTAACATACTCCAATTTAGCAAGAACATTTTTAGTTACAAACCAACCACCACCAACTTGGATTCTGTCAAGACTTACTTCAAGTCCAGATCCTGCCAATGGGCCACTTACTTTGTTATATCTTCCAGCCAAGTAGAATTTTTCACGACTACCAAATCTGTAGACCAAGTCAGCACCTGTTTGGTTCCAAGTTCTGTCATCTGTTTCATTTCTGGCTTTACCGGTTGATCTCTCAAAGTTACCAAAAAACTCCAAGCCATGGAATTTGATGAAAGGGTTGAATACAAAGGCAGTAATGTTATTTGTCTGATTTGGGCTAAATCTACCTGAGGTAAAGTTTGCGGAAGTAGTTGCAAGCGTGTTTTCCATTACAAGATAATATCTTGACCCGGCCCTGTCTCCTGCCCAAAGTGTATTTCTTTGAGAACTTTTTGTAGTGTATACAGAACCTGTTAATCTAATTCTCAAATTATCAGCCACATATTTGTCATAACCGAATTTACCGATAAAGTTTGGTTTTCTGTTATCCGGATTTGTTACACCGCCTTGGATTTCACCACCTGTGATAGCAGCCATGGCCAACCAGCCGTTGCTTTGGAAGAAAATCTCTCCACCAACTTCAGTAGTGAATGCATCCATGATGTAGTTACCAACAAATGGGTTCCACATGGCATTACCATTGTCTGATCTTCTAAAGTGTGCGTCACCATAGTTAATTTCCATGTGACCAACACGGACGGTTAGGTATTTGTCAAACCAGTCTGTATTACCCAAATTCAAGAAGCCCAACTTGTCAACCTGAAGGTATCCACCTTTAACCCAGGTTTCCGGATGGTGTCTTGAGGAAAGATAAGTCATCAGGTTCAATCTCAAACCATCTGCCAATTCAACATCAATGTTAAGGTTGGCAGTTGCAAGGTTAGTACCCGCACCAATATCAATAAGTTGATTGACATTCACATTGTTTGCATTCAATACCGGCGTGGCAGTATTTTCATGGCTAAGGCTTTGCCATTGTTGTGCAAAGTGTCCACCGATTCTTACTTTCATGCCTTCGAAGGCCACGGTATCTTCTTTTCCTGTTTCAAAGATGTTTATACCTCTTTGATCATATGGTCTCCAGAATTGAACGTCTCTCTGAAGTCCCTGTGCCATTCCGGAAAACAAAAATCCGAGGAAAGCAATTGCTGTGATTATGAGCTTTTTCATAGTTGTGTATTTTATTTTGAAGGTTGAAATATTGTTTTAAATGATATTTTGATGTCGTCGTGTGTTTTTACTGTGCCCAACAATGCTGTGGGTGGATCAATGGAGAAGTTAGTAAGCTTGGTATCAAAACTTCCCTCAAAAGTCAGATTTGAACCTGATTGGGTAAGCTTCACCGGAAAGGATGCAGGTTTTGTAACTCCCGCAATAGTGAAATCCCCTTTTGCCTGGTAGCTGCTGCCACTTCCTGTAATTTCTTTCAAGGTAAAACTTACGTCCTTGTTCTTCTTGGTATCCAAAGCCTTATAGGCATTGCTATCCAAACCCCTGGTACCACTTTTCAAGGTTTCGGCCTCCATTTGAACCTTTAAACTTTTGATACCTTTAAATTGATTACCCTCCATTACAAACATCCCTTCTCCCTTTGCTGCGTTGGAAGTCATATCCCAATCATGTAGGGTAGATCCACCGGAAATCTTCATTTCTGATGATGGTGCCAGGGTATATTTTGTCTGGGCTAATAACTGTGAACCTGTGAATATGAGAACCAGAACCATGATCCTAAATATCCAATAACCGTTGTGCTTCATGTTCATATTGTTTTTTGATTATACAATATTGGGAAGTAATGGCGTCTGAAAACATGACAAAAATCAGTTAATCCCATGATTTATAACACAGGTCTCCGCTTTCTTGAAAAACAGTATAAAAAAATAAATCTCTGCTAAAAACATAGCAGAGATTCTGTAAATGGATAAAAAAACGAAATATTTACAAATTTTATTTTTTTATGAAAATATTTTTTCGAGTATTTTATACGTTATCAAATAGGTCGGTTTGACTCCCTCCATCCCCAGTGCACCCGATGCCAGGGTACTTCCGGTCTCCAAAGGGTTGTCTGAAGCGTAGTAGGCATACAATACTTTTACATTTTTCCGGATGCTTTGCCTGATCCTGCTTTCGCTTTGAATGGCTTTTTGGTAGTGAGCTCCCTCCATTTCCAACCCTATTGCACTCCATGAAGATTCCATCAAATAACTCAAGACATCCTTGTTTTGAAGAGAGGTGCCTAATACAGTAAACATCGTGCCTTGATATACCCCCAAACCAAAACCTTCGAAGTCTTCTTTTTTCAGTTCATTCTTGAAGGGATAATTATCAGCTGTTCCTTCAAAAACATGGCTGTCGGGTATCATTATATCCCCTTTTTTTCCGGTCAAAATACCTGCCTTACCCATAATTGATGCTGAATGTACATCCAAAGGGTAGCTTTTCCCTTCAGATGTCTCGAAAGGTTTAAGCAGTTCGTCAAAACATTCATAAGCCTGTTCTCCAAAAGCATAATCCATGACCACAATAATGGGTTTTTTGTTCAATTCTTTGGGAATCTTGAGTCCGGGTAAAATAGTTTCTTTTGACATCCGTGCCGTATCGAAAACCTGTACATTGATATTTGTGCCAGATTCATCGTTGATTTGGATGAAACCATTTTTCTGGGCATAAGTAAGGATATCTTTTCCTTTATGGTTCTTTGCACCCACGCTGATATCCATTGCCAAACTTTCGATTTGATCAAAAGAAGTCAGTCCAAATGCCTGATGACCATAAATGGTATTTAAAAAACTATGCAGATTGGCAGATACCACATGTATAGGACGATCCAACAATCCTTCCTCAAACAAAACCGATTTTATTTTATTGGCCCATAATTCTCCGTAAACATGATGCCCCACACGAAGCCTTAGGGTTGAAGAAAAAGATATTTCCCTATCCAAAGATTTAAATGATTCGTCGATGGCGAGTTTACCCAAATGGTAAACAATAGAAAACAGGCTAGAGGTATGCGGAGAACTTTCAAATTTCTGCACTGCCGCATGAGTCTCATCAAATGTCCGACCAATGACATGACTAAGGTACGAACAGCCGACTTCCTTGTCAAAATCTTCTCCATTCTCTTCTTTTTCGATGATTTTTTCCAACATCTGCCAGTTCAAATCAAACCTTCCTTTGAAATCGGTACTGTTTGATTTGATTTTCTCTGATTCAATATATAGAAATGTCAAATGGGTAAGAATATCATAAATATCAGACCTGCCACGGGTCATTTCCACATACATCTGATCTTTGTCCACCCTATAGCAATTCCTCTTTCTTTTGGCAGGCACAATTGCAGGAAATGTGGAATTCTCATATCCCTCCCTGCTGATTAATCTGATATACCGGCATTCTTCAATTCCCCTGGGAAGCCTTTCCATGACATATAACAATCCTTCCAGCTCTATCTCTTCCTCCTTTGTAATCAACCCGTAAATTTCAGGACTCAACACCAAAAGTGAATCCACAAGAGACTCCCCTGATACACCCATCGGCTTATAGGACCCTCTCATAAAGAGGTGCCTCATGGTGATATAGAGTTTTTCGATTGCCGCCCGTGATTCCTGTGCTCTGGTTCTTTGCATAATTTTAAAATTTCTTTTTTAGATAAATTCAACAAAATTAATAAAAAAAAGGCTGGTTTTCAGATTATTTGTTTGTTTTGTTCACTTTACCCTAGTGTTAACCAATCAATATTTTTCTTTCAGGACGTTTAAATGATGCTGGGTATGTCCGGGAATTATATTGAACAAAGCCCTGACACTGACATTGGCTCCGTTTGCAATTCCGATGTTTGTGAGTGAATCTACAGGCAAAGATTGAAGCAGTGAAGTCAGTGAATATCGGGACATCTCAAAATCCTCCAGCAATTTTGGCAATGGAATGTTATTGAAATGTGCATTGGAAACATACGTATCTTGATCAAATCCCGGCAGTTCAGATTTCTCTCCCCTGGCAAAACACAAAGCCCGGAAGCACATTATCCTATCTGTATCAATTATATGTCCCAATACCTCCTTCGGAGTCCATTTCCCAGGTGCATAAGCCTTTAGGCTTTTTTCTTCTCCCATCTTTTCGAAAAGAAACCTTACCTCCTCAATCTGTGAAAGTAAAAGTTTCGGAATATCCTTTCCTATGACCCAAGCAACATACCCCGAATAAAACGGTGCAAATTCGCCTTCTTGAGGTGCTAATATTTCATTCATGTAAAAACCGTTTAAATTAAATTTATATCGGGGTAAATTTAAGCCATTCACCTACAGCAATACTATAAATGAAAAGAATTTTACTGTTGATCGCATATTTCAATATCAGTTTAGCCATTGGTCAAACTCAAATAATATTAAGGGATGCTGGTATAGACCAAATGATAAATGAAATTTCCGCTACCAAACTGGAGCAATATGTACGGGAATTGGCCGGTTTCAGAACCCGACATACATTGAGTGCGGACAATGGCAACGAAGGAATTTTGGCCTCTCAGAATTATGTCCTTAATCATTTCAAATCATTTGAGCAGCATTCCAATGGAAGGTTGACTTCGTATATTGATTCTTTTACGATACCTGCGGATGGCCGAAGAATTCCAACAGACAGCAAGTCGGGAAATGTCATGGCTACCTTGAAAGGGACGGATCCGAATGATGACAGAATTTTCCTGATTTCAGCGCATATAGATAGCAGGGCACTTAGCGTCATGGATGAAAAGATAGATGCCCCCGGAGCAAATGATGATGGTTCAGGTGTAGCGGCAATTATTGAACTGGCCAGAATCATGTCGAAGAAATCTTTTCCGGCAACCATCATTTTTGTAGTTGTTTCCGGCGAAGAACAAGGGTTGAAGGGAGCTGCCTACTTAGCCGAAAAAGCAAAGAAAGACAACTGGAATCTGGTAGCCATGCTCAATAATGATATGATCGGAAACAGTCATTCCTCCCAAACAAACATCAATGACAATACACAAGTGAGAATATTTTCGGAAGGTGTGCCTGCCGCGGAAACCGAACAAATGGCTGCTATAAGACGCTACACCAATGGCGAAAATGACAGTAAATCCAGACAACTTGCCCGTTATATGAAAGAGGTCGGAGAAAGATATGTAGATCAACTCGAGGTCAAACTGGTCTACCGAAATGACAGATTCTTAAGAGGTGGCGACCATACTCCTTTTGCAAGGGAGGGGTTTACAGCTATTCGGGTCTGTGAAATGAACGAAAATTATTACCACCAACATGAGAATGTAAGAATTGAAGACGGTATTCAATATGGTGACTTACCCGAATTTGTTGATTTCGAATACATGAGAAAAATTACAGGCATCAATCTAGCTTCTTTGGCCTCAATGGCCTCTGCCCCCTCGGAACCTCAAAATGTGGTCATTGATGTACGTCGATTGAGCAATACTTCTACATTGAAGTGGGATTCTCCTCAAAATGGGTCAGCCAAAGGATATTATGTACTGATGCGAGAAACGCATGAGTCAATGTGGCAGAAGAAATTTTATACAGAAGAAATGACATTGACTATACCGTATTCGAAGGACAATTTCTTCTTTGCCGTTCAGGCAGTAGGAGAAGGAGGTCATGAAAGCATGGCTGTTTTCCCTCAACCCTTAACGCGGTAAATCAAAAACCACATGGAATTTTCTATAGAATCCTGAAATTCTATGCAAGATGGTTTCCATAAGGGACAGTTATCTTCGCCTATGAATGGGGTTTTAAGGAATTTTTCTTGAGAATTCTCAATAAACTCACCACATTAAGGAAATGAATTACTTATGTTGGGGTAATAAACTCATCTAGAAAGGATAGCCGATGGCAAAATTGAGCACCAGATTATCCCTTCTCCAGTCACTATCAAAAATCAGGAATCTATCCAGCCATCGTTCGTCCTCAGGTAGCCAGGGCTTCCTGATAGGGATAGCCAAATCAAACCTCAAAACAAAAAGCTGAATATCGATCCTCAATCCCAATCCACTACCTACCCCAAGTTCTTCTACCCATTTGTTGGTGAATTTGCCCCCTTCAAGGGCATCGTTTTCATTGAAAAGCCAAACGTTACCGGCATCTGTAAAAACAGCGCCTTTTAGATATTTACTGATAGGAAACCTATACTCTATATTGGCTTCGAGTCTGATATCCCCCGCTTGATCAAAAAACCCATTTGTAGTCACATCTTCCGGAATGAAAGTACCGGGGCCCAAGGCCCTGATTCTAAAAGCTCGAACACTACTTGGTCCTCCTGAAAAATACTGTTTTACGAATGGCAGAGAAAGCGAATTCCCCATAGGAAGACCTGCACCTGCAAAAAGTCTTGTAACAAGATTATGCTCTTTGGTAATTCTCCAATAATGTCTGAAATCAAAATCTGCCCTGCTATATTGAGCATATTCAAGTCCAAATATATTATCGGGGTTTGCTGAACCGAAAATTTGATTGATCAATCTTATGGTATTACCTGCGAAATCCAATGTGGCAGCAAAAAATATCGGGTTCTTCCTTTCTGAATCTACCAATTGATTATAATTGAAAGTATAATTCCATCCAAATATAAATTGCTGTTCAAAACTTCTCCTTAAAAATGGGTTTTGGTCCAGGATTTCTTCAAATTCATCAGTAGTCTCCGATAGATTAAACAAGCTGAGACTTATCGGGTTGATTTCATGATAAACATGCCTGTTGACCTGCCAAAAATAGCCGAAGGAAGTATTGACCGAATTGATTTTGTAAAGGTCAGAGCGATACTGGTATTCATAACCTAAACTTATTCTGGTTTTGGGAATGGCAAATTGGAATCTGTTCATTACAGGAGTTGGAAAAAGAACTCTTGGAAAAACCAAACCCGCCTGGATACCGAATTCTGTAGAAGTAAGCCGGTCTCTTTCGCCTTGTGCGATTTGGGTTTCATAACCAACTTTACCTGATAAGGAAAAAATTTCCCCCCCATTGAAAATATTCAGATTCCTATAGGTCAGAATCAATGCGGGACCTACAAAACTGTTTGATTTGGTAACTCCCTGAACCTCTGCTCTCAAAGATCTTTTATTGAGCGGTGACAACAGTATATTGGCATCCAGGGGATAGGTACCATCTTCTCCTCTCACGGAATCAGTCTCATCAAAGGTGATATTGACGTATCTGAAATTCCCTATGGAAGAAAGTCTGTTTGAAGTTAATCTTGACTTTTGTGGGTCGAACTTAGCTCCTTTTTCAAACAATACATATGAAACCAATAAATCAGGTTTAAAAACCAAGTCCTCTTGAACCACATCGATACCTTTGATGCTTACGGTGTCTGCATTCGACAAAGTAGTATTCAAAGCATAATCCGGAAATACGGTAATATCTTTAATGGAATATGGGTAAATGGCCTTTTCAGGAACTTCGGTCTTTAACCTTAGATATAAATCAAATCTTCTGTCCTCATACTGATTGGTATCTGCTTCAAAAATGAGTAAATCACCGGAAAAATTATAATAGCCGAAGGTCTTCAGTTCTCTTTCGATCCTTGTCCTTTCCTGCTTAAGCAGCTCAAGATCAAATCTTTCCCCCACTTTCATTAAAGTTGTACTCTTTAAGGAATCTATCTTCTTCATAATGGACAAGGTATCGCCTAATATTTCGTAGCTGGCCAATCTGTAGGCATTACCGAAATTGAGTTGGTATTGCAGGCTGGTGTTTTTTTTCTTTTCCTCCTTTACTACTTCTGATGTACCATAAAAATAGCCCTTATTTTCCAGCCTGTTCATCAATATATCCAGGGTTCTTTGGGTATTCACTTGGCTGAAATAAACAGGTTTTTCGCCAAATTGATTATTGAGAAATTTATTGATAAATCCAGGCTTTTCTTTTGATCCCTTGTAATGCGCCCACAATCTGAATCTTGTCCCTAAGAGCTTTCTATTGGGGTCGGGATTAATCAAACCGCTCAGTTCACTTTGTAATTCCTTTCTTTCCCTATTAGGTAGGTCGGCATTCAACACCAACTCTGCTCCTGTATACAAAGTCTCGTTTTCAGGAATAAACTTTTTGACTCCACATGATCCGAGGAGGAGTAATAAAACTAACCCTATGTATCCTAAAAACCTCATCAGTTTTCTAATTCATTTTCTTCTTCAAATCTTCCCTCAGGAGATTTATCGTTTATTTCTTCTTTGTTTTCTTCTTTGCCCTTGGTGTCATCGGAAGCAGACTTTTCAAGATCTGCCCTTTTCCATAACTCAGTGAAGGAATTGAATTCTTTATTAAAAATGAAAGAGATTCCTGTGATTATCAATTGTCCATCAATTACTGATTCAAACTGGTTTTTTCTAAAAGTTTTCACCCTCCATCTGCCCCTTTGATCCAAAAGATATTCCAGACTCACATCTCCAAATACCGCATTGCCCTGACCAGGCTGTTGATTTCCGCCCTCGACATCCACCTGTCCCCCAACAGAAATAACCAACCTGTCATCCATAAGAGTTTGCTTTGCAGCCACATTGAGCTGGGTCCTGTCTTCGGCTGCTCCTGATTGATAATCTGTGTAAGAGTCCAGATCAAAATCAACGGAAAATCCCGAATTACCGAACAACCTATCCGAAAATGTGTTGAGTTGACTGGACAATATCTGGCTGACACTGGATCTTGCCAGATTCACCGATCCGCCTGAAGACCCATCATTGCCCACCATAGGAAAGAACTGATTGAGTACCAACAAGGAAAATACCTGCTTGTTCAATTCATCTTCCCTCTGATTTACCTGCTGAATCATGGAGTAAACATTGCCATCGAAAGCTCCCCGATCCTGTTCAGCCATATCCAATTCAAAGCTGATTTCAGGTTGTAACATCTCCCCGTTGATTTTGAGATAAACCATAAACGGCAAAACCTGCCTAAACTGACTTCTGGTCTGCGTGTCTGTCCCGCTTAATTGTGCCTGCATCAATTCTGCAGGTGAAGTTCGGACATTGTAAATGGCTGTAATATTCAGGTTGGCATCCAACATATTCCCGGTCCAAATGACGGTGCTTCCTTCGGCCAGTAAAAACCTCCTGCTTACCAGTCCAAAAAGATTGAGCTCATAATGACCACTTTTGACTTCATATCTTCCCGAAAGGGAAATATCCCCGTTGGGGTTCATAATCATATTGAGATCAGCTTGTCCCTGAATCCTCAAATTGTCATTGGTCCTTTCGTCAACAATCATATTGATGACTGTCTGAGGATCAACCTGAAGGTTTGCTTTAATGTCAAAACCTTGGATTCCTTGGGCTGTAATTTCAGAATCCCTCTTGTATAAGATATCATAAGGATCCTGATGGTTGACAAACAATACCACTCCAGTACGCTCCAAATAATCCAATTGATCCTCCGGAATGATCAGTGTCATTTCGGTTCCCCTGTTGACCTTTAAAATCACATCGATAACAGGCAAACTGAGACTACCTCCAATCTTCATGTCCAAATCCACATTAGCTCGCCCGAAGAAAAGATCATTGTCCTCCCTGGACGAATTTATAATCTGAAAATTTTTGGTTTCCAGTTTTAAATCAAAACCGATATCTGAAATATCCTCTGTGATGAGATTTCCATTGATCACAAAAGACGCACCCGCTTCATCTTTGATAGAGAAATCATTGAAAACCAAGCCGGAATTATTGATCTGAATCCTTTCATCCGGTAAGGAAAACTTCGCATTGATACTGGAAACCAAAAACTCTGCCTCTTTGAAAAACAAATCTCCTGAATAAACCGGTTCTTGCAAAGTACCTTCCAACTTGATATTGCCAGACAGATACCCTTTGGAATTTTTCAGTTCACTCCCGGAAAATGCCTCAATCAATCCTAATTTCAAAGCTTTGAGGTCCAAATCCAAATCCAGGTCACTGCTGACGGTATCGGCCACAAATGTTCCTACGACATTTGCCTCGATATCACCTTCACTCAATGAAATATTGAGTCCGTAACTGTTCAAAGTTTCGGCTTCAGCCAACAAATCCAGTTTTCCAAGTGGAATATCCAAGACAATAAATTCTCTGATATTTAGGTCTGCCAATAATCCTATAGCTTCGAAAGGATTTTCAATAATAAAGCTACCGTCTACTATGCCGTTTAAAACAGGATCTATTGGATTTAAAAATCCTGTAAAGGTTATTATTTCAAAATTTTGAAAGCGGATATCAATCTGTTCTTTTGACGCTTCACTCTCTCCATTGGAAATCTTTAACTGCTGATCCCCTCTTGAGAAATTAAAATTCTGAAAAGCCAGGTGGTTTGACGTATAAATGACTTTGTTATTCTCAGGGATTTGCCAACTTAAACCGTTCAAAATCAGATTTTCGGGTTGAATAAGTAAGCTCAGACTATCGTTTTGCCAAAAAAGTTCGGAGCCGACCTGGATTAAAGGATTATCATCTTTTAGGGACAAAAAGTCAAGATTCAAAATACCATCCTGATAAAAACCTTTCAATTCAGTTTCTCCCATATTGATGGGATTATAAGAAAGTGAGTCAAAACCTGTTATGAATTGAAGTTTATTTTCTTCACCATTGATCGACAATTCAAAAGACTCCACTTTTGAAGAATTATATTGGAACAAGGGTACGGAAATCGAGGAATTGAGTGATTTTTCTGCAGAGAGAAATTCAAAATCAATGGAGACACTATCCAATTTCTCAATTCCTCCAATCAAAAGCTGATCAAGAAATGGAGTGCTCTGAAAGGTGAACTCCCCCTTAGCTACCAAATCATCCGAAATCATTAATTCAGTATTACCGGCAATTACTTCCTCAAAGTATGCTTCAAGAGATTGGAGCAGGTTTGCAATAGAACCGTTCACTGAAAACAGTCCATTTAAAAAATCTGAGTTGATCTGTAAAGAAGAAAGTTGGTCCGAAAGCTCACTTTGCAGCACCACTCTCCCCATTGGAAAAGCCTTTTTATCATAAAAGAAATACCCCTCGTCAATACTTAAGGAAGCTTTGAAATCATCAAAATTCCCTTCTAACGAACCCGTAATCTGAAACTTGGTATTGATATCCTGCTTGGTCAAACCAAAAGCCTGAGTATGGAATTTCTTTAAATCAACAAATAAATTCAAATCCTGATCCAAGGTATCCAATACCGCAGTAAGGTTTACATCAAAATCAAGAGCTTCATTTAAAAAATCCATTTCAAGATTTGCAATTCCATCCTTTGCAGTAGCCTTGAAATTCAATGGAGAGTAATCAAAATCATACCAATTTAATTTCTCAATATCCAAGGTCATCAAACCATCAATATCCTTTAGGTCTTTACCTTTTCCTTCAATAGTAGATTTCAGACTTATCGGCAGTAATTCAGGCATTTTCAAAATTTTTCCCAAATCAAATTCACTCATACCCCAATTAGATTCCAAAAAGTAAACCTCGTCGTTTTTATAAACACCTTCCAAAAAAACATCACCATCACTTGTGGCCAAATATAAATCAAGAATCAGGTCATCCATTCCACCTTTTGCGGCAGCCTGGAGTTTCATATTTTCAGGAAGATCAAATTCAAGATCTCCAACATAGGGGATAATGGCATCTTTACCAGTTTGAATCACCAAGGTCGGTAGATCAAAACGGACATTATCTATATCCAGCGTATTCTCAATCAAAGCAGCATCAAGATTCAGAGAGGTGAAATTTCCATATAGAACTTCAAACTTAGGAACTTGTACTTTTTGTAAACTTCCATTAATCCTACCTGAAGCTTTTAATCCGTTTTTTACCAGTTCTTGAAAGTATATTTCCTTTTTTAATTCAGGAACAAAAAAGGCAGCTTCAGAAGCATTTGTTCTGAACTCCGATATCCGTAAATCAAAAGAGGACTTTTCCGGAGCATTAATCAGGCTTCCCAAATTGAGATAATTCAAAGAAAGATTACCTGCCAGATTTGTCTCACCGGTTTTTATTGAAAAAGAATCCAGATTTAACTTTTGATCATCTGCGGAAATATCTGCTTGAAGGCTTTTAAGAGAGAGACCGCTGCCTTCTTCAAAAGCTGCTCCATTAATTTTTCCACCGGTACTTTTATCTTTTAGAAAAATATTTTGTGCAGAAAAGTCAAAGCCGTTCAGCTGTATCGCATCGGGATTAAAGATTCCTTTCTGGACTTTAGCTCCTGAAATTTTATAATCAAAATCATTGTTTTGAAAATCAATGTCTCCAACCTCGACCCACCAATCAGGCCAATCAAATGGTTCTGTTGGAGATTGGGTATTGATTTCATTTTCCCCTGATTCAGAAGGGCTGATTTCAAGAGCAATGCTGGAATTGGATAAAAAAATTGATTTTAGCAGGATTTTCTGGTCTTCCAAATTTCCCTCGGGAAGAACAGCACCAAACTCATCCAAATAAATCCCTGCGATAATACCGTCAGGAATAGAATGATAATTGAGCTCTGTTTGTTCAATCCTGAGATTATCCAATACGATCAATGGCAAGGGTATGGATGTATCCGTATCAACTGTATCAACTGAAACAAAAGGTTTGGACTGAAAATAATCAATTTTTGCAGCTGAAATAAGGATTTCCTGAATTCCAAAATCCATTTTATTCAGATCCAAATGATCCATTCTGACTCTGATTTCATCCCAAAAGGCATTTGTCTCAATCCCCAAGACCTGATCTTCGTAAACAAGCTTAAAATCCGATAAATCAACCGGACCCAATGAAATCAGTGGAAAGGATTGAGGCTGTTCCTGCTCAACGGTTTCTTCCTGTTCATCAGGTGCCGAAATAAAGGCCTCTAATAAAAAATTAAAATTAAAATTTTGGCTGACACTGTCTCTTTTTACTTTAGCGGTCACCCCCTCCCACTCCAGTTTGGAAATCTCAATATCACCGTTTTTTATTAGTGGAATAAATGAAATACCTGTTTCCAGTAATTTAGAATAAATCAAGGTATCTCCTTCCAAATCTTCCAGGTAAAGACCCTCCAAGCTCAAATCCCCCTTAAATGTGATGAATAACCTTTCTATATTGACAATGGTCCCTGTTTTTTTAGATATAAATGAAGTGGCTTTTCCAACCAATATATCCTGACCCCAAGGGCTTCTAATAAACAAAAGAATTGCTATCACCAAAATCAATATAATACCGATGGTGATTCCCAAATATTTGAAAAATTTCTGAATAAACTTTTTGATAATATTACAATTAAGTTGGTCAGTCAACCTCAAATATAAGGCTTATACTATTAGATTACCGAACAAATAAATTATAGCTTCTCAAAATAGGTCCCAGATTAAGAAAAAGTCACTTGCATTTTAACAAATCGTTAAGTGTTGGAATTGGATTGAAATAAGCGGTCGATAAAACCTAAATTCAAAATTGAATTGAAATTTTCGGCTTATGACGGTTTTCTTCAGTTTTATACTTCTCTTTATTACCTATTTTCTTACTGTATTGGCACTTTTGCAGGTTTATTTACCAGAAGGCATTAATATCATGAACGAAAATGACTGGAAGATGCACCAATACGTAGCTTACAAAAAAATACTATGGGCAAGTCTCGCTATCTCCAGTTTTATCACGGGCATGATGTTTCGCTTTTTTGTTTATCCTTATTCCTGATATTTCTTAAGAATTTTCGCGCTAATTTTAGAGAAATCAATTTTTTTCTACATTTTTCCATGGCAAAGACTCTTTTAAACCATTAGACTCAAAAATCATGAATTATATCATCAGACCTTGCGAAGAAAAAGACCTGCCTGATTTAGTCAAATTATGCAAAGCACATGCAGATTATGAAAAATCAGAATATTCGGTAGATGGAAAAGAACAAGGGCTAAGAGAGGGTATTTTTGGTGACCCAAAAAGACTACATGTTTGGATTGTGGAAGTTGATGGAAAACCAGAGGGTTTTACCTCTTTCACTTTTGATTTTTCGACATGGGAAGCTTCCTCTTTCCTGTATATGGATTGCTTGTACCTTAATGAGATCTGCCGCGGAAAAGGCATCGGAACTGAAATCATGAACAGAATCCGGGAAGTTGCCAAAGAAAAAAAATGTGTAAATATCCAATGGCAAACACCTGAATTCAATGCCATGGCCATTAGGTTCTATGTTGGCCTTGGAAGTGTGGGCAAGCAGAAAATGAGATTTTTTATGGAGCCTTAGGTTCATTTTTGCTTCCAATAAGCACTACAAAAAGTAGGTAAAATAAGTGATCTTGAGTTTATTGTCCATGCAAGAATTTTTGGGGGGATATAAAAATCAGACAACTCAAAAGTCATAAACTTATAAAAATATTCTTTTGTGATTAACTGCCATAGGATTCTCCGAAGGTAAAAAATTATTCTTTAAAATCAGAAAGTTTATTCCAATCCATAAAAGGGAATAGTGACTTCCTTTTGATGACTTCCGCCAAGGAAATAGCGGCTTTCATAAAAAATGAAAGCCGCTCAAAAGTATATAATAGATTAATTGAAAAGGTCGAATTTTACACCAAAGTTGATTCTGATGTTATAGTATTCCTCCTGCGCTGTCCTAGCTCTGATTCCTTGGTAGTATCTCAAAGGTTGATTGGTCAGGTTATTTGCTTCAAAAAACACCCTCCAATTTGGAGTGAAGGCATAAGAGGCATTGACATCAAGAAAGGTCTGACGGTCATAATAGAGATCTTCAAAATTAGATCCCCCGACTTCATCAAGGTAACCACTCGCATGATTGACAGATACCCTCATTACAATTTTTTCGGTTTCAAAAGACAAAGAAGCATTGAACATATTTCTCGCAGTTCCGGGCAATTTGAGTTCGTCATCTTCTCTTCCTTCTATCCCCGTTGTCCTGGAATCAGTAAAGGTATAGTTGGCAAAAATCCCAAGTCCTTTCCAGATTCCCGGAAGAAAATCAAATTGTCTTTGGATGGAGGTTTCAAAACCATAAACATTGGCAGTACCGCCATTTTCAGGTTGGGTAAGCTCAATCAATTGACCAAATTGAGGATCAATGACATTCAATTGGGTTCTTTGATAGATAAAATTATCGACATCCTTGTAGAAACCTCCTGCCGTGAAAACACCTACAGACTCATAATAATTTTCAAACATCAAATCAAAATTCATTGAAGTAGTCGGAACCAAGTTTGGATTACCTCTTTGAAGTGATTGGTTTTCAGGGTTAAAAATGGCAAACGGAACCAAGTCAAAGTAATTTGGTCGTGCAATGGTGTTGGCCCAAGCCAATCTTAGGATACGGTTATCGCTGATATCGTATTTGAAATGGGCGCCCGGCATAAAGTTAGAATAGTTATCTGTGACAGTCGCAGATTGGTTGAAAGTCTCCTCTTCTTCATCAAACTCATATCCACGGTACTCCAAGTTTGTGTTTTCCAATCTCAACCCGAAAATACCTGAGAGTTTGGAGTTAAACTGGTAATCAGTCATTACATATCCTGCAGTAATGGTCTCAGAGGCTTGGTAGTTTCCGGTAATATATTCAGCCACAGCATCCTCAAATTCAAACAAAGATTCGTTTTTAAGATCCAATCCACCCAAAAACTCTTTATTGACAAACCTTCCAGGAACATACTGAGGTCCATTTAGAAATACTCTTTCGTTTTGGAAGGAATTTGGCAGTGAACCCAGGTTATTTCCTCCAGGTCCAAGATCCACAAGAGGATCGTAGACATCATAGGAATCTGTTCTTTCTTTGTATTTTGACCTTACCCTGCCACCAAATTTGAAAATACCCTTGTTGGCGGAATATGGCATGGCAAAATCCACTCTACCATTGAGGTCTTCTTCAAATGTATTGTTGTTGGATTCATAGATTTCATTCAGACCCAATCCCAAAGCATCATTCTCATTAACTAAAGTAGTCAAAACCTTAAATGGATCCCTGATATCCAAAATCACGTCGGCATTGCCCCTATGGGTGATGTAACGCTCGTTGGGTCTGTCCTCAGAAGCTTTGGCATAAGTACCATTCCAGGTCATTTTCAGTTTATTGAAAATATGGCTTCCCGAAAGAGTTGTATTGATGACCCTTTGGTCTTCCAGCCTCGCATTTTTTACCCGGTCATTGTCAATCCCCCCTTTTGTTTGAATAGCAGTCCTTCCTCTCAATTGGAAAAGATTGTTTTCGATTTCTGTAAATTCTCCGGATTCGAAAGGCCTTTCAGTCCTGTCTACTCTGAACCTGTACCTGTTTTCCCAGTCATCCCTCCAGTTGTACATCGTATTCAAAATAATTGAATGGTTTTCATTGATATCATAGTCCAAAGCAAGGGATGCTGAACGCCTTACCCTTTGAACATCATATTTCCGGATATCAAAGCTGTTCACCACTACCGGATTATTGGGATCATCAGTTTCAGCCCACTGTGCTTCATAATTGTCAGAACCAAAATTGTGATTGTTGTAAGATCCTGAAAAAATCACTCCTAGTTTGTCCTTGGCAATCCGGTCTCCGATAATCAGACCACTAGTCCAGATAGGTTTATTTGTCAAGAAATTTACTCCTGATGCAGCGGTACCGGATAACCTAAGCCCGTTTGGAGCTTTTCTTGTCACGAGGTTTACTGCGCCACCGATAGCATCTGCATCCATGTCCGGAAGCACACTTTTATTCACTTCAATAGTCTGAATCATATCAGAGGGAATCAGGTCCATCTGTATCCTCCTGTTGTCTCCTTCGGCCGAAGGTACCCTTTCTCCATTGATCATGACCGAATTCAATTCCGGAGCCATGCCACGTATGATGATATTTCTTGCTTCCCCTTGATCATTTTGCATGGTAATCCCAGGAATCCTTTTGATAGCATCTCCGATATTTGCATCAGGGAATCTTCCGATCTGATCTGCAGCCACAATATTGGTGATATTGGAATTTGTTTTTTGTTGGTTCAATGCCCTGGCCTGACCTTTAAGCCTGTCACCGAACACTATAATCTCACCAGCTTCCAAAGTTCCCGGCATCATCTGAAATCTCATTTCAAGAGTCTGTCCGTCCTGCAAGCTGATTTCTTTTGTGAGAGAAATGTAACCCAAATAGGTCACCAGAACAGTGTAATTACCTGACGGAATTCCCTGAATGAAATAGTCCCCTAATTGATTGGTAACAGAACCTTTGTTGGTACCTTCTAAAATCACATTGGCGCCTGGAAGCGAAAGGTTTTGGTCGTCAATGATTTTGCCTCTTAAAACTGCCTGTGCATACAAATTCTGTGCGAATAGCATCAACAAGGAAATTGCTGAAATTAGTAATCTGTGTTTCATATAAAGTTTAGTTGTTGAATACATTATTTTGATTTCATGATATAGTTTTCCAGATCTCTCCAGTCGTAGATCTGGAAAGTCTTGTCATCTGACATCGCCACAAACAGCCCTTTTGGAAATTCTGGATTGATATTGAAATTGATCACCTCAGAACCATCACTGGAAACTGTGGACATGGGAAGCTTGGCTATAAGGGTATGTAAATGAGGATTTTCTGAGGATCCCTCTCTTGGAAATACATGAAAAAAATTTGCTTCCTGATCTGAAACGAGAATGTATCCTGTTCCATCTTCATGCTTATAAATGGAAATCCCTTCATGGTCCAAAGTGAAACCTTCTGTTGCAAAAAGTGCAAGCTCATCATTTCCTTTCTCCGGGTCGGCATAATACTTCCTCACCCCTACTCCCTCATCACTGTAATAGATATATCCTAGTTCATTGTCAACAGCAATGGCTTCAATCTCCTTGTTCCCACTGTATTGACCGAATTTCCGAACCAGTTCAAGTTCCAATTGCCCCTGATCGGTCTTGATAAGATATTGCCACAGATAGGTACCATCTGTTGGGCCATTTTTTCTGCCTGCTATCACATAATGCTTCCCATTGTCTTTATCATAGTAGACAGCAACACCCATGAGGTCACGGTAATCAGGCTGCAATTCCCCAAGATATACTTCAATCCCACCTTCCTGAATTTCTAACATCCCGGGCAGTTTGAAAAATCTCAGCTTTGAGGTAAGCCTCTCACCAGTAACTGCAAAATCAATTTCTTCTCCACCAAAACTCAAACCATACGAAACATCAACATTATTTGGTCGCTGCAAACCTCTCACCACCAAAGAATCCATGATCTTTCCTTTTAGATCAAACACATATAAGGCACCATCTTTATCTTTATCAGTACCTATTATTAAGCTTTTTTCCGGATCAGCTTTATTGATCCAAATAGCAGGATCATCAGTATCATGAATCACCTTTTCAGTGATATAAAGAGGTTCGATCTTGGGTAAAGATGACTGAGTTTGTTGTCCTGTATCTTTAGTGCCACAGGAAGAAAAAACAACCAGCAAACCGAAAACAGACTGTAAAATTTTATTTTTCATTTGTATCTTTTTGTTTGATACAAAATTAGACACCTGAAGAAAAGTCACCTATCGTTTCATATTATCAAAAAAGCAACAACAGGATTTAAAAACGTTAACAAAACGATAGCAACACAACAAAAAATTGAATGTAAATAATTGTTTTTCAATTATTTATGTAATATTAAAAATAGATTAACAAATCGTAAACTATATACAAAGAATAAATTGCTGTAAACTTTCCCCTTTTTCGAGAGCTAATTTTTTCCTTAATCTATATCGGGAAATCCTAAGACTATCCTGTGAAATATTCAAGGTAGATGCAATGTCTTTCGAACTAAGATTCATTCGCATCAATGAAGCCAATCGAAGTTCCGATGGAGTCAAATCCTTTGATTTGCTGTTCAGCTTTTGAAAAAAACCTTCATGTACTTTTTCGAAGTTTTTTTTGAAATCGTCCCAATCTGTATCCTGCACAAAATTGAACTCTATCAGTTTTATCAAGTTTCTGATATTCTTTTTTTGCTCCCTTGCGTCTTTATCCAGTGAATCTTGAAGCTTATGCTTGATACCTTCCAGCATCTTATTTTTGTCGATGACATGCAAAGTTTGGGCAGTAAGGGATTTGGTATTCAACTCAAGTTCATTTCTCAGGGTTTGGTCTTTCAACTGTATATGCAAAAGTTCTGTTTCTATTAACTTTTGTTGCGTCAGCATTATTTCTTTTTCCCTTTCCATCAATTGCAATCTCACTTTTGATTGGATATTCTTTTTGTTGATTACCAGCCAACTAAACCCTATAAGTAAAAGTATTAAAACAATAAAAAGTATCTGGATTTTTTCATCAAACTTTTTCTTCTGCTGCAATTCATAGATTTTTCGATCCTTTAATTTCATCTGAAAAAGTTCATCCATCAATGCCAATTGGGTAGCAGTTTCTTTGCTAAACATTTCCTGGTGTACTGTTCTGCTACTATCCAGATACTGATATGCCATTGGAAATTCCTTAAGATCGAAATAACTTTTGGCTATATCTCTAAGGGCACTGCTTTCTTCATAAGGTTGGTCCAACCTACGACTGAGGTCAAGTGCAATGCTGGATTTTGAGAGTCCTTCTTCGGTTTGGCCTTTTTTTCTCAATATATCCCCCAAATTATTTATGATGCTGATCAGATTTAAGCTATCCCCGGCTTTAACATTCAATTCAAATGCTTTTTGAAAATAAAAAGATGCTGAGTCAAAATTTCCCAAATCCTCATATATACTTCCCAGATTCTCATTGAATTCCGCGCTTAAATCATCTATTCCCAGTTTTCCGAAAATAGAAAGGGCAGTCCACTGATGAACCAAAGCAGTTTGAAAATCCTGTTTCTTTTCATAAATCCCTCCCAATAAACCCATAGAAATCGCCTGCCTTTTTTCATCTTTGATTTTCACAGAAAGGTCAAGGCTTTTTTGATGCATCGAAACGGCACTGTCCAAATTTTGGGTCTTGTATGCAATTCTTCCTCTTAAATTATAATTATCAATCATGAGTGAATAGTCTTCTGCATTTTGCAATAAATCTTCTGCAATCAGTAGGTTTGAGGCTGATTCAGAATAAATTCCTTTAAAAAATAACAGCCTACCCATTAAGTGATGGGATTTGGCCAAAAGTAAGTTATCTCCTAAATCCTTACTCCTCTCAAGTGCTTTTACTGCAAAAATAAAGCTGGAGTCAGAATCCGAAATGATGGGGCTTTCTGCTTTTACAAAAAAATATTCAATGCTGTCCTTTTGTTCCCCTATTTGAAGTGAAAACGATTTTTGAAAAGGAAACAAATAAACCAACAGTAATAAGACCAACTTTGACTTCATATGCAAAGATGTCTATCTTAAAAAAAAGGTGTGTTAAGATTATATGTTGTGAATATTAAATTTGGATAATTTGGAAGCATTTGGAAATTATAACCTGGTATAGCGCATTATTTACCTGCCTAAGGTTAGTGATTCACATTATTTCGGACTTTAATCCTGTTTATTTTTACTGACCAAAACAGTGAAAATCCATCGATAACAATTCATTGCCGGAAGCAAAAAAGCCCACTTGTCAAGCGGGCTTTTGAAGACTGAAATGAAATGATTTATTGCATTTTATTGACTTCTTTCAGGTTTTCCAGAGCCAATTCAAAATCAGGCTGTAATTCCAAAGCTTGAGAAATTGCCAGTTTTGCTTCTTCTTTATTTTTCATATACATATAAACCATACCCTTGAGATTCAAAGCCGCGGCTTTTAAAGAAACTTCCTGTTGGGTGTTATCATTCTTTGGAAAGCCTACTTTTTCTTCACCGGATTTGTTGTTCTTCACCAGCATACTGATTGAATTCAAAGCCTCTTCCTGCCTGTTGAGCGAATATTGCAGATAGGCAGTCTTGTATAAACTGAAAAGATTTCCGGTCAAAAGGTAATGCCTCTCGAAATTAGGTAACGACCGGTCCAATGCACCAAGCTGTTCCAAAGAATAGGCAGCTATTTCAAGAGCGGTTACACTATTGTCGCTTACCTCAAGGATATCCATAGCAGCGATCGCGGCTGAAGTGCTTTGACTTGATTCAAAATAAAGCGATGCAAGAGTTTCTTTGTAGGTAATATTACTGGGATTTCTCTCCACTAACTCAAACAGTTTCATTCTGGCTACCGGAAGGTCATTGTAGCGAAGTGCCAACTGATAGATTTTTATGTCAGCCTCGTTTCTTTTCCTAATGGATTCTGAATCTTGTGGGGGTGTCTCCTGCGCGAAGACCGTAATGGATGACATTGCTACAACAGCAATGGTTAAGAGTAATTTATTCATTTTCATGGTTTTTTCTAGATAATCCTTTTTGAGCGGCTAATTTATACAATAAGTTCAAAGCTTCATCTTTATTGTTCTGAATTTGTCCTTCCAAAATTGCTTCCTTGATTTCTTCTTTCAGGTCGCCCACTATCTTGGATGGTTTCAATCCGAATAAATCCATAATCTCCTTACCGGAAACCGGGGGTTGGAAATTTCGGACATTGTCCTTTTCCTCCACTTCCAGAATCTTCTGCTCTACCTTGTCAAAATTGGAAAGAAACCGTTGTACTTTATTGTTATTTTTTGAAGTTATATCTGCTCTGCAAAGCTTCATCAGGTCATCAATATCATTCCCTGCATCAAAAAGAAGCCTCCTGATAGCTGCATCTGTGACTTTGTCCGAAACCAATGCAATAGGTCTGAGATGCAGTCTGACCAGTTTTTGAACATACTTCATCCGTTCATCCATGGGCAATTTCATCCTTCGGAAGATGGTCGGCACCATTTTCGCTCCTTTGTCTTCATGTCCATGAAACGTCCACCCTACCTTTTGATTGAACCTTTTGGTGGCAGGTTTTGCAATATCGTGCATAATGGCAGCCCATCTCAGCCAAATGTTATCGGTAACTGCCGCAATGTTGTCAAGTACCTGAAGCGTATGGTAAAAATTGTCTTTATGTGATTTATCTCCTACTGAATCTACCCCTTGTAATTCAACCATCTCTGGAAAAATCTCTTGAAGCAATTTACTGACAAACAATAATTTGAATCCATAAGAGGGCTTGTCTGTCATGATGATCTTGTTCATCTCGTCAATAATCCTTTCCGCGGATACTATCTGAAGCCTATGGGCATCATGTACTATGGCCAAAAAAGTATCGGGTTCTATATCAAATCTAAGCTGTGCCGCAAAACGTATGGCACGCATCATCCTCAGGGGATCATCAGAAAAAGTAATAATGGGATCTGTAGGGGTCCTGATTATCTTTCTTTTGATATCAGCCATACCTCCAAAGGGATCTATCAAATCCCCATAGTTGTGGGAATTGACCGAAATGGCCATAGCATTGATCGTGAAATCTCTTCTTTCCTGATCTTCCTGAAGGGTTCCATCCTCAACAATAGGTTTTCTTGAATCATGCCGGTAGGATTCTTTGCGGGCACCTACAAATTCAACCTCCCAATCTTCCAATCTTATATTGGCAGTTCCGAAATTTTTAAAAACAGAGAGCGGAACATGTTCTACGAAGCTATCCGCTACTTCCTGGGCAAGGGCAATGCCACTGCCCACACAGACAAAATCGATATCTTTACTCGGCCTTTTTAAAATTAAATCACGTACATATCCGCCAACCACATAGGTTTCCAGTCCCATCTTGTCGGCAATCCTGCCCACACGGCCAAATATTTCCAATTGATCTAACGATTCTTTAAAATTCATCCGTTCAAAATTTTGACGTCCCCATCGGAACTCAAAAACATTTCTTTTGTCCCAGCACTTAAAAGTGGGAAGTATTCCTGGGTTTCAAAATCAAACTCCGGCGTTTCACTATATTGAAGGATCATAGGTTGGGAATAGGTAAATAGAAATTTATTCCAGAAGTCTTTTTTGATCACAGCAAACTTCACATTTCCATGTTTGACAGGACCGGTTTTTAGAAATTTTCCGACCGGTGTGTGGTAAATGGTTGGTTTGGAGGCAAACTCAATAATATCCAATGAAACATCAGAAAACTGTTCTGCTATTGCCCTGATTTGAAAAATATCAAACAACAGAAAAATACCGTCCTGATCATCAGACTCCGAAACCCAGGAATCCACTTCAATCAATTCCAAAATTGAACCATGGCCTTCCTTGATCCGTATTCTTCCTTTTTTTTTCAGCAAACTTACCGCTTCTTTGATCTCCACAGATTTTTTTTCCAAAAATAAGTCAGATTATTGAGAGGAAGGTAATATTTATAAAAGTTTATACCTTGACTTGATTTTTTAACCATTAGTCTATCTATGCTAATTTTGTATAAATTCAGATTAAAGTACCTGTAAATTCAATTCCATTCGATCTCTCAAAATCAAATCATTCGATCAAAATGATCGTCTTCCATTTGATTCCCATTGTCATCGAAAAATAATTTCAAGCCAAATTTTATTTTTCCCGAGCATTTGCCTAAATTTGCGGTCTTGAAAAGCAGGAGTAAACGTGAAATTCTTAAGAGCTTACAATATTGATGTTATCAAACTAAAGGATGGCAAGCATTCTTTTTCCTTTGAAGTCAATGATGAGTTCTTCAGATTTTATGAAGCTGATGATTGGGTCAACGGAGCCGATCTCACTGTAAATGTGACTATTAATAAAACAGTTTCTGTATTGGAAGCTGACTTTAAAATCACAGGAACTATCAGACTGACTTGCGACAGGAGTTTGGAAGAGTTTGATCATCCGTTTGAATTGACCGAAAAAGTAATCTACAAATACGGTCCTACGGAACAGGAAATCAGCGAAGATGTCTTCATGATTACCAAAGATACTTCCAGCATCAATGTTGCGCAGTTGATTTATGAATTTATTTTATTGGCAATTCCGGCCAAAAAAATCCATCCGGATTATGTGGACGAAATGGATGATGATGAATTCGATTATGAGGGCAGTCTAGTTTACCTTTCAGAAGAAACAGAAGAGGGAGAAGCCGAAGATGAACAAATCGGTGATAAACCAGCAGATCCCAGATGGGAAATATTGAATAAGTTAAAGAAAAAAGATTAATCTAAAATAGCGTAGAAATGGCACATCCTAAACGGAAAATTTCAAAAACCAGAAGAGACAAAAGAAGAACTCACTATAAGTTGACAGCTCCAGGTCTTACACAATGTCCTACCACAGGTGAATTTCACTTACCTCATAGGGCATATTGGCTTGACGGAAAACTTTATTTCAAAGGACAGGTTGTCATTGAAAAAGAAGTAGTTGCTTAATTACTTTACAAAAGGCCTTTTGATAAAATCCATCCCGGTGATCACCGGGATGGATTTTTATTTTCTGCATTTATAACAGAAATCATTAATTCATAAAAGCTATATTTATCAAATGGTTTCAAAAAACAAAAATCTTTGGTGGAAAAGCACAATTTGGATATTTTTGGGGCTTGATTGAGAATCAATAAGACTGATCGGGGTATTTCGCCCAATTCCTTCATTGTCAGTTTCAGTAAATTAAACCGATGATTAAATAGCTTTAAAATAAATATTTAATGAAAAAAACCAGAGCAGTCATTACAGGAGTTCAGGGTTGGGTACCGGATTACATCTTGACCAATAGGGAATTAGAAACAATGGTAGACACTTCCGATGAATGGATAGTAACCCGAACCGGAGTTAAAGAAAGAAGAATTTTAAAGGGAGAAGACAAAGGAACATCAGTCATCGGTATCCATGCAGTGAACGAGTTGTTGAAAAAAACCGGAACTGACCCCAAGGACATTGACCTTATTATTTGTGCCACGGTCACTCCGGATATGCCTTTCCCGGCGACTGCAAATATTATTGCAGATGGAGTCGGAGCGACCAAAAGCTATAGTTTTGATATTTCGGCAGCCTGTTCGGGATTTTTGTATGCACTTACTATGGGAAGCCAGTTTATAGAAACCGGCATGCACAAAAAAGTGATTGTTGTAGGTGCAGATAAGATGTCATCAATTATAGATTATCAGGACAGGGCTACATGCATTATATTCGGTGACGGCGGTGGTGCCGTATTATTGGAACCTACTACTGAAGAAATCGGAGTGATGGATTCATTGTTACATTCCGATGGTTCCGGAGCGCCATACCTACATATGAAAGCGGGAGGAAGCAGAAGACCTGCTACTTATGAAACTATTGCAGCCAGAGAACATTATGCCTTTCAGGAAGGCTCTACTGTTTTCAAATTTGCAGTAACCAATATGGCAGAGGTCAGTGCCAATATCATGAAAAAAAATAATCTCGCCTCAGAGGACGTTGCATGGCTTGTACCGCATCAGGCAAATAAAAGAATAATTGACGCTACAGCCAACCGAATGGGTATAGGCCCCGAAAAGGTAATGCTTAACATCGAAAAGTATGGCAATACTACAGCAGGAACTTTACCACTTTGCCTTTGGGATTATGAATCTCAACTAAAAAAAGGAGACAATATTATTTTAGCTGCCTTTGGTGGTGGTTTTACCTGGGGAGCGATATACCTTAAATGGGGATACGACCCAAAATAATCATTCAAATCAAATAATCTTAAAAAATGGCAAGTACCGCAGATTTCAAAAATGGATTGTGTCTTGTAATGAACAACGACATTTATTCCATAGTAGAATTTCAGCATGTCAAACCTGGTAAAGGTGGGGCATTTGTTAGAACTAAGCTCAAAAGCCTCAATACCGGAAAAGTTTTGGACAAAACTTTTACAGCAGGTGAAAAAGTGACCACTGCAAGAGTTGAAAAAAGGCCACACCAATTCATATATGCAGATGACTTTGGTTATAACTTTATGGATACCGAAACTTTCGAACAAATTTCGATACCTGAAAAACTGATAGAAAGATCAAATCTATTAAAAGAAGGCCAAAATGTGGATATTTTGGTCCATGCAGAAACAGAAAGCCCCCTTTCGGTAGAATTGCCGCCATTTGTAGAATTGATGATTACCTATACCGAGCCTGGAATTAAAGGCGATACAGCTACCAATGCTTTAAAGCCCGCTACATTGGAAACCGGCGCGGTAGTAATGGTTCCATTATTTGTGGATCAGGACATCATGATCAAAGTAGATACCAGAGATGGATCTTATTCCGAAAGAGTAAAATAATTTTATATTACTATGTGATTTGGCTAAATTACATACCTCTCAATTTGACAATAAAAAAAGACTGACATTCTCCCTAAGAATTCCCTTAAACTAAAACATCATGAAAGCGAAAGAAATACAGGATTTAATAGACTTCATTTCAAATTCAGGCTTAGCCGAAGTGAAAATTGAAACAGATGAATTCAAACTTTCAATAAAGAAATACGTCGAATCGTCAGGAGTAAAAGTGGAGACCATTTCTGCCCCTGCCCCGGTGGCAATCCCTGTTCACTCCAATCCTGCCCCTACTGCTCCTGCAGCTACATCCGCACCCAAAGAAGATACTTCCAAACTTTTGGAAATCAAATCGCCTATGATTGGAACATTCTATAGGACAGCCAATCCCGATTCAGATCCATTTGTCAGTGTCGGTGATTCAGTTGCAGCAGGTCAGACAGTTTGTATCATTGAAGCAATGAAACTTTTCAATGAAATTGAATCTGAAATATCTGGAAAAATAGTTAAAGTTTTGGTGGATAATGCCACTCCTGTGGAATATGACCAGCCGTTATTCTTAGTAGATCCAGCAGGATAATTTTGTTCCACTAACCCGATTTTACCGTGTTTAAAAAAATATTAATTGCTAACCGAGGAGAAATCGCATTGAGAGTGATCCGGACCTGTAAAGAGATGGGAATCAAAACAGTCGCGGTTTATTCTACAGCAGATAAAGACAGTCTTCACGTACGATTTGCGGATGAGGCAGTCTGCATCGGCCCTGCGCCGAGCAGGGAATCTTATCTCAACATTCCCAGAATCATTGCGGCTGCTGAAATTACCAATGCAGATGCCATTCACCCAGGATATGGATTTCTTTCCGAAAATGCAGAATTTTCAAGAATCTGTGAAGAATATGGCATCAAGTTTATTGGGGCAAGTCCCGATATGATCAATAGAATGGGTGATAAATCCACTGCAAAAGCAACGATGAAGGAAGCCGGCGTCCCAACCATTCCCGGTTCCGAAGGGCTTTTGGAAAACATGGCCCATGGAATAAAAATAGCAGCTGAAATGGGCTATCCTGTGATCCTCAAAGCCACTGCCGGAGGCGGAGGTAAAGGAATGAGGATTGTACGTCAGGAAAGTGAATTCAAAAAAGCATGGGATGATGCCAGACAAGAATCAGGTGCTGCCTTTGGCAATGACGGTTTGTATCTTGAGAAGTATGTTGAAGAACCAAGACATATCGAAATTCAGATAGTTGGAGACAGCAATGGCAAGGCCTGCCATCTTTCTGAAAGGGATTGCTCCATACAGAGAAGACATCAAAAATTGGTTGAAGAAACCCCTTCGCCTTTTATGACAGATGAGCTCAGAGAAGCAATGGGAAAAGCGGCCATTAAAGGTGCTGAAGCCATAGGTTACGAAGGTGCCGGAACCATCGAATTTTTAGTGGATAAAAACAGAAATTTCTACTTCATGGAGATGAATACCAGAATTCAGGTAGAACATCCCATAACGGAAGAAGTTACTGATTTTGATCTGATCAAAGAACAGATCAAGGTGGCTGTAGGTGAAAAAATTTCAGGTAAAAACTATTTCCCGAAATTATTTGCCATGGAATGCAGGATCAATGCCGAAGATCCATCCAATGGATTCCGACCAAGTCCTGGAAAAATCCTAAACCTACATATGCCAGGCGGCAGGGGTGTCAGAGTGGACAGCCATGTCTATGCAGGATATGTCATTCCGCCCAATTATGATTCTATGATTGCCAAACTGATAGTCAGTGGACAGACAAGAGAAGAAGTCATTGTCAGGATGAAAAGAGCTTTAGAAGAGTTTGTAATTGACGGAATCAAAACTACAATCCCTTTCCATATCGCTTTATTGGATGATCCTGAATTCAGAGCAGGTAATTTTACCACCAAATTCCTGGAGACTTTTGATTTTTCAAAAATCAAAAAGTAAGATTCAAATAATCCCCAATAAGAAATCAAAGCTGAAGAGTTTTCTTCGGCTTTTTTTTATTATAAACTGTATTATCAGTATGCAGGTGCAGTTTGCGGTGGGCAGTTTGAAAACCGCAAACTGGTCGCTGACACACTGAACACTGAACATTGCCTACTAAAAACAACTAGGTCTAAAAGTATTTTATCTTAATTTTGCGCCTTGAAGTTTTAACAACACACATAATCTATGTCAATAGCTACCAAATATAGCCCTGAATCCGTTGAAGCAAAATGGTATCAATATTGGATGGAAAATAAATTTTTCTCTTCCCAAGTAGACCATAGCAAAGAACCTTATACCATTGTCATTCCTCCGCCAAATGTCACCGGAGTATTGCATATGGGACATATGCTCAACAATACCATTCAGGATGTATTGATCCGAAAAGCTCGGATGGAGGGAAAAAATGCCTGCTGGGTTCCCGGAACCGATCATGCTTCCATCGCAACAGAAGCCAAAGTGGTAGCTATGCTTAAGGAAAGAGGCATTGACAAAAAATCTTTGACGCGTGAAGAATTTTTGACATATGCCTGGGAATGGAAGGAAAAATACGGAGGTATCATTCTGGAACAACTCAAAAAACTAGGAGCTTCCTGTGACTGGGACCGGACAAAATTCACCATGGATCCCGATCTGAGTGATGCTGTATTATCTGTCTTCGTGGACCTTTATAACAAAGGAAAAATCTACCGGGGAATCCGCATGGTCAATTGGGACCCACAAGGCAAAACTGCCCTTTCAGACGATGAAGTAATTACAAAAGAAATAGCTTCTAAGCTTTATTATATTCAATACAGAATCTTAGGAACTGATGATGATTTCCTGACTATTGCAACTACCCGGCCCGAAACCATTATGGCAGATGTCGCCATCTGTATACATCCCAATGATCCCCGTTTTTCCCATTTGAAAGGAAAAAAAGCACTGATTCCATTGATCAACCGTGCCATTCCTATCATAGAGGATGAATATGTGGATATGGAATTCGGCACAGGTTGCCTGAAAGTCACCCCTGCACATGATGTGAATGATTATGAGTTGGGTATCAAGCATAAACTTGAAGTCATTGATATCCTCAATGATGATGGAACTTTGAATGAAAAAGCCCAAATTCTTATCGGTGAAGACCGCTTCATAGCAAGGAAGAAGATCGGGAAAATGCTGGATGAAGTCGGCCAACTCGAAAAGACGGAAGATTACAGATCCAATGTAGGCCATTCAGAAAGAACTGATGCAGTAGTAGAACCCAAGCTTTCTTTGCAGTGGTTCCTCAAAATGGAGGAAATCACCAAGCCTGCTTTGAGTTCGGTCATGGAGGATATCATTCAGCTTCATCCGTCCAAATTCAAAAATATGTACCGTTCTTGGATGGAAAATGTACGGGATTGGTGTATTTCAAGACAACTATGGTGGGGCCATCAGATACCTGCTTTTTATCTTCCAAATGGAGAATTTGTTGTTGCAAAAACAAAAGAGGAAGCACTCCAAATAGCAAATAACAAATTCAACAACGGCTACGTCCTCGAAGATCTCAAGCAAGACGAAGATGTGCTGGATACCTGGTTTTCATCTTGGTTATGGCCTATTTCAGTATTTGATACAAAGGTGTTTTCTACAGGAGTTAAAAATGAAGATCTCAAATACTATTATCCTACCAATGATCTGGTGACTGCACCCGAAATTCTTTTCTTCTGGGTCGCAAGGATGATCATTTCAGGATATGAATATATGGGCGAGAAGCCATTCAGCAATGTTTATCTGACCGGGATTGTAAGGGACAAGCTTGGAAGAAAGATGTCAAAGTCATTGGGCAATTCTCCGGATCCTTTGGAATTGATCAAAAACTTCGGTGCAGATGGTGTAAGAACCGGAATGCTCTTCTCCTCCCCTGCTGGCAATGATTTGCCATACGACGAGAAACTGGTGGAACAAGGAAGAAACTTTGCCAATAAAATCTGGAATGCCTTCCGATTGGTAAAGGGCTGGGAAATTGACGAAACCCTATCCGGCGAAAGCAATAAAGCCTCCATCACTTGGTTCGAAAACCGTTTCAATGAAGCGTTGACTGAAATAGAGGACCATTTTAGTAAATTTCGTATTTCAGATGCACTGATGGCAACCTATAAATTGGTGTGGGATGATTTCTGTTCCTGGTATCTTGAAATGATCAAACCAGCCTATCAGCATCCCATAGATGCTGAGACCTTCGGCAAAACAATTGGTTTCTTTGAAGAAATACTAAAAATACTTCATCCATTTATGCCTTTCCTGACTGAGGAACTTTGGCATCAAATCATGGAGCGAAATACAAATGAGGCCTTGATTGTAACAGATTGGCCAAAAGCCAATGAATTTGATAAATTTCAGATTGCAGAGGCCAATCAGGTCTTTGAATTGGTCTCTCAGATAAGAAATATCCGGGCTTCAAAAGGAATCTCTCCCAAAGAAGCTTTCTCTTTAACCATCAAAACCAATACGCCCCATCTCTATAAACGGTTTGATGCTGTATTGAAAAAATTGGCAAATTTATCCGAAATATCCTTTGGAGGATCTTTGGAAAATGCTGTAAGCTTTGTGGTAAAATCCGATGAATGTTTTATTCCAATGGAAGGTCAGGTAAATGTGGAAGAAGAAAAAGAAAGCATTCACAAAGAACTGGAATACACCAAAGGTTTTCTGAACAGTGTGGTCAAAAAACTAAGCAATGAACGCTTTGTTTCCGGTGCACCTGCTGAGGTAGTGGCCAATGAAAAGAAAAAACAAGCAGATGCTGAAGCTAAAATCAAGGTATTGATGGATGCTCTGTCGAAGTTGAGTTAAATATGCTTTAAAACCATAAATTGTATCTTTGGATTTGAATCAGGTAATTATTGCTAAGAAGCTCAAAATGCTGAATTTTGTCCAATGCTGGTTTAATTCAAAAGGGGCATATGCAAGTGCCCCTTTTTTTGATATATACTCAAATCAGTACTGATTCAACAAGATTTATTCAAATTTTGGATTATGCCTGTTATTCCTCAAAAGTAATCGCATCAGGTTCAGCTCCCAATTGCTCTAACAACTTACTAATTCCTTTTACCATAGGATCCGGTCCACAGACATAGAATTTCTGGGAAAAATCGGTGATATTTTCCTTAAGGAATTCCATGTCTATTCTTCCATATTCATGGCCATCAAGTTTTTCCTGATCAAGTATCGAAATAAAATCAGTTCCAAGGAGATCTTGAAAATAGGATTCCAAAATGACATCCTTACCGGTTTTGTTGGCAAAGAACAGACGGTTTCCTTTAATTTCATTGATTGATTGCAAATACCTGAAAATCCCAATAAATGGAGTAACACCAGCGCCACCTGCAATAAAAACACCTTTTCCCTTATATTGGATTGCACCCCAGGGATCATCGATGATTAATTCGTCAGCTACCTTTAAAGAATCTATCTTATTGGTGACTCCATCATGGTCCCTATATGATTTGATTACAAACTCCAAGTAATCAGAATCAGGAAGTGAGGTAAAAGTAAAAGGTCTTTTTTCTTCTTGCCAGCCCTTTTCATTGATAGCTACCTCAGTAGCCTGACCGGGTACAAAAGAATAATCTTTTGGTTTCTCAGTTTTAATTTGTTTGACATCATGCGTTAAAGAAAGAATATCTAATATTTTTACTGTAAAGGCCATTTGTTTTTTTGTTTGATACTACTATATAAAACGGCTCAGACAATTTTTGTTCATTCTAAAACAATTTAGAACTGCCTTAACAAGGAAACCATTTCTTTATTCTTCTTAAAATAAGACGGTTTTGATTTCTGGAAATGGAGGATTTTTCCCTTTCATAAAATTTCGGATTCCTTGATAAAACAGTGTATCCGCCGTTACTAGGCATGGTTTGTAGTTTTAAACCAATAACCAAAATCAACAAACCCTAATTCCTAAACTCCATATAGACCAAAGAATCTATTTTCCTAAAATAAAATCCCATAACAAAAATGAAATTCAAATTTTCTGTAATTTGTCAAATAAACCGCAATTGAAATTTTTATGAAAAAGGTCCTGGTAATATTGGCCCATCCAAAATATGAGCACTCAATAGTCAATCAGGCTTTGGCAGATGCTGCTTCCAAATTGGAAAATGTTGAAATCAGGGATCTTTATGAATTGTACCCGGATTTCAATATTGATGTGCAGACCGAGCAGGAAATCCTATTTACTGCCGATATTATTATTTGGCAACACCCCATTTACTGGTATTCCGCCCCGCCTCTTTTCAAACAATGGCTTGACTTGGTTTTGGATTTTGGTTGGGCTTATGGTCCGGGCGGTATTTACCTCAAAAACAAGCTTGTTTTCAATTGTGTCAGTTCGGGTGGTACAGAGTCAGCTTATACCAAAGATGGAAAGCATGGCCATACCTTGAGGGAGTTTTTATTGCCTTTTGAGCAGACTGCCAAATTATGCCACATGTTTTATTTACCTCCCTTTCATATTGGAGGAACCCACAAAATAACTTCCTCTGAACTTCAAAAAGGTGCTGAGAAATTCAGTAGTATTTTGAAGTATCTCAGAGACACTAAAGAAGTACCTGATCATCTTTTTCAATTGGATGAATTGAACCATTTCAAACCTTAAACCATGGAAAATTCTTTTCTGTTTCAAGCCATTATCTATTTGGCAGCTGCCATCATCTGTGTCCCCATTGCCAAAAAATTAGGAATGGGATCGGTCTTGGGCTATCTACTTGCAGGTATTATAATCGGTCCATATGTATTGGAGTTTATAGGTGAAGAGGGTGAAGATATCATGCACTTTGCGGAATTTGGGGTGGTGATGATGCTGTTCCTGATCGGGCTGGAATTAGAGCCAGCTAAATTATGGCAAATGAGGGCTATGATTACCAGAATAGGGTTATCCCAGGTTTTAATTACTACCCTTGCATTTTTTGGGATTATGATCATTTCCGGATTCTCCTGGCAAATTTCTCTGGCAGTTTCTATGTCTCTCTCGCTTTCTTCCACCGCCATTGTACTGCAGTCCCTCAAAGAAAAAAACCAATTGGAATCCAATGCGGGGAAAAACTCATTTGCGGTATTGCTGATGCAGGATATTGCAGTCATCCCGATGTTGGCCATCATTCCACTTTTGGCTGTTGCTGGAGATGCGCTTTCCACAGATCACCATGGTAGCCCTATAGAACAGTTCCCCGGATGGACACAAACACTTTTTGTGGTTGGCGCTGTGGGTCTTGTAGTCCTATTGGGTAGGTTTGCCTTTGTTCCTGTTTTAAGGATGATAGCCCGAACCAGACTTAGGGAGCTTTTTGTTGCCTCAGCGCTGTTGATTGTAGTGGGCATTGCCTTTTTGATGGAGATTGTTGGGCTTAGTCCTGCGTTGGGGACTTTCCTCGCAGGAGTGATTTTAGCAAATTCGGAGTTTAAACATGAACTTGAAAGTGATCTTGATCCATTCAAAGGTTTGCTTTTGGGCTTATTTTTTATCGCTGTAGGGGCATCCATCAATTTTGGGCTAATAGGAGAAAATGCCATAATGATAATTTCCATAACTCTGGGTATCCTTTTACTGAAAACTTTGGTTCTGCTTGGAATTGGAAAATATGCCAAATTGGGTTTGGACCAAAATTTGATATTTGCCATTGGCCTAAGTCAAGTCGGGGAATTTTCATTTGTAACCTATTCATTTGCAAACCAGCTACAAATATTGGATAAACCCACCAATGATATCCTGATGGCCATTACCGCAATTAGTATGACCATCACCCCATTGCTGATTTTATTAAATGAAAAACTTATCCTTCCCAGGGTAGGCACTTTGGAAAAAGAGGTAAAAGAAGCTGATGTGGTAGAAGAAAAACACAATGTCATTATCGTAGGATTTTCCCATTTTGGGAGTACCATTGGGAGATTTTTAAGAGCCAACGGAATCAAAGCCACTATTTTGGACAATGATTCTGACCGGGTGGATTTATTGAGAAAAATGGGATTTAAAGTCTATTATGGAGACGCAACGAGGGCTGACTTATTGGAATCCGCAGGGGCCAATGAAGCCAAAATCCTTATTTCTGCGATTGATGACCCTGAAACCAATTACCTTTTGGTAGAGACAGTTAAAAAACATTTTCCCAAACTGGAACTTATGGTGAGGGCCAAAAACCGTAGCGACGCCTACGAATTAATGGAAATGGATGTTCCCAATATTTACAGGGAACACCTCGACAGCTCGATAAGGTTGGGCAAAGATGTCTTGGTCAAGTTGGGATTCAGATCCCATACAGTTCATCGCTTAGGACAGAATTTCCTCAAATATGACGAGGAAGCATTAAAAGAATTAGTAAAAGTAAAGCATGATCAAAAAGAATACATCTCTTCGGTCAGGAGGACAATTGAAATGCAGGAACAACTTCTATCCTCGGAAAGACTCCGAAAATTCGCACTCAATGACCATGCTTGGGATTCAGAAGTGATGAAAGGAAAGTGATTTTCTAGAAAAGAAGTCGATACTTGTAGATGAAAAAAATCCTGCCCTTGATTGTTCTCTCTCAATTTTTGAGTACATCGCTTTGGTTTGCAGGAAATGCGGTATTACCCGATCTCGCAAAAGAAATAAAACTGGCGCCTGAATACCTTGGCCACTTGACGAGCGCTGTGCAATTTGGATTTATCGCTGGTACTTTGGTTTTTTCCATACTTACTGTCGCAGACAAGTTTTCTCCATCCTGGGTGTTTTTTTGGAGTTCTGTGGTAGCATCTGCATTTAACTTTGCTATCCGGATCGAAGATATCAGTGCCCTTGAAATCCTGTTTTTCAGGTTTGGAACAGGCTTTTTTCTTGCGGGGATTTATCCTGTTGGGATGAAAATCGCCTCCGATTATTTCCAAAAAGGTCTTGGCAAATCTTTGGGGTTTTTGATTGGAGCTTTGGTTTTGGGTACCGCTTTTCCCCACTTGGTAAGAAGTTTTCTGGATCCGCTTCCCTGGAGATATGTAATCGATGCGACATCAGTTTTGGCTTTGATCGGTGGGTTTACGATCGTGGCTTTAGTACCAAACGGGCCCTATAGAAAGAAAAGCCATGGGTTTGATTTTACTTCTTTTTTTAAGGTTTTCCAGACAAATTCCATCCGGTCTGCTGCTTACGGCTATTTTGGCCATATGTGGGAACTCTATGCATTTTGGGCTTTTTTACCCTTTATACTTCAGTATTATAATAAACTCCATAATTTGGAATTGGATTATGCATTTTGGTCCTTTACCATAATCGCTGTAGGTGCAGTTTCCTGCAGCGCTGCAGGAATATTGTCAGGCAAATTCACTCCAAAAGCAATAGCTTCCTTTGCACTTGCCCTATCCGGGATCTGTTGCTTTATCTCTCCGTTGCTTATTTTTCAAGATTCTCAGGGAGTGATGCTTGTATTTTTGATGGTTTGGGGATTGGCGGTCACGGCGGATTCACCTATGTTTTCGACCATGGTCGCCCAAAATGCTCCTGAGGCAACAAGGGGAACCTCATTGACAATCGTCAATAGTGTTGGCTTTGGAATTACGATCATCAGTATTCAGCTAATCAACCTTCTATCTTCTCAAATTGATCCTATCTATTTGTTTCCGGTTTTGGGACTTGGTCCGTTATTGGGATTGGCGGGGATGTGGAGGGAAAGAAATTAATCAATTGTTAAAATTGATAAACAAAATAAAATTTGGAAAACCCATCTGTTTTTTGATATAATAATAACTTTTTTTATAAAAATTTTATCACATAAAATCTATTTTTAATAAAAGTTAATATATTTAACACTTATAGTTATATTATTTAAAAAAGTTAGTCATTTAAAAATCACAAAATTCTATTTATGAAAAACAGTTTTAATCCAGTTCTCAAGGGCTTTTTTCTGATTATAAGCATTTTCTCAGCCCTTTTCCTGACAGCATGTTCTGATGACAATAACACTCCCCAACTTCCGACTAAAGGCACTTTGTTGGGAAATATTCAGACTTTTGATGACAAATTGATTTCCACCAATGACGCAGGAGGCGTCACTATAACAGCTTCCAACCTTACAGGTCAGACATTCACAGCAACGGCTGACAATACAGGAAGATATACTTTCAATGAACTCCCCTATGACAGTTATCAGTTTGAAATCAGCAAATCCGGTTATGGAACTTTGAGAGTTTTTGGGATTTCTCATGTATATGTTAAAGATGTAATTTCCACAGTAGTCCAAAATATTCCATTTGGAAAAATTTCAACTACAACAGTGACAGGACTGGCTTTCAATGAGTTTTTACTGAACGGTGAAGTAGGCGTAAGTTTTGATTATAATTTATCACCGGTACCCACTTCGTCCAATAAAGCTTTTGTACGCTACTTTTTGGGTCCGTTTGCAGATGTTTCCAACACCAAATTTACAGCTAGAAGTGAGGTTTTTAGTTTTTCAAGCTTAAGTGCCAATACAGGATTTACCAAAGATAAATTGCTGGAAATGGGCTTTAGTGCCGGACAAACAGTATATGTCAGGATGTATGGGGATTCCTTCATTTCCAACAATTGGGAGGACCCGACCTCCGGCATTGAAGTATTTCCAAATATCAACCCCACTACTGTAGCAGCAGTTTCATTTGTAGTCCCAAATTGATTTCAAGCTAAGGACTATGAATTTCAATATTTCAACCTTGTTTGCTGCTTATTTATTTTGTTGGGTTGTGGCAATAAACAAGAAGCTGAAATATGGCTGATTGATCATAAATCAGATAATTAGGGGATTTTGAGTTGAGTTTAAATAATCCGATATGCATTTTTTTGGAGTAATAATTAATCCTTTTTACTCAGAATTGCCTGTAAAAAAAAGACCTTTGAGGTTTTTTCAAACCTCAAAGGTCTTACATTTTTACTTCTTACTTCCTACTTCAAACTTCTTACTTTATACTACCCTCTCATTTCTTTGTAAGCATTGATCAAACCGTTGGTGGATGCATCATGGCTGCTTACTTTATTCGCATTTACCAGTTCGGGAAGGATGGCATTGGCCAACACTTTTCCCAATTCCACACCCCACTGATCGAAGCTGTAAATGTTCCAAATTACTCCCTGCACAAAAATCTTGTGTTCATACATTGCGATCAACTGCCCCAATGTATAGGGTGTAATTTGTTTCACCAAAATAGAATTGGTTGGCCTGTTTCCCTCAAAAACCCGATGAGGGGCAATTTTGGTAATTTCTGCTTCTGATCTACCTGCCTTGTTCATTTCAGCAGTGACCTGTTCCAAAGTCTTACCGTTCATCAAAGCTTCCGTCTGGGCAAAGAAATTGGAAAGCAACTTGACATGGTGGTCGGAAATCGGATTATGGGAAATCGCCGGAGCTATAAAATCACAGGGAATCAAATGAGTACCCTGATGGATAAGCTGGTAAAATGCATGTTGACCGTTGGTTCCCGGTTCTCCCCAGATAATTGGGCCTGTAGTATAATCCACTTTATCTCCAGATCTGGAAACATATTTTCCATTGGATTCCATGTTCCCCTGCTGAAAGTAAGCTGCGAATCTGTGCAGGTATTGGTCATAAGGTAAAATCGCCTCAGAAGTTGCTCCCAAAAAGTTGGTATTCCAAATACCTACCAAAGCCAGGATTACTGGAATATTGTTTTCAAATGGGGCATTTCTGAAATGAATGTCCATACTATATGCTCCTTCCAGGAGTTTTTCGAAATTGTCAAATCCAATCGCACAAGCTATAGGTAATCCGATAGCTGACCAAAGTGAGTACCTGCCCCCAACCCAATCCCAAAAAGCGAACATATTATCCGGATCAATACCAAAATCCGTAACGCCTTTTTCATTGGTGGAAAGGGCTACGAAATGTTTGGCAACTGCTTTATCATCCTGGGCATATTCCAAAAACCAATCTCTTGCCGTATGGGCATTTGTCATGGTTTCCTGTGTGGTAAAAGTTTTGGAAGCAATGAAAAACAAGGTGGTTTCCGGGTTGACTTTTTTGAGGGTTTCAGCTATATGTGTGCCGTCTACATTGGAAACAAAATAGACTTCCAAATTCGGGTTTTGGTAAGGTTTCAAAGCCTCTGTAACCATAACCGGACCCAAATCAGAACCTCCAATTCCAATATTCACCAAAGAAGTAATGGGCTTTCCGGTATATCCTGACCAAGTTCCATTGGAAATCTTGTCAGCAAAAGTTTTCATCTGACGCAAGACCGCATTGATATCCGGCATGACGTCTTTCCCTTCAAAATTCATAGGTTTATTGGACCTATTTCTTAAAGCCGTGTGCAGCACAGCCCTACCTTCTGTACCATTGATCTTTTCTCCGTCAAACATGGCTTCAATTGCAGCCCTTAATCCGGTTTCTTCAGCCAATTCGATCAAGGCAGACTTGATTTCATAGTCAAGTCTATTTTTGGAATAATCTACCAAAACATCTTCCAGTCGGATGGTAAAGGCATCAAATCTTTTAGGTTCATTAAAAAGATTTTTGATTTGGGTCTGTTGATGTAATACGGAGAGTGATTGGAGTTTTCCCCAGGCTGTTGTGGTCGTTGGATTGATGCTTTTCATAGATTGATAGGTTTAATATAATTGGCCCTGCAAAAATAAGATTATTAATGAGGGTTTAAAATCATAAAACTAAGAATCCAAAATATGGGCATCCTTTTTGTAACCTTTTACATATGCCAACCGATTAACTATAAAGTTAAACCATTTGATAGCTGTATGAAGAAATTTATCTATCTCGTATTTTTTATTTTTTTATCTTCTTCTTCTTTTTTAGTTGCTCAAAAATCCAAGACTGTTTTTCTTGACAAACATTTTAGGCCTTTGACCAGCAAAAGCATTGAAGACCATCAATACCAAAAAACCATTTTCCCAATTTCTGAAGGTATACAAAAAGAAAGGATCCAAGAGCTTAATGGAAAATTGATAAGGGTTATTTCGAATGAATTTGAAGGAAAAAAGAATCTGATCAGATCAATAACTGAGGAATATGGAGAAAATGAAAGCATCCATAAAATCTCAACTCTTGAACTCAGCACCAAAAAGGAAATGATAGAATATTTTCAAGAAGGAAAATTAGTAGCCAGATTTTTATGTAACGACAATGAGGTGGTTTTCGGATGGCGTGTGATTGATGGCGAACAAGTCGAGACTTCCAGAAATGAATTTGAACCGGATTTTGCAGTTTCAAAACAGCAATTCAAAGATTTCCTAAGGTCAAACCTTAACTTTCCGGAAAAAGCAAGAAAAAAAAGTATTCAAGGAATTGTGACTATTGCCTTGGAAATAATGCCTGATGGATCTGTCAATACAATGGAAATTGTCAATCAAGATGAGGTGTCTCCAATGCTTCAGGAAGAAGCCAAAAGAGTAATTACCGCTTTTGACAAGGGATACAAACCCGCTTTGGATGTGAATGGAAATCCTGTCAGAAAATGGATGTATGTGCCTGTGAGGTTCAGTTTGGGGTGATTTTTGGTTTTTGGACTTTGATTCTCAATTCCCGCTTCTTTTATCTTGCTTCGTGTATATTGGCTCAATCACTCCCTATTTGCCCGGCATCACTTTACTTTCTACTTCTCCAAATCCAACACGAATACCTGCCTTCTCACAGTAACCTTTCATAATTACGGTATCGCCATCTTCTATAAATTTACGTTCCCCTCCTTCTTCCAGTTGGACAGGCTTAGTGCCTTTCCATGCCAGTTCCAACATGGATCCAAAGCTTTCGGAAGTTGGGCCGGAAATCGTACCCGAAGCCATCATGTCTCCAACATTGATATTACATCCATTGACCGTATGATGGGCAAGCTGTTGGGCAATATTCCAATACATATACTTGAAATTGGAAGTACATACTTTGGTACTCTTCAGGCCATCAGGCTGTATATAGACTTCTAAGTTTATATCAAAAGCATGATCTTTTTGGTATTGTAAATAGGGTAAAACTTCCGGTTCCTGCTTAGGTCCAGGAACCCTAAAGGGTTCCAAAGCCTCTAAAGTCACAATCCATGGTGAAATACTTGATGCAAAACTTTTTCCCAAGAAAGGACCTAATGGTACATATTCCCAAGCCTGAATATCCCTAGCTGACCAATCGTTGAAAAGTACCATACCAAAAATATAATCCTCCGCATCTTCCGTGCTCACACTATCCCCCATCTTGGTGGATTTTCCTACTATAAAGGCCATCTCCAGTTCAAAATCCAATCTGCGACTTGGTCCGAATTCGGGAGTATCCATATTTGGATCCTTGTATTGTCCTTTGGGTCTGTGGATGGGAATTCCGGATGGAATAATAGAGGAAGACCTTCCGTGATAACCAACAGGTAGATGTTTCCAATTGGGCAATAAAGCATTCTCGGGATCACGGAACATAGTTCCAACGTTGGTAGCATGCTCCATGCTGCTGTAAAAATCAGTATAATCTCCGATCTTTACCGGCAAAAGCATTTGGGCTTCTTTTCTCGTCACTATTGCTTTGCCCCTGCTTTGATGATCTCGCAAGGCCCCGTTTTCTTCTTTGAGCAAGTCCTGAACTTTTTCTCTAACCCTTTTGGTAATAGGCTTACCCAAGCCAATAAAATCATTCAGGGAATCTTTTTGGAAAATCCCATGGGGTAGCTGCGTCATATCAGAAAAAAAACCTTCTTCATGTAAAACCGCCAAATCGACGATTTTATCCCCTATAGCAATTCCTGCCCTAGGAGAAAGTCTTTTATTTTGGAAAATTCCAAAAGGCAGATTGTAAATTGTGAAATCAGAATCTTTGGGAACAGGCACCCAGCTTTTCAAGGACGGAACTATCAATTCACTCATGGTTAAAAATTTATTCAAGTCCAAAGATAGAATTTAAACAGGGAAGAAAAAATCAAAGAAAATTCAGGATATTAGAGGAAGATAAAAAAAAATCCGGATCCGTGTATCCATTAAATTTATTTATTCTGTCTATTTGTAAAAATTTAGAATAAGAAATTGAAGTTTGTTAATTTTTTTACGAAATTACCAACTTGAATAAATTATTGCCAAAGATAACCATGAAGTACTTCAGCCCACTAATCATATTACTTCTTTTCATATTTGTGGCTTGCAAACAAAATACTTCTTCAGAAATTTCATTTGGGGAAGGGGAACAGCTCAGCTACAATTTCCATATACGCCCGATACTTTCAGATAAGTGTTTTGCCTGTCACGGACCTGATGCCAACAAGCAGGAAGCAGGATTGAGGCTGGATGTTCCTGAAACTGCTTTTGCTGCAATGAAAGAAAGCCCTGGAAAATTCGCCATCATTCCCAATGATATCGACGGTTCCGAACTATACCACCGAATAGTCAGCACTGATCCCAATGAACTGATGCCTCCTCCTGAATCCAATCTGTCTTTGACCCAAGAAGAGATAGGATTGATCAAAAAGTGGATCGAACAGGGTGCACAATATGAACCACATTGGGCTTTTGTAAGTCCCAAAAAAGCAGCATTGCCCAAAGTCAAAGATGAAGAATGGACCAGAAATGAAATAGATTATTTCACTTTGGCCAAAATGAACAAATTGGGTCTGGATCCAAACGATCAGGCAGAAAAGCACGAATTGTTGAAAAGGGTCAGCCTTGACCTGACAGGCCTACCCCCTACCCCTGAAATGATCAGTGCTTTTGAAAAAGACAACAGCCCTGAGGCATATGAAAAAGCATTGGATAAAATCATGAACCTGCCCACCTTTGGAGAAAAGATGGCAGTCCTATGGATGGATATTTCAAGGTACTCCGATTCCTATGGCTATCAGGATGACAATATCCGTACCCAATGGCCCTACAGGGATTGGGTGATTCATGCATTCAACAAAAATATTCCCTACGACCAATTCATCACCTGGCAGTTGGCCGGGGATATGTTGCCAAATGCAACCAAAGAACAGATTTTAGCGACAGCTTTTAACAGAAATCATAAATATACCGAGGAAGGCGGTGTTATTCCAGAGGAGTACAGGGTGGAATATGTCCTGGACAAATCCAATACCTTCAGCAAAGGAATTCTTGGTATAACTATGGAATGTGCCCAATGCCATGACCATAAATACGATCCGATTTCCCAGCAAAACTTCTACGAGATGTTTGCCTTTTTCAATAATACTCCTGAAAAAGGATATGAAGGTGACGTCTCCCAATCAAAACCTGCCAAAACCCCGATCCTTTGGATTGAGAGAGAGGATATCAACGAACTCCTTACATTTATCAACCATCAGGATACGAGCAAACTCATGGTTTCCGTGATGGAAGAACTAGATACTTTGAGAACGACATACATCCTAAACCGTGGTTTGTATGATGCCCGAACTACTCCTGTCAGCCCAGGTACACCGGAAAGTATTTTTTCCTTTCCTGACAATCTGCCCAAAAACAGGTTGGGATTGGCGCAATGGACCGTGGACAAAAACAATCCGCTCACTGCCAGAGTATTTGTCAACCTGATGTGGCAGGAAATCTTCGGGATCGGCATTGTAAAATCCACGGGCGATTTTGGGATGCAGGGCGATCTTCCCTCCCATCCGGAGCTCTTAGATTGGCTTGCAGTAGATTTTATGGAAAATGATTGGGACATAAAGCGACTACTCAAAAAAATAATGACTTCGGCAACATACATGCAGTCATCTAAGGTTACCAAGAAGCATTTGAATACAGATCCTGACAATGTTTATTTGGCAAGGTCCCCAAGATTGAGGTTGCCTGCCGAGAATATCAGGGATTTGGTATTGGCGAGTTCGGGCCTGCTTGTACCTGAAATAGGTGGACCAAGTGTGAAACCTTACCAGCCGGAAGGACTTTGGGAAGCAGCCACATCCGGTAGAGGAGAACTCAAAACCTACAAACAGGACCAAGGAGAAAAGCTTTACAGAAGAGGTCTTTATACCTTTATCAAACTCACATCACCGCCTCCGATGCCGATCATATTTGATGGGTCAAACAGAGACCAGTGTGAAGTAAACAGAGGAAGGACCAATACGCCCCTTCAGGCCTTGGTCATGATGAACGATCCCTTGGTAATGGAAGCTTCACGGGTTTTGGCAAGTCAGCTAACTGAAAAAGAATCCGATCCTGAAACAGCCATAGAGGAAGCTTTCAAAAGAATCCTTTGCAGGGCCCCCAATCCTAAGGAAATGGAGATTCTTTCCGGATACTTTGAAGATGAATTATCGAGATTCAGTAAAGACCAGGAATCGGCTGATGCCTTATTGAGAATGGGTGAATACCCTATCAAAGAAGAAAAAATAACCCCGGACACTGCCGCTATGATGCAGGTGATTCTGGCGATGTATAACCTTGAAGAAGCAATAACAAAAATCTGAGATGGAAAAAGAACAATCTGAATTTGGACTCAATGAAAACAGGAGAAAATTTCTTTCGAAGGTCAGCTTAGGTATTGGTAGCTTGGCTTTAGGTAGTCTGTTGATTCCTGATCTGTTCAAGGGAAAAAGCGGTGAGGATGCCCTGATGGAAGCTTTGCCCCATTTTGCCCCAAAAGCAAAACGTGTTATCTACCTTTTTCAAAACGGAGCACCATCCCAGTTGGAAACATTTGATTACAAGCCTTTGTTGAACCAGCAGATCGGACAAGAACTTCCCGACTCCATCCGAGCAGGACAGAGGCTGACAGGCATGACTGCAGGACAAAGCTCTTTTCCCTTAGTAGGTTCTTTCTTCAAGTTCAACCAATATGGAGAATCCCGAGCCTGGATTTCTGAGGCATTCCCCCATACCGCCAAAGTAGTGGATGATATCTGCATCATCAAGTCCATGCATACGGAAGCCATCAACCATGATCCTGCTTTGACTTTCTTCCAGACAGGCGCGCAAGTGGGAAACCGTCCCAGTATGGGAGCATGGCTGAGTTATGGTCTCGGAAGTGAAAACAGCAACCTACCCTCTTTTTGTGTGCTATTGAGCCGAGGAAAAGGAAACGGACAGGGAGTTTATTCCAAGCTATGGACCAACGGTTTTTTGGATTCCGTACATCAGGGTGTACAGTTTTCGGCAAGTGAAGATCCTGTCCTTTATCTCAAAGATCCAAAAGGGATGAACAGAGAGGACAGGAGACGGATGTTGGACAAGCTGGCCGAACTGAACAATATGAATTATGAGACTTTTGGAGATCCTGAAATACAGGCCAAAGTCCAACAATATGAAATGGCTTTCCGTATGCAGACGGCAGTGCCGGAAGTGACCGATATCAAATCAGAGCCCGACAGCATCATCAAAATGTACGGTCCGGATTGTTTGATTCCGGGTACTTATGCAGCCAACTGCCTTTTGGCGAGAAAATTATCAGAAAATGGGGTCCGTTTTGTACAGCTGTACCATCAGGGCTGGGATGCCCACGACAACCTGCCCAATCAGATGGTCGGCCAGGCAAAAGATGTGGATCAGGCTTCGGCAGCCCTTATCTCAGACCTTAAACAAAGAGGCTTGTTGGATGAAACTTTGGTGATTTGGGGTGGGGAATTTGGGAGGACAAACTACTGTCAGGGAAAAATACAGGTAGACAATTATGGACGTGACCACCATCCAAGGGCATTTTCCATTTGGATGGCAGGCGGGGGTGTGAAGTCAGGAATGGTTTATGGTGAAACAGATGAATTTGGATACAACATTGTGGAAAACCCGGTTCATGTCCATGACTTCCAGGCCACCATCTTGCATTTGATGGGAATTGACCATGAAAGACTTACTTACAAACACTTGGGAAGAAGGTATAGGTTGACCGATGTACACGGTAAAGTTGTAAAAGACATTTTGGTTTAACAGTTCTTGCAGTATGCCCAAAAACCAAAAAATCTTTGCGATTCTAGAAAATTCGTTGATTGCATTACATGGATTGATTCTTATTCTTGTCATTGGTCAAGATCAAATTCAATTGCCCTCTTTTTTGGAGGTAGTGGGTAGAATGCATCCGCTGCTGCTCCATTTCCCTATCGTTATGTTGTTTTTAGCAGCATTGTTGTTTTGGTTTCCCGATGCCTTGGGAGCCAATATGAAGATTGCCCTAAAAGGACTTCTACTTTCCGCTCTATTCTTCACAGGGATCACTGTTCTTGCTGGGCTTTTTCTCAGCGTGGAAGACGGCTATGTAAAAGAGGATTTTGAAAACCACCAATGGACCGGTTTACTGGTATTTTGGTTAGGAACTTTGTGGTACTGGTTTTGGGCAAAAGAAAAGTTGGCTGTGGCCAAAGGTCTTTCCTTAGTCGTATTGGCTTTGGTTTTAGCTACAGGCCACTTGGGAGCTTCACTGACCCATGGTGAGGATTTCCTTTTTGCACCTTTAAAAAGTGAGAGCGACTTGCCTCAGGTAAGTTTTGAAGAAGCTTTGGCTTTTGACCACGTCATCAAACCCATCTTGGATCAAAAATGCATCAGTTGCCACAAGGCGGGAAAAGTCAAAGGCGACCTGAGAATGGACGAAGTCCAATATATACTGAAAGGTGGCGAAATGGGTCCGGCCATCGATATGCAGGACCTTGAAAATTCCCAGATTTTGATCCATATATTGTATCCTTTGGAAGATGAATTTCATATGCCTCCCAAAGGAAAACCACAATTGACCGAAACTGAACTCGCACTGATCCAAAGTTGGATTTTGGATTCGGCTCATTTCGATAAAAAACTGACCGCCTACAGTCCAGAAAGCGAATTCATTGCTTTGGCAAAAGAAAAGTTTGCAGGACAGGAATCCAAAACTTATACCTTCAAGGCAGCGAATGTCAAAACCATTGCTGAGCTCAACAATGACTATAGAAAGGTAGTCACCACCTACCCCAATTCCCCGGGCTTAAGCGTTACATTTTTCGGAAAAAACCAGTTTGACCCCAATACGATTGATGATTTGAAAAAAGTCAAAGAACAGGTGGTAGAATTGAATTTTCAGAACATGCCTTTGAAAGACAATGACCTTCAAAAGATTGCCAACTACCCTAATCTTGAGGTGCTCAACCTCAATTTTACAGGGATAGAAGGAAATACTTTGACAGAATTGCAAAACCTCCAAAACCTGAAGCATCTCTCCCTCAGTGGTAATCCGCTTTCAGAAGCAGCTTTTGAAAGTCTTAAAGAATTTGATCAGCTGAAGGATCTTTTTGTATGGACGAATAAAAATGCTGACGCCATTTCGTCGCTAAAAGCTGCCTTACCCAATACCAGAGTGGAAGGAGGATTTCAAGATAATGGGACCTTATATCAATTAAATGCGCCACAAATAGAATTTGATAAGTCAATTTTCACAGATAAAATAGCAGTCAGTCTCAAACACCCCATCGGTTCGGTGAATATTTTCTATACCCTGGACAATACCATGCCGGACAGCAGCAACCATCAGGTGTATTCAGGCCCGATAAGTTTGGATCAAAATACCACCTTGCGGGCAAGGGCTTTTGCAGACGGATGGCTGGGAAGTACGGAAAAGCAAGCTGTATTCTTCAGGTCAAAAATTCAGCCTGACAGCTATAACCTTGTGCATCCGCCACACCAATCATACAAGGGTGCAGGAGCTTTAACCCTATTTGATCTTGAAAAAGGAGATGAAGACTTTGCAACGGGCAAATGGTTGGGTTTTCAAGACACACCTTTTGAAATCCAAATGGATTTCAAATCTCCCCAAAGTATCCAAAATATTGCATTCAGTACCTTGGCCGCCGAAGGTTCGTATATTTTCCCGCCTTCCAAAGTTGAAGTTTGGATCAAAACACAAAATACAGACTGGAAATTAGTGGACACACAAAAACCGGAGCAGCCAACAGGAAACCGTGACAGAATGCTTCAGATGTATGAATCCAAAATCAACCAAAGTGATGTCACGGCCGTAAAAGCAAAACTCACTCCGGTCAATCCTTTACCCAAATGGCATCCCGGTGCCGGTGGCAAAGGATGGGTATTCATTGATGAAATTCTGATCAATTGATATGAAGGCCTATCAGCGGTATTTTGAGCAGGTTCAAACCAAACTCAAGATTGTTTTCAACCAAACGGAAAAGATTGAGCAAGCCGCCAAATGGATAGCAGATTGCCTTGCCAATGATGGATTTATCTACACCAGCGGTACAGGTCATTCACATATATTTGCAGAGGAGATATTTTACAGGGCGGGAGGATTTGCCCGTGTGGTGGCAATACTCGACGAGGCGCTGATGCTCCACAAAGACGCTTCTTACAGTACAGAAGTGGAAAGGCAGGAAGGATACGCAGCAAGGCTTCTTGAAGGATTTCCAATATCGGAAAAGGATGTTTTCATCATCTCTTCCAACTCCGGCCGTAACACCGTAAGCATCGAAATGGCGATGATTGCCAAGGAAAAAGGAGCCAAAGTCATTGTTATTACCAACCTCAAACATACCCAATCAGTCGTATCACGACATCCAACAGGAAAAAGACTTTTTGAAATCGCTGACCTGTATTTTGACAATGGCGGAGAAATTGGAGATGCATCCGTGACATTGGAGGGGTTGGATATTAAGGTCGGTGCGACTTCCACGGCTACCGGTGCAGTGATTTTACAGAGTATGATGGTACAGGCCGCCGAAAACCTGATCCAAATGGGTATAAAGCCCGAGGTATTCAGCAGTTCCAATTCGGACGAGGGAGAAGAACACAATGAGGCTTTGATCAAGAAATATAAAGGGATTGTGAAGGGGTTGTGAGAAATTGGTGTGGATTACTGATTTTTTTGTGATAACTTTTGTAATTGTTATAAAATGAAATGAAAACTGACATCATCAAAATAGGTAAATCAAAAGGCATTAAGTTGAGTAAGTCAATTTTGAAGAAATATAACATAGGTGATGAAGTAGAGCTAATATTAGAAAAAGAGCATATAATTATCCGGCCAATTGAGGAACCTAGGAAAAATTGGGGCGAGGCTTATAAGGAAATGCATAAGGAAGGAGACGACAAACTTTTAATGGATGCTGTATTTGAAGATGAAGAATTTGAGGGATGGAATTGAGGTTGTATTGGTTACAGATAGGAACCAGATTTATTAAATTAGAGTAAATGAAATAAGCAATTGTCTCTAAATGAAAAAGATTATTGAATTTTTTGATTCAAATAAGTTTGTGGTTATTAGTGCATTCATTGTAGTCTCATATTATTTCTTGGCTTTCTCAAATAAAAATAACGGAAATGAAAAATTCCACATTCCTAAAACCTTGAAAGTTAATGGAGAATTTATTGAAATTGATTTTATTCAAAGACCAATTATCAAAATATTAAATCCCATAAAAAAAGATACCATTCGATTATTATTTGATCCCATTGCGGGAAATCTTTTAAAGAAAAATTGGATGGAGTTAAATAAAGGTGAAAGCATCTGGTTTGATTTATGGGAACATGATTCTGAAGTTTATAATCGGGAATCAAGAATCAAAACCCAGTTTAGTGCTTATTCATTTTATTCGAAAGAAAATTCAGTTTTCACCATTGATGATTATTCCAATATTGTGAAATCACGGGTTGATGTGATTGACCCTAAACAGAAATTAAATGATTTGCTTTTTGTTATCGTCTTAATTATTGCAATAGATTTTATTGGTAAAAACAGAGAGTTAATCTTTGCTAATTTTGAAAAAGTTTCGGACATGGCCGATATTTTTTTTGATCCAACTAAAAAATACGCTAAGGAAGTTCAAGAATATTTTGCGTGGTTAAAAATTGATGGTTTTCAAGGAAGATTTAGATTAACTTCAGATTACTCTAAACCATATAATGATATATCCAATAAAACTGAATATACTATCAGTCAAAATAAACTTGGTAAATGGCTCTTTATTCTTTTTGGATTGATGTTGATATTATCCTTCATTCTATTCCTAATAAACAAAAATTTTCAAGGAGCTATTTACCTGATACCCCAAATTTTAACAGTTCTGGGTTTGGCAATATTTAGAATAAATGGGAAAGAAATAAAGCTTATCATCAATCAAAGTGGGATAATAATTCCCAATGAAAAAAAATTAAATTGGAATGAAATCGAGTTTACGATAATTCATGAAAATATTAGAGAAAAGGAATTATTGATAAAGACCATCAACAAAAAACAACCAAAAATTATTCGGTTAAATGGGTTAAACAAAAGTGTAAGAAAAATCAGTCAAATTATCGAAGTTCATAAAAGTGCAAGTTAATTCGGAGAAGACTTCAATATTAGAATCATATCTTCTATAGTTATCATGAACAATATTGATTGTCAATACCAATAATACTATTTCCATGCAGGTTTTTAAATGTGATCATTGTAGTCAACCGGTGTATTTTGACAATACCAATTGTTTGAAATGTCAAAACAAATTGGGTTTTGATGCCGCCCAAATCAAGATGGTTTCCATGCATCTTCATCAAGATGGATCATTAACAGAATCCAATACTGGCAAAGACTATCACTATTGCAGCAATCAGCAATATGGAGTCTGTAACTGGGTGATTCCAAACGATAATCCTGCTAAATTCTGTATGGCATGTTCTCTTAACAGAATCATTCCGGACTTATCAAAACCTGAATATCTTGCAAGATGGAAAGTGATAGAATTGGCAAAACACCGACTGATTTATGCTTTATTGAGGTGGGATTTTCCGATTATTTCCAAAAACGTGGATTATGAAAGGGGTTTGGCATTCAATTTCAAATCTGACTCCGACATGCCTGATGGCCAAAGGGTGATGACAGGTCATGCCAATGGACTGATTACCATGAATATCGCGGAGGCGGATGATGTGGAAAGAGAAATGGCAAGAAACAGCATGGATGAAGTTTACAGAACGGTTTTGGGCCACTTCAGACATGAGATTGGCCATTACTATTGGGAAAGACTGATTGATGGAACTGATAATCTACCAAAATTCAGAGCCCTGTATGGAGATGAAAGGTACAGTTATCAGGAGGCTTTGAATCATTACTACAAACATGGTGCTCCTGCAGATTGGAACCAAAATTACATCAGTGCCTATGCCACCATGCATCCATGGGAAAGTTGGGCTGAAACCTGGGCACATTACATGCACATGGTTGATACGCTGGAAACCGCCTATTCTTATGGATTGTCCATTGACCCACAAATCGCCAGAAACTTAGATGTCAAAACTGCAGTAATTGACCAGAATGCATATTTCTGCAAAGATTTTGAAACCATTTATCAGCTGTGGCTTCCATTGACTTTCACCATGAACAGCCTGAACCGGAGTATGGGTGCAAAAGACCTATATCCTTTTGTAATCAATACTGCTGTGAAGGAAAAATTAAAGTTTATCCATCAGGTAATCCACGGAGTGGGTTGATTTTAGATCTTAGATTGAAGAATTTAGATTTAAAAGGTAATGAATAGATTTAGAAAGTAGATTTCAGAATTGAATTTCAAATAAATGAAATAGGCATTCCTAGAAGTTTTTTTTAAACTCTTTATGCTTTGCATTTCCTTCTGGACTTTCCTACTCTCACTTATTTATATCCCAACCAATCATAGACAGGTTGGGGATCAGGAATAGCCAATTTCACTAATTCGCGTACAGGGCTAAGTCCATTCTCACTGTTTGTAAAATAGATTACTGCATTTCCCATCTCCACATTGGCAGTAAAATAGCCGCGAAAGGTATAATTGTCGCCCCACTGAAAAATCTGCTTCCCCTCAGATGTTACCTGAATACCTACACCCAATCCCCAAAAAATCTGTTGTTCTTTTCCATCCGTTGGATCGACAGGAACCTGTGGAGTAAACATCAATTGTTGGAAATAAGGATTCATTCTTTTACCGCTCAAAAGGGCTTCCAGAAATAGCGCATAATCATAGGAGGTGGTCTGAAGGGAAGCTGCAGCATTGGGATTTTTGATTTTACTTTTTGCAATCTGCTTTCCGTTTTTCTTGAAAGAAAGACTATGGTTATCATCAAATTCCTCAAGATAAACAAAACTGCTTCTTTTCATACCAAGTGGATGGAAAACATATTCCTGAGCCAATTCTTCCAAGCTTTTTTCTTTCAGGTGCTCGGTTACCTTTTGGAGCCAAACAAATCCTTCACCAGAGTACCGAAACCGCTCTCCTGGATTGTATTGGAACTTAAGTTCTCCTTTTCTCCAGTTTGGCAATCCACTCGTATGGCTGAGAATCATTCTTGCAGTTACAAGTTTATAATTGGATTCTTCTATAAGATCCTGATATTCAAAATAGGTAGACAAAGGAGTATCAAGATCAAATAACCCCTCTTCAACAAGTTGAAAAACGATATAGGCAAAAATGGGTTTGCTCAGGGATGCCGCAGAAAATACAGTCTCTTGGTCTATTGGTTGATTATTATTGTTGGCAATTCCCAAAGCATAACTTTCCTTTTTTTTTCCAGATTCTAACCAAGTATATGAAATCCCAGGGATTTTGTTTGCAGACATGATTTGTGAAATTGATTCTAAGTCAGCATTTCTTTGAAAATAAGTAGAATCAAGGCTTAATACAAATAAGCATAATAGCAAACTAATGTTTTTCATAATTCGACTGATTGCCTTTAAAAAGAGACTTTTAATATTTTGAAATGGATTTACAATAAGCTTGCCTGACCAAAACAAATTTCTCTTTTTGCCAGAAAACCTATTGATAATAGAAAATTATGGTTTCAATCTGTTTTCGAATATTAAAAAATTTTTAATTCACAATCAATCATTTAGATTTAGATAACAGAATTGGAAAACCCAATTACCTTTCAAAATTGAAGAGTCAAATTAAAAAAGTATACAGAAAAAAATCAATTTACCTTTTCATTGCGAAATGATGAAGCATATACTACTAATTGTTTGCCTATTGCTATTTGTGGGTATGTCAATCCAAGTTGAAGCTCAGAAACCCAAAATAATTGTATCTACCGACATCGGAGGAAGTGATCCTGACGATTTTCAGTCAATGGTGCACTTGCTGGTCTATGCGGATAAATTTGAAATTTTGGGTTTGATCAGTTCCCCACCACATAATGGCCGGGTAGAGCATATTTTTGAAGCCATTGATGCCTATGAAAATGACTTCCCCAAACTACAAGGTCAAAGTACAGCTTTTCCTGAACCGGATTACCTCAGAAAAATCAGCAAACAAGGAGCAATTGATCCGCAATCTTCAGAAATTCCCGAAAGCCTAAGTGAAGGTGCTGCATTTATTATTTCCCAAATACGGGCGAATCCGGATTATCCGGTTTACGTTTTGGTTTGGGGATCTATCACAGATGTGGCCCAAGCGGTACATCATGACCCAGACATCAAAAAGAATTTAAGGGTTTATTCGATAGGAAGTTGGAATACAGATCAGGATCCGAAATCAAGAGATTACCTTTTCAAAAACCATAAAGATCTGTGGTGGATAGAAAACAACACTACCTTTCGCGGTATGTATATGGGCGGTGAGCAATCAGGGGAATATGGGAATATTTCATTTGTTGAAAAAAACATCAAAGAGCATGGCTTCCTTGGTAAACTATTTTGGGAGCAAAAGAAAGACATCAAAATGGGTGATACTCCTTCTGTGCTTTATTTTCTCCAAGGTAATCCTGAAAATCCCGAGTCAGCAAGTTGGGGAGGCTCTTTTGTAAAGACCGGACATGGTCCCAACTATTGGACAGACAATCCTGATCTGTCACTTGTAGAAAACAACAGGCCTGGTGCAAAAACAGTCAACCAATGGAGAAAAGAATTTCTGGAAGACTGGGCTAAAAGAATGAAATGGTTGAAATAGATGGAGTACTGAAGTCAGAATTTTAAAAGTCAGAAAAAGTTGCCAGCATTCGGAAAACCCAATATTTTTAAAATTCTGGTTGTTATCTTTTTTTATTTCGTTGTTTGATTCCAAAAATAAATAAAAATGCCTTCGGGTTCAGTTTCTATTTAATTGATAAAGATATCTCTCCCTTTTTAAAACCTTCCTTTACCAATCTGCTCATTCAAATAATCCTTCAACTCCTCCCCTTCCAAAATCTTGATTTCACCGGGCAATCCAAGAATAAATCTGGCCAAACCGGGAAGTTGGGGAATCTTACCTTCGAAGAAATATTGGTTCCGGTTTTTGATATACGTAAGGGGTTTGGCATCAGGATATTCTTCCATCATCAACTGATAGGCTTTTTTGCTGAGCTTGAGGTGCACATAAAATTGATTTTTCCCTGAAAATCCAAACAATCCCTGTTCAAGTGGCTGGTGTAGAGATTGAAACTTAAATGGCTTCGAGGTCAATAAAACCTCCCCTATTCTTTCAATCTTGAACATTTTCATCTCTTTGCTTTCTACTTCCAAGGCATAGATGGAGTCAAAGTTTTTATTGAAGGCGACAGGTTCCACCAGCCTATCCATTGTAGAATCGGAACTCAAGGAGTAATACTCGCTCAAGATCACTTGGTTTTTATCTTTAATTGCTCTTGACAATTGATCAACAAATATCCCAAGATTAGCATTGAACAATTGATTGACACTATGCCTGAAATCAGAACGGATATTGATTTTTTGTAAAATGGAATCTTTAAGGAGGTTTTTCTTGCTGCTTTTCTGAATAAGCTCATTCATCAATTCAATCTCTTCTTCATTAAAAGTTCCATAAGCGTACTCTATAGGACTTTCTACCCTGTCTATGATTCTGAATTTTGAATGCTTCTTTTCAATTTCAAAACCAAGTGCTTCCAATAGTTTAAAATACCTATAGATTGTCCTTGGGTCAGTTTGCAAAAATTCAGCTAAGCGGTGAACAGGTTTTCCCATGTTCCCACGAAGCAAGTTGATCAGTTTAAAAACCCTTAAAATTTTTTGTTGCTCAATTGTATTTGAAGATGCCATAATTCCGAATTATTGGCAAAAGGTAAAAAATTACTTTATAAACATCCTCCTGATTGACATTTATTGTCAAAGTATTTTTTATTTTTTCTTTCTTCCCGTAGCAAATACCCTATTCACATTAAAACCCAGTCTGAATTCTTCTCCGGGAACTCCGTTACCCCCTGCCAATAGATACTGTTCATTCAGTGCTTGGGAAGTCACAAAATACATTTGAAACACATGACCTCCTGCCTCAAGATCAATACCAACACCTAGATTATTTCTTAGGTCGTTGTTCAAGTTAGGTATCCATTGAAGTGTCAAAGAGGATTTGCCGGTGATTTTGTATTTTCCGCTAAAGCCCAAAGCCAAATACAGGTTTTGGTCTCCTTCAATCAGAAAAATTGGATTGGGATCAACGAAATAAGCCATCATCGGGGTTAACTGTACGCTTAACCTATCTGTAAATTTTCTGGCTGCCATCACCTGAAAAGCAAAAGAACTCCTTTCTGCAAAATTGGGATTTTCTTCTAAAAGGAATGCATAATTGGAAGTATTTACTCCTGCCCCACCCATAAGCGAAAGGGATAAAGGCATTTTCCCATCCTGTGTCTGATTCAGAATATGATACCTTCCATACAAATTATATATTTTGTCCCTACTTTGTCTGGCGGCAGCCAATGAAAACTTATTGCTAAATGCATATTCAAAGCTGAACTGAATATTTGCCCCGTTGTCGAGTCCCCATAGATTCTGTACGCCACCATTAAGTGTACCAAAGGTATGCATGATAGCAAAATGCAGCGTTTTTTTATCCAATGGCTCCACGGTAAGTAAATTGATATGCCTTGGAGCATGAAATATCAATTCGACTTCCTGAGACGCAGTTGCTAATTTTCTCTCCAATTGAGCCATGGAATAAAAAGGAATCATACTTACAAGTAGGATAATCAATAGCTTTTTCATATTGCTAGAATGTAAAGAGGGCTAAACGGTTATTTTTTCAATTGAGCATTTATCGTGATAATCTGTTCCTCTGCCAGTTCATAGAAAACTATTGTAGGGATGGAAATTTGATAATCACTGAGCAGAATTTTGAAAGTAGCATCCAACTGAATGGAATTTTCATCTGATAAAGTGAGCATTCCAGGGACTTCAATTTCTCTTTCTATTCCATGTATTTTAAACTTACCGGTTGCAGTCACTTTGATGGATTGACCTTTGGTCAGCTCAACAGGGCTGTTGATTTGCCCGGTGAATTCCGCAAAGGGGAATTTTTTTGTTTCCAGGTAGTTTTCGCGCATATGTCTGTCCCTAAGTCCAATACCTGTTTTTAGTGTATTCAGGTCAATGAAAAAATCCAAAAGATTTTTTTCCAGATCGATCAATCCATTGAGATCTGAGGACTTTCCTGTAAACTCACTTAAAGATGCTTTGGAAAGAAATTCAACATTTCCTTTTTCGGTTTTAAAAGATTGGGCATGGGTTTTCCCAAAAACAGTCAAAACTATAAAAATCGAAAATGAAATCAGCCAACGTCCCATCAGCTCAGATCCACTGTCAGGACATTATTGCTCACCGAAGCAGGATAAGTTCTCAAAGGCTGTGTTGCAGGTCCATTGACCACTGAACCATTGGTATTGAATCTTGAACCATGACAGGTACAAGTGAACACATTATTATTGAAAGTCCAGTTTCTATCACATTGGGTGTGCGTACAAACAGAAGTAAGCGCATTGTAATTGTTATTGCCCAGATTTACAATCAACACCCTTGCGGAAGTGACCAAGGTCCAGCCACCTGCAGCCGCAAGCGCAGAGGCAACTGCCAAGTCTACCGTTATAGCATTTGGAGACACGGTTATTCCTGAGTTATTGGCGGGCGGATTATTTGATCCCCCGGTATTTGGGTCAGGATCATCTGTGGAGCAGCTGGTAAAAAATGCTACTCCGAACATGGACATGACTGCCATAGAACCGGATTTTTTGAGGAAATCTCTTCTGGCTTCAGAAAGCGATCCTGATTTGATGTTGGTTGTTGTTTTCATAATTTGACATACAGTTTAGATAAAGTGGTTGGATTTCAAAATTTTCAAATCACAGAAAAGTAACAGACATTTTACTGGTTTGTTTTAAAGTCTATTTAATTTTAAAAAACAATCCTCAAACTTAATGCTAAAAAAAAATCAAGTATGCAATTGGTTAAAATTTTTTTCGATTCAATATTTCACTTAAAATAACAGCGTCTTTGATGGTTGCCGGATTACTTAGCATTTCAGCATAGCGGCTTTTTGTTTCTGTAGTTGTGAATCTTTCGGATTTAAGATTTGACTTGATACCTTCTACAGATGCCGTTAGACTCACCTGTTCATCCAATGTTTTCATTTTGGGTTTTACTATTTCGGCACCTGTTCCTTCATAATCCCCATAGGCTTTGGAACGGGGCCTGTCTCCTCTCATGATATCTCTTTGAGGTTCGAATTCTCTTGATACAGGCGACTGGCTTGGAATAGGTTTGGTTTGGGCAGATGTCCCTTGGCCCGTTTGGGGAAGTGTTTTTTCCCTTTGTTGTTGTCCCGACCTGATTTCTTTCAATAGATCTTCAAATGAAACCGGTTTTCTTTCAGGTTGATTATCAGAAGGCAAATTATCCGGACCCTCTAAGTCTTGTGGCTTTTGTCCTTTTTTGACAGCTGTGTATATAAAGTAGATAATGATTGCGATTATATATATAATATTGCCTGCGTCCACGGTATGTTTATTTTTACGATTCCAATATAGGTAAAAATAGTGATTTTAGATTTTAGAATGTAGATTTTAGATTTAGAAAAGCACGTTCTGAATGACAAAGCCCTTGTCTCAACTCAAGGCCCATCTTTGTACTTGGTACATGGTACTTGGTTCATTGTACTTGGTACTTGGTACACTCTCCCCTCAAACTTCCCTCCATCCTTGCTTAATTTGCGAATTAAAGTAATTTTGTCTGGTAATCATTTTCAACCATTACAGGATGCTGCTGAGTAAGCTGGAGATTAAAGGATTTAAAAGTTTTGGTGACCGCATGGTCATTCATTTTGACAAGGGAATTACAGGTGTGGTTGGTCCAAACGGCTGTGGAAAATCCAATGTGGTAGATGCTATACGTTGGGTTTTGGGCGAACAAAAATCCCGGATGCTCCGATCTGACAAAATGGAAAATGTGATCTTCAACGGCACAAAAAACCGAAAACCCACCAATTTGGCGGAAGTTTCCCTGACTTTTGAGAATACTAAAAATCTTCTTCCCACAGAATACACCCATGTGACTATTACCCGCAGGTATTACAGGAGTGGAGAAAGTGAATATTTACTGAATGGGGTTACCTGCAGGCTGAAGGATATTACCAATCTTTTTATGGATACCGGAATAAATTCCAATAGCTATGCCATCATAGAGTTGAAAATGATCGATGAGTTGCTCAATGACAAAAACAATTCACGGCGGGATTTATTCGAAGAAGCTGCAGGGATTTCTAAGTTTAAAAGCCGAAAAAAAGAGACCTTGCGTAAGTTGGAAGATACAGATGCAGATTTGGAGCGTGTGGAAGATGTACTTTTTGAAATAGAGAAAAATCTTAAAAGTCTTGAAAAACAGGCCAGACAAACGGCTAAATATTTTGAAATCAAGCAGGAGTATAAAGAAGTCAGCATCAATCTGGCCAAGAAATCTGTCCAAAAGCACAGTGATTCCCTGATTTCAATCCATAAAAAAATCCAGGAAGAGTCAGATCAAAAGCTGGCGGTCAATGCAAAAATTGCAGATAAAGAGTCATTTTTGGAACAAACCAAGGCAGAATTGATCCTGAAAGAAAAGCTCCTTTCATCACGCCAAAAGTCACTCAATGAACATGTCAATAAAATCCGACAGTTTGAAAGCGATAAGAAAATCAAAAATGAAAGACTGAGGTTTTTGGAAGACAGGTCCCAAAAACTCAGGGAACAGATAGACACTGACCGTAAATCCAATGACAGGGCCGGTTTCAGTATACGTTCACTGGAACAGGAAAAGGAAACTGCGGCCAAATTATTGGCAGAAAAAGAATTTACTGTTGAGGAATTGCGGCGGGATTATGAAGCTCAAAAATTTCAACAATCGGCTACCCAAGAAAAACAGAAGGTACTTTCCAGAGACTTTTCTTTATCCAAAGACAAGGTTTACCAGCTTTCAAAAGATCAGGAAATCAAGCAGATACAACTTTCAACTCTAAAACAGGAGTTGGAAAAGACTGCTTCTGATGATAACAATCAGGAAGCAAGTCTGTTGGATTTTGAAGACAAGTTGGTCACACTTCGGGATGAATTGGAGAAAAAAACCAGAGAACTCAGCCTTTTAAAAGCAAAAGAAGAAGACCAGTTACAAAAAATTGAAGAAACCAACCGAATCATTGAGATGATTCGAGAGGAAGTCACCCAAACTTCCAGAAAACTTGATGCAAAGCAAAATGAATTCAACCTAACAAAATCATTGGTTGAAAATCTGGAAGGCTTTCCCGAGGCTATCAAATTCCTGAAGAAAAATTCCGATTGGGGTAAAAACACCCCTTTACTTTCAGACATCTTAACCACGGAAGAAAGGTTTAGGGTAACTATAGAAAACTACCTGGAAACCTACATGAATTATTATGTAGTGGAGACCGAGTTGCAGGCCATCACTGCGGTCAACTTACTGAGTGATTCCGCAAAAGGAAAAGCAAATTTCTTTGTATTGGAACATTTCAACAGCTTTCATCCCAGTCAAACCAAACTTTTTTCGAATGCCATTCCCGCGACTGAAATCATAGAATATGATGAAAAATATTCCAAACTGATTGGTTATATTTTGGATGGTGTCTATATCGTCAAGGGGGAATATCAGGATTTTCCGCAAGATTCATCAGCTGTTTTCATCACAGAAAGTGGAAAATTCACCAAAAGAAAATTCAGTATTTCGGGAGGATCTGTAGGGCTTTTTGAAGGAAAAAGGATTGGTCGTGCAAAAAATCTCGAAAAACTTGAAAAAGAAATCAAAGAACTGAATAAAAAAGTTTCGGCTACCCGCTCAAACCTTGACGGAAAAATCAGTGATCTACTCAAGCGCAAAGAAGTAAGTTACAAAGCATCGATAGAAAAATCTCAGCAGGAATTCAATGAATTGAATCAGGAATTTGTCTCTGTCCGTACCAAAAAAGAACAACTCAGCGAACTTCTCTCTTCCAATGCCAATAAGCGGGAAGACATCCTGGAAAGAATAGAATCCTTGCAGGATAGTCTTGAAATGATCGGACCGGATCTTGAAAGAGAAAAATTGCTTTTCGGATCAATAGAGGAGGAATTGGAAATTGTCAATGAACAACTTCAATCGGAAAGTGAAAGTCTGACTTTGAAGTCCACTGCTTTCAATCAAGAGAACATACTTTTTCATCAGCTTTTAAACAGGGTCAACAGTCTCAGTCAAGAAGTCGAGTTTAAGCAATCTGCATTCATAAGCAGCAAAGAAAGAATTGAAAAATCACAACAGGAACAAAGCAGTATCGATCAGGAAATCAGGGGTTTATTGGATAACAATGAAATCAAAGACGATGAATTGATTGAGCTTTATGCAGAAAAAGAAGGAATTGAAAAAGGGGTGAATGAGGCTGAAAAAGATTACTATGCCTGTAGGGGAGAAATCGATGATACCGACAAACAAATCAGGGAACTTCAGAAATCCAAAGAAAGTATCGATACCCTGATTCAGGAATTACAGCAGTCGCTGAATGATGTCAAACTAAAACTGGCCAGTCTCAAAGAAAGACTGAGTGTGGAGTTCGAAATAGATTTGGATACGCTGATGGAAGAAAATCCTGAGTTGGATGAATCCTATCTGGAAATGTCCGAATCCGACATGAGGGAAATTGTACAAAAGGCCAAAGACAGGTTGGAAAAAATCGGCCCTATCAATCCCATGGCTATGGAAGCCTATGATGAGATCAAGCAAAGACATACTTTTATTACAGAGCAGAAGGAAGATCTTGTCAAGGCAAAAAATTCATTGGTAGAAACCATCAAAGAAATAGATCAGGTGGCCAAAGAAACTTTCCTGGACTCTTTTGGGAAAATCAAAGAAAATTTCATCAAGGTATTCAGATCTCTATTCACCAATGAAGATCAATGCGATCTGTTGTTGGTGGATCCTGAGAATCCACTGGAAAGCTCCATTGAAATCATAGCAAAACCCAAAGGGAAGCGTCCTTTGACCATCAACCAACTTTCTGGTGGAGAAAAAACATTAACAGCCACCTCCCTGCTTTTTGCCATTTACCTTTTGAAGCCAGCTCCTTTCTGTATTTTTGATGAGGTAGATGCGCCTTTGGACGATGCCAATATCGATAAGTTCAACAATATCATTCACACCTTTTCAAAAGAATCCCAATTTATCATCGTGACTCACAACAAGCGCACCATGGCAAGTACTGATATCATCTACGGCATCACCATGATAGAGGCCGGAGTTTCGAGGGTAGTTCCAGTGGATTTGAGGGAGTTGGCTTAGGGTGATTTGTGCCATGACTGATAGGATTTATGCAATGACTTTGAGTCATGAATTGAATAACCTTTGAACTTGATAACGTTCAAGCATATGGCTTGTGGTGGCTTCCGAAGCGAAATTCTTTCTTTCAAAGTTAATCTCCATTAGAAGTCAAAGCCCGAATTTACGATAATCCCGCCATAAGCTATATGCGCTGTTGGGCAACGTTTTCTTTTTATAATTTCCACCATTTCTTTTTCTTGGTCAAATCAGTTATCGGGAATGATTTTGTCTCTCCGTGAACCTTTTCATATTCAAATTGAGCTGTCAATGGTTCGATTATGTGTTGCCATCCACCTGAAAAACTTGCTCTAATTTCACTCCCGTTAGGTGTGTAGTTTTTGTCTACTTGAATTTTTCCAATTGTCTCAAAAAGCTCAGAGTATTCCTTTTTATATCTCTCGGGTAAATACCAAGTGACTTTTGGTTGGTTTTCCCAATTTCCGAAAGTCGCAACAAGAACTTTAGCATTTTCAAAATCTTTTATTGTTGGTTTGTCCGCTTGATTTATTCTTGTTGTGACAATTAAATTGTAACCAAATCCTGTTCGTTTGTCGGCTTCTAATACTACGGCACCACCATAATTACCATTTGGAAGTTTAAAAGTCAGGCAAATACCTTTTTCAAAAATTGAGTTTTTTATACTCTTCTTTTTTCTGGCTTTGGCTTTTGGCCTTTCCAAGCTAATTTTTTCCAAGAATTTATCTAGAGCAATTTTGCGTTTTTTGATTTCCGATTCGTCAGCATCAAGTTCTCGCCATACTTCAAGATCTTGTCCGCTTTCGATAATTGATTTGACCTTTTGAAAAATCTCTTGTTCAAGACTTTTTGTTTCCCATTGTGCTAATGCAAGCACGAACCAGAAGTTATTATGACCGTCAGGATTATTGAATAGCTCTTTGTTATTTTCAATCAGCTTTTTAGCAATAGCAGCAGGTTCTTGTCCTTCGTTGTATAATTCGAAGAAGTCAGCATAAATATCGCTTGAAGTATCGTTGCTCTTTATTGCTGTTCCCCAAGTTCCCATTGATGGATTGCGTCTGTTTTAAATGTTGCCCAACGTTTTGACTTCCGCCACTTATGGCGCTAATTATTCATATAAGAACCATTGGCGCCATAAGTGGCGGATATTTTTGGGTTATCTAAAGTAATTAATTTTTTAAAAGTCCAATCTATCTAATGGACTTTTAATTTGATCAAATACCTTGGTTGTGATATTTGAATATGGCAAAAAGGCTTCAAATATTTTTTCAAAAAATTTTCTTTGTATTTTTTCAGCTAAAAGTTTAATACTTTATCTTTAGGTCTATTAGTTTAGATTATGTGATTTCTTCTCATTCACCAATATTTTTAACCTACCACAAAAAGCCATGAAAAAACAAACCTTGTTATCCCTCATTATCCTCTTAGCCTTCTTTTCCTGTTCGGAAAAACAAGAAACTATAAACACAACCATTACCATTGCAGGGAAACTGGATAATCATAAAGGACCTGTTATAATAGTGTCACTAGAAGATGAGCTTTCTAAGGACTCCATTCAAAAAGATGGTTCTTTCTTATTGAAATTTGAGTATGGAGAAACAGAAACCTTTATGGTTCAGAATGATGACTTGAGATTCAGCCTTTACCTAAGTCCAGGTGATAGTATTTATTTGACAGGAGATGCTGAAGAATTTGGAGTTACTTTCTTGGCTACCGGGGACAAGTCCGAAGAAAATACCTACCTCAGGAAGAAAATCAAATCCATGAATGAAAGTGGATTGAATAATTTTATGGAATTGATGGTATTGAAAAAAGATGATTATTTTGTAAAGAAAGACAGTATCCTGAATGTGGTCAAAAGCAATTACACTCAATTGGAAGCCAAAGAAGGTATTGACCCGAAATTTTTAGAAATGGAAAATTCATTTTTCATCTATCAGAGCCTGTTTATGGATCAACTTTACCCAACATACCATGCATACGTCAATAAAACTCATCCGGACTCAGTTGATTTCCCTATGGAAAAAATCCAGGTTGAAGTGGATAACGTGCCTTTGGACAGAACAGAATTATTGGCGGTCGCACCCTATAAAAATATCCTTGATTCCAGGATACAAAAGTTAACTTCAGCTTTGATGAATGAGGATTCTACTCTTACCTCCTATGAAGAAGCTTCATGGTTGGCCATTGATTCATTGTTTAAGAATCCTGTTATGAGAGATCAGTTTAAGTATGAAAATATCAAAATGACCATGGAATACAGAGGGCCAGCACATGTTGAAGAACAATACAATAAATTCCTTGCAGAAAATACTACTCCGAAATTTGCGGAGAAACTTGAAAAAATTAAGGAAAAGTGGGAACCAATCAGTCCTGGCAAAGAAGTTCCCGATTTTTCATTTGTAAACATTGAGGGAAATCCCGTAAAAATGAGCGACCTGAGAGGTAAACTGGTTTACATCGACATATGGGCTACTTGGTGCGGTCCCTGTATCGCTGAGCACCCTCATTGGGACAAAATGAAAGAGGAATATAAAGACAAACCTGTGGCATTTCTTACTGTGTCTATCGATGACAGCAAAGAACCGTGGGAAAAAATGGTCAAAAACAAAAAAATGGAAGGTCTCCAATGGTTTGCTGAAAATGCCTGGCAATCTGAACTTGCCCAGTTTTTTATGGTCAATGCCATACCAAGGTTTTTACTTTTGGATGCAGAAGGTAAAATAATTGACCCTTCCGCAGACCGTCCATCAGGTACAATCAGGGAAACCTTGGACAAACACCTTGAAGGATTAGTCTAACATTTTGCCCATGCCATGAATCGACTTCATGGCATGGGCATAAGTTATCGATTGATTTAAATTATTTGGTGTCTATCTTCTGTACTAAGAAGAAAGATAAATTTTTCCCACCATATACGTTATCGCCTTTCCACTGATTTTTACCCGATTGCCGGACAATTCACAGATCAATTTTCCTCCCCTTTCAGAAAGTTGAACAGCATTCAGTTTATTCTTATTCAGCTTCTCTGCCCATATCGGTGTCAGTGTGGTATGGGCAGAACCTGTTACCGGATCTTCCGGAACTCCTACCCTGGGCCAAAAAACCGGGAAACAAAATCTACCTTATCCCCTTTGGCTGTCACAATTACCCCCCTGCATGGAATCTGAGAAATCAATTGAAGGTCAAATTCCAGATGTTGGATCTGATCCTCATCAGGAAACAATAAGACATAATCAGTTTTTCCTTTAAATGCCTCAACCGGTTTTTGTAGAAAAGGTGCCAAAAGAAAATTCTCCATTTCAACCGAAATCACATCGTCTTTGGGGAAATCCAAAGTCAGCATTTCACCATCTTTAGTGACTTTCAAAAGACCTGATCGATGAGAGAAAAACAACAATTCATTTCCATCATGCCCCAAATATTTGAAAATTGTATGCGCTGCTGCCAATGTCGCGTGGCCACATAAATCCACTTCTGTGGTAGGTGTAAACCATCTCAATGCATATCTATTTCCCTCTTTCACAAAAAAAGCGGTCTCTGAAAGATTGTTTTCCAAGGCAATCTTTTGAAGCAAAGCATCATCCAACCAGTCATCCAAAGGCACTACCGCGGCGGGATTACCTTCAAAAACCTGATTGGCAAAAGCGTCTACCTGATAGATTTTAAGTTCCACAATTAAGGGGGTTCGGGAAAGTATAAATTAGTGGGTAAATTTTAGGTTTGGATTGGATATTCAGAGCTCCTCATTCAGAGCAAGCTTTCGAATATAACTATACAGTATGGAAACAAAACTTTAAATGGAAACCCTTCCTGAAGAATTAAAAGGGATACCTTTCGTAAAACCTTCAGGATGTTGAGCTATTGGGATAGCTACTCATCTATAACATTGGTCCTTTTTCCATAGGGAATTGATTTTTCCTTCTTTGTTTCTGATGGTTTAGCTTCAGCCGGTTTTTCCCGTGGTGGAAGATTTGGTTTTGACTTGGAAGAATTCTCTCTGGGAGGTAGTTTGGTCTTGGTCATAGGGTTACTTTCTCTCGGAGGTAGGCTAGACTTAGGCTCTGAAACAATTCTTTCCTCAGTATTTTTTGCTTTTTGGCCAGATTGATTAAAATTTGACCTCTTCTTTTTCTTGTTCTTATTGAATGGTTTTTTCTTATCCCCTCCCATTCTTGATCCACTGGATTTTGATCCCCCGCCCCTGTAATCAGGTCCTTTTTCAAAACCTTCAGGTAAGGGAAGCTTTTCCACTTCCATACCAATCAACCCTTCTATCCTAACAAATTTATATTTATCCTTATCACTGATAAAAGTGATCGCCTCACCTTTGCTATCAGCTCTGGCTGTTCGTCCGACCCTATGCACATAATCCTCAGGGTCATTTGGAGTATCATAATTGATGATCAACTCTATTCCAACTACATCGATTCCTCTCGAAATAATGTCAGTTCCAATCAGGATTTTAAGAGATTTATTCTTAAATCTTGACATTATCTTTTCCCTTTCAACTTGCTCTAAATCAGAGTGAAAAGCCTCAACCTCAAAATCCTTCTTTAATAGCTTAAAAAGGTTTTTGACTTTCTCTTTTGTAGAAGCAAAAATGATCACAGCTTCATAATCCTTCTGAGTAAGGATATGTCTTACCAAAGCTTCTTTTTGACTGTCATAGACCAAATAGGCTCCTTGGGTAACACCCTCTGCTGTTTTGCCTATCGATAAGCTGACCTCCTCGGGATTATTTAGAAGCTGGCGGGAAAACTGACGGATTTTTGGAGGCATGGTGGCCGAAAACAAAACGGTCTGTCTGTCTTTGGGAAGATAGTTGACAATTTTGAGAATATCATCTGAGAAGCCCATATCCAACATCCTATCTGCTTCATCCAAAATCAGATGTTCAAGTTTATCAAAATTGATTTTACCTCCGGCAAGGAGTGCAATCAAACGACCCGGAGTAGCCACAATGATTTCTGCGCCATGCTCCATCGCTTTTTTCTGTTGCTCCCAGGCCAATCCGTCACCACCGCCGTACACAGGAATGGAACTGATACCTACAAAATAAGCAAAGCCCTGTATCTGTTGATCGATCTGAATGGCAAGTTCCCGGGTAGGTGCCAAAATCAGGGTGTTTAGACCTGATTGGTTGTTTTTTGCCATTTTATTCAATATTGGCAAAATAAAGGCGGCTGTTTTACCCGTGCCCGTTTGTGCACAGGCAATAAGATCTTTTCCCTCTTGAATCAGTGGAATAGCCGATTCCTGAATAGGGGTAGGTTTAGTAAAACCCATGGCGTCAAGACCTTCAACAAGGCTTGACTCAAAATTAAAATCATTAAAATTCAATGTCGTATAATTTAAACATACAAATAGGCCCAGGCAATTAAAACAAACTGTAAAGGCAATCTAAGGAATAGGGCCCATTTTGGTATTCCTTTAGCCCCTTTTTGGTACATATAAATATTCGCAGGAAAAACCGCCAACAAAAGAAGAATAATTCCAATGGCAGAGATTGACCTTGTCACTTCAAATAACAACCCTATTCCAAATATAATTTCAAAAGTTCCTGAAAGGACATTTAACACTACTGGATTGGGCATGTAAGGAGGGATAATTCTGATATACATTTTTGGGTTTACAAAATGCATGGTGCCAGCAAAAATATAAATGGCAGCCATGAAGTAAAGAAAAAATAAATCCATCCTCTTTTATTCCTGAAATTGATTTCCAATGTTTATATTACCCTTTAAATGTAAGGAAAAGAGTTTCATTTATCAAAATAAATGCAATTTCGGTTCATATTAAAAGTCGGCCAAAATCGAGCTATTGGTCACAGAAAATTAATTGAATATAAAAAAACTTGGGGCCTGTTTGGTACATTGATATATCTTAACCGTCAATTTGAAGGCCTTACTTCCATTCTACTAGATCCAATTGAAAATTAACCATGGTAAAAAAACTTAAATTACTCGTCATTTTATGTTCCCTGATCAACTTGGGATTTGCCCAGACCCAAAAGCCTCCACTTCATGGGAAGCATTGGATGGCCATCACGGGCAAACCATTAGGGGCCACAGCAGGAGCAATGATTTTCAATCAGGGCGGAAATGCAGTAGATGCGGCCTGTGCCATGCTTGGGGCAGTCTGCACCATGTGGGATGTTTTGAGTTGGGGCGGAGAAACCCAAGCTTTGATTTTCAACCCAAAAACAGGAAAGGTCATTGCCATCAATGCGATGGGTATTGCTCCAACAGGAGCTACAGTCGAATTTTTTAAGGAGAAAGACATGCCTTACCCCCCTGAATTCGGCCCTTTGGCTGCCACTACCCCAGGTACTCCGGGAGGATTAATGACCATGTTGGCAGAATATGGCACCATGAGTTTGGAACAAGTGCTCGCTCCGGCTATGCAAATGGCAAAAGGTTATCCCATTGAAGCACAAGCAGCCAATATGATTGAAAAGGGAAAAGATCAGATCAAACAATGGCCTTACTCCAAAAAGGTTTTTCTTCCGCATTTGGGTGAAGAAAGGGAGGCGCCATACGCCGGAGAAGTCTTTGTTCAAGAAGACCTTTACCAAACGCTTAAAAAATTGGTAGATGCAGAAAAACAAGCTTTAGCTCAGGGCAAATCCAGAAAAGAGGCAATCTATGCTGCAAACGAAAGATTTTACAAAGGGGATATCGCCCAGGAAATTGTAAGGGGAACCAGGGAACAAGGTGGTTTATTTACCATGGAGGATCTGGCAAAATGGAAAGTCAAAATAGAAGAACCTTTATCAGTGAATTACAAAGGAATTGAGGTATATAAACTACAGGAATGGACCCAAGGTCCAGCGCTTCTTCAGAGCTTAAATATCCTTGAGAATTTTGATCTGAAGGCCATGGGTTATAATTCAGCGCAATACATCAATACAGTTTACCAAACCATGAGTTTGGCTTTTGCTGATAGGGATTTTTATTATGGCGATCCTGATTTTGAACCAAAAAGCCCTATGAAGGGACTGCTTTCAAAAGAATACGCCAAGGAAAGAGCCAAATTGATACAAGAAAAAAATGATCCCAAAATCGGTCCCGGAGACCCTTATCCTTTTCAGGGCGGTAAAAATCCTTTCTTGGACCTTTTGGAAAAGAGAAATGAGTCATTGGCTTATCATGAGCCTGAACTCCCCATATCAGGCCCAGAAGATCCTTTCCTGAAACAATTCCAATCCGGTACTACCTCCATTCAGACCGCAGATGCGGAAGGGTGGGTTGTTTCGGTGACTCCTTCCGGAGGTTGGATACCTGCAGTCCTTGCCGGCAATACAGGAGTGGGACTTAGTCAGCGGATGCAAAGCTGGGTTTTGGATCCAGTTATCAATCCATTTAATGTGCTGGAACCGGGAAAAAGGCCTAGGGTTACTCTCACACCCAGTATGGCATTGAAAGATGGAAAACCATTTTTATCCTTCGCAGTACAGGGTGGAGATACTCAGGACCAGGATTTACTCCAGTTGTTTTTGAATATGGTAGAATTCGGAATGACAGTTCAGGAAGCTTCGGAAGCAGCCAATATTCATAGCTACCAAATGCAATCTTCTTTTGGAGCGCACGAAATCAAACCCGGATCAGTAACACTCAACTCCCAAGTACCGGCATGGGTCAGGACTGATCTGAAAAAACGTGGCTATAAAATGGATTTTCAGGACAGGACTTCCGGACCGCTTAATGCTATTTGGTTTGATTGGAAACATGGCACCTTCTGGGGCGGATCGAGTAATAATGGTGAAGATTATGGGATTGCTTGGTAGGTTGGGGATTTTTGATTTTAGATTTAAGATTTTAGAAGGTAGATTTTGGAAGGTAGATTTTGTGAAGGATGAAGGAGAAAGGATGAAGGATGAAGGAGAAGAAGTTTGGAAGTAGGAAGGTGGGAAGTATGGGGGTTTGGAAATTTTCTCCCCGAAATTCTCAGGAACAAGCTTTTGTTTCCTTCTTCTCCGATTTATAGAGCAGCCAATTTTTGACTCCTGTTCTGTCTCTGCTCCCGGTTCTCGCTTCTAGTCTCTCTCAACATAGGGCTTGTTTCCCCAATATTCTAGGAAAGCACCTTCTTGGTTCTTGGCTCCCCGATATTCATCGGGACAGGCTTTGGTTCTTGACTCCCCGATATTCATCGGGACAGGCTTTGCCTCTTGGTTCTTGGTTCTTGGTTCTTGACTCTTTTCTCTCGCTTCTCGCTTCTCCTTACTAAAATCTAAAATCTTAACTCCTATATTTGCAGCTTCAAAAATCAGAAACTTACCATGAATAATTTTATCGAAGAACTGCGTTGGAGGGGAATGTTGCAGGATATGACTCCTGAAATAGAAGAACACCTGAACAAAGGCATGGCATCTGCCTATCTAGGATTCGACCCTACAGCTGATTCTTTGCATATAGGACACCTCGTTGGCGTCATGACACTTTTGCATTTCCAAAAAGCAGGCCACAAGCCATATGCCTTGGTGGGCGGGGCAACAGGAATGATAGGAGACCCCAGCTTCAAATCGGCGGAGAGAAACCTTCTCGATAAATCTACCCTAGACCATAATGTTGACTGCATCAAGACTCAACTTGGAAAATTCCTGAATTTCAATGAGGGCTCTGCCAATAAAGCTGAATTGGTCAATAATTATGACTGGATGTCCAAATTTTCCTTTTTGGAATTTATCAGAGATGTGGGGAAATATATTACCGTCAACTATATGATGGCCAAAGATTCGGTAAAAAGAAGGCTTGAGGACGGAAACGGATTGTCATTCACTGAGTTTTCCTACCAATTGATCCAAGGCTACGACTTCTATCACTTGTGGAAAAACCATAATATTTCCATTCAATTGGGCGGTTCGGATCAGTGGGGAAATATTGTGACAGGCACAGAACTGATTCGGAAAATGGAAGGAGGTCAGGCATTTGCTTTGACAGTTCCCTTGATCACCAAAGCTGACGGCAGTAAATTCGGAAAAACCGAAGCTGGTTCTGTTTGGTTGGACCCGGAGAAAACCTCTCCCTATGCATTCTTTCAGTTTTGGTTGAATGTCTCTGACGAAGACGCTTCCAAATTCATCAGGATTTTCACTACACTAGACCGGGAGACCATTGAATTGCTGGAAAAAGAACATTCGGAGGCACCACATTTGCGAAAGCTTCAAAAGGAAATTGCACGGCAAGTGACCATCATGGTACATGGAGAAAATGAACTGGAGATGGCTGTAAAGGCTTCCGAAATATTATTTGGAAAATCTTCTACAGAAGATTTGGCTTCTTTGGATGAGCGTACTTTTCTGCAGGTTTTTGAAGGAGTGCCACAGGCAACAATAACCAAAGCGGAGTTCGCTGCAGCGGAAAATATTCTTGATTTACTTTCGGAAAAAACCAATTTCATCATTTTCCCTTCCAAAGGTGAGGCCCGCAAAATGATTCAGGGCGGTGGAGTCTCCATCAACAAAGAAAAAATCAGTGAACCGAATCAACTTGTATTGCATTCACTGCTTCAAGGAAAGTATTTATTGGTTCAAAAAGGAAAGAAGCAGTATTTTATTATTTCTGTCGCCTAATACACAGATGTAGACTTCCGGATTCCAAAATTCTGCTTGATTGCTTTTGCTTATATTTGGCTAAAACAAGAGTAAATTCCCATGCGTTTTACTAAAATATTTTTGAACCTTTTTGTTTTCCTTTTACTATTCTCGCTTGCCTCCTGCGTGGATGAAGAACCACTGGATGCTGCAGAAATAGAAGCCGACATTGAATTGATGGTCAATAAAGTGCATCAGGGATTCTTTGAATTTGAAATCAATGGAGGAACCAAGGAGGAACCTATCTCTTTGCCTTCAGAAGGAATGGATGGTATTTATGGTATCCGTTCAGCTGACCTGGATAACTTGGAAGGTGATGACCTAACCTTATTCGATTGTGTCAATACATTGAATCCGGGAATTGTCCAAAAGGTAAAACTCAGAGATGTCAGCAATACTTTTGCGGTTTGCAGGTTTTCCATTGGTATAGCTTACAAAGATGATATTGCAGCCCTTTTGGAAAAAACCGAACTGGAGAGAAAAAATATCCTCGACCAATTTGAAGTTGGTGAACTGACAGAACAACAGATGAATGAAGATCTCTTGGAACTTAGGAATCGGTTCAGCTTATCCTATTTGGATATCAAAGAGTTTTACAGCGGATTTTTCATAACCTGTACCCAGACCCTGATCACTGAAATCCAAACTATCCTCAGCAATCAGCAATGGAGAATCTTTGTGAATTGTATTGTTGATTGATTATTTTTTGATAAAATCTGCTAATTAAAAATGGCCGTCAATGAATTTCCGACCGCCATTTAATATCTTTGACCCAAATTCAAATACATATAAGAAATGGGTTCACAGGAAAGGTCGCAGAAAGAAAAATTGATTTTGGACGTCGCAATCAAACTTTTTACCGAAAAAGGTTATCATGCCACCATTATGGATGAGGTGGCCAAAAATGCAAAAATCAGCAAAGGTCTGACTTACTTTTATTATAAAAACAAAGAAGACCTTTATATGGCCGTAACCAAAAAGGCCTTTGACGAACTGAAGGATATTTTCAGGGATGCCATCAAAGTAAAAGGCCGAAGCGGGTTGGAAATGCTTACCGAGGTCGCTTACAACTATATTGATTTTTCTGTAAAGAATAAAATGTATTATGAAGCCATCCTCAATTTTCTTGGTATCCTACAACTGTATAACGATACCAAACTCCGCGAAAAAATTGATCCGAAAATTTTAAACAGTGTGCATTTCCAAAAACTTCTGGAAATCCATCACGATTCGGCCAAAATTGGTATTCAGATGGTTTCCAACGGCGTGAAGGACGGTAGCATCAGGCCTGAACTTCAGCCTGAGGTGACTTTTTATACCGTTTGGACTATGCTGATAGGTTTTGAAAGATTGCTTGGGCCGGTAAGTCTTGAAGGCAAAGAAATCAAAATCCATATTGATAATTTCAGACCCGGATTTATCAAGCTGATGCAGGATATGTTGAAAGGCAGTATTCAGGCACAAAGACCTCAGGCCGTGCAGGCAAGTCTGTTTTAATTGCCAATGTGAGTGTCTTCACTCACATTATTGAGGCATTGCACTTATACATACTGAATTGAATAAGCCGTCATCCTGTCCCTGACGCAAAAATACTCTTCCTAAACTCTTCGTCCAGGATACTCAGGGCAGGCTTTGGTCTTTTCCCGTCTCTTGGTTCCTGTCTCTTGGTTCTTGTTTCTTGTTTCTTGTTTCTTGATTCTTGTCTCTTGGCTCTTGTTTCTTGTTTCTTGTTTCTCGCTTCTCGCTTCTAATTTCAACCTCCCCCCAACTCCCCTCCAATCCTAACATGGCCCAAATGATGCTTTCCATGCCAGGCATATAGGGCAATGGTTTTGTCGAGGGGAATGGATTTCTGCTTTTCGGGATGAAAAAAAGTCTTTTTTAAATCCTCAGGCCCCAAAGATCTCATCAAAACTACCCATCTCTCATGCAGCCCTTCGAGCAACTTTAAGCTGGGTTCTATTTCGAACCACAATCCATCTGGCAATACTGCCCACTTCGCCTCATCATAGCCTTTGATGGTAGGATTGTCTTCGGTAAGCGCTAATTTGAATCGGATAAAACTGTTCATATGACTGTCCGCACAATGGTGAACTACTTGTCTTACGGTCCATCCACCTTCCCGATATGGGGTGTCCAATTGTTTTTCAGTAAGATTATGAACAGCATCCCGCAGCAATTTGGGAAAGGTTTCTATTTCTTCGATCCATTTTTGAATCAATTCAAAGGTGATTTCATTGGGTGCCGTGAAAGGGTCTATGGGGTATTTCATAGATTAGGTTTTGATTGTTTGAAATTAATGAAAAAAAGGTTCTTGCAGGTAAAATCAATTATAGCTATTTTCAATAAATATCTACACTATGGCTGCACCAGTTTCTTCAGAACCCATCCAATTATTGCTTTTTTATGCAAGAGAAGACCAAAGTCTGGCATTTTATTTAAAGGAATTATTAAGCAAGTATGGTTACAGGATTATAGAATTGGATGAAGGACTTGAATATGGGAAATCTTGGGAAACACAGCTTTCCAGAAACCTCGAAATTGCAGATGGCTTCATATTTTTGATAACGAAAAGCAATATCAAATCAGATTTTTTGAATATTGAATTGGAACAAGCTTACAAACACCTTTCAGGTAAAAGGAAAATTCTTTTGCCGATCATAGATTCCAAATTACCCATTCCCTCCATTATTGAAAATATAAATGTAATCAGGTTTAGTCCTTTGGATGATTTCTCAGGAATTGCGGAAAATATACACCAAGCTTTGGTCTATTGGCAACGGAGAAAAACTGAAGGTTCTTCTTCAGGAACAGCATCCAATAAAACTACTTCAACAAAATCAGACCAGCGGGATTCCCGAAATGAGAATACCTTGGAAATCCAAAAAATCCTTAAAGAACTGGGATTTTTCAATGGGTTTGTTGATGGAATTATGGGGCCGCAGACTAGAAGCGCTATCATGGATTTCCAAAAATACCACCAACTTGAACCTTCAGGTATATGGGATGAAAAGGCAGAGGAACTTTCAAAATACTCCTGGTCGGATAAAAAAGCCAGTGCCAACAGAACCAAGATTCAAACGGAGGAACCTCAAAAAGAGACTCCGGAAATGGAGGAAAAAGGCGATTCCAAATTTGCAGAAGAAAACGTAGAAAGTGAAAAGGAAGAAGGAAAAGCAGAAGAAATAGAAGAGGAAGAAGGAGATGTTTTTACTCTTTCCCAGGTTTTCGCAGACAGTACCGCAAAGGAAATCAAAGATCAATTGGACTTTGAAGTGGATGTCAATGCGCTTGCCTCAGTGATAGCTTACAGGGAAGTAAAACCCCCATTAGCAATAGGACTTTTTGGTAATTGGGGGTCGGGAAAGAGCTTTTTTATGAACAAACTTCAGGAGCGGATAGATTTCCTCCAAGGGGATGAGAAAAATATATTTTGCAAAAAAATCCTTCAGATCAATTTCAATTCCTGGCATTATTCTGATGCCAATCTTTGGGCCAGCCTGATTACCAAAATATTCGATGACCTGAACAGTTTTGGAAAAGAAAAACCTGAAAATCTCAATGCCCTTTTCAAAAACCTGAATTCGACCAAAGAACTGTTGAATGACACCAAAGTAGAGAAGGATCGGGTAGAAGGCGAAATCAAAATTCTGAACCAACAGAAAAAAATCTTTGAGGAGGCTGTTGAAAAAAACAGTAATGATCTTGTTCCCTTAGATTTTGAAGAGATTTTCAAAGGGGTGCTTCAAAACTCCACTGTTCAATCGGATATCCAAAAATTGAAAGAAACTTATCCCCTACTCAATTTGGAAGGCATTAACGAGATTGATCAAAACATCAACCAATTGGATACAAACTTTGAGAGATTAAAAGAAAGTATCAAAACCCTTTATTCCTTTAGACACGGGAAAAGTTGGTTTGCGATTTTTGTGGCTTTTTTGGTAGCTATTGGCGTGATGTTATTCATCAGCAATACTGAATTGGGAAACAGATATTTGGAACAATACAAGGTTTTACTAACTCTGACCGGAACCCTTCTTTCTCAGTTTTTACTTTTTATCCAACCCTACACCGCAAAATTGGAAAATATCTGGAAGCGTCTGAATTCATTGAAAAAGACCAGGGATGATCTCAGAGAACTAGCAAGAGAAAAATACCAGGTACAGAAAGATATAATTACTCAAAAAGTAAATACCACCCAAAATCAAGCGGATAAAATCCAGCAGAAAATTGACCTCCTGACAATCGAAAAAAGCAAATTGGAGAAAGATATCGATGAAATATTGAGCGGCAGAAAAATCCTGAAATTTATAGAGGGAAGAGTGGCTGACGAAAGATATATCAATAGTCTTGGTATTATATCCTGGATCAGAAAGGATTTTGAGCAATTGGATAGTCTATTGAGGCAACAGGGCGAAATTGGCAAATTGACAGAAATAGAACAGCAGCAGATCAAAGATTTTCAGTTGGACAGAATAATCCTTTATATCGATGATTTGGACAGGTGCAGTGAGGAGATAGTAGTCAAAGTGTTGGAAGCCATCCACCTATTGTTGGCATTCCCCTTGTTTGTTGTCATTGTGGGAGTCGATCCAAGGTGGATGCACAGGGCTCTGAATGTCCATTATTCCAAATTGTTGGCAGGTTCATCGGTATCGGCGGTAGAAGCTTCCTTAAATATGGCAGGCACAGGGCACCCGGCCACAAGCTTTGATTATCTGGAGAAGATCTTTCAGATTCCGTTTGCCTTAAGACCTATGGATGACATAGGTATAAAAAATTTGATCAAATCCCAATTTGAAATCAAACCGGCTATTTCACCACCAATCGTTTTGGAAAATCAGGCGCAACTCAAAGATATGCCCGAAGAAGCCGTGATTTCAGCCTCAATCGAAGAGAAAGTAACACCTGTCGAACCCGAGGTCAGAGAGCAAATTTCAGAGGTTTTGACCCCAATTGATATTGAACAAAAGCCCAATCAAATTCCGATAAAAATAGAGACCTTGATAATCTCTGAAGAAGAGGTGGATTTTATCCAGGCCGTTTCTTCGATCTTTGGTGATTCGCCAAGGACAGTCAAAAGATACACCAATATCTACAGGATTATCCGGACCCATAATAACTTTAAAGCAGGTCCCGATGAAACCATTCTTTACCATAAAGCTGCCATTATCATGCTGGCCATTATTACTGGACAATCAAATCTTGCCAAGGATATTTTAAAAATGATCCGAGAAGCTAAACCTTCTAATTTATTTGAAGATTTTCTAAGTGAAAAATCCCAAAAAGGATTGAAAATAGAATTTAAAGAAAGCCAACTGTTGACTTTTTTATTAGGGCTATATGACACTAAATCATTAAAAAAGAAAACCTTAAAGCTTGATCATTTCCAGAAAAATATGAATTTGGTGAGCAGATTTTCATTTAAGTATATTTAATCAACAGCTTTAAATTCTTGGAAAATCATCCAATTCCATTCAGCAGCGCCATATTTGCTGCAGTTTCGTTGAACCTTTCCTTCATCGAGACCCTAAAATGCATCAAGTTTCCAGTCATGTTGCCATCTTGAATGCACTTAAATATTTTGTAATATACTCCTCTTTGGATTTGGATTTATATTGCATAATATAACGTGGATGTTCTAAGGCTATGATTTTCTTAAAGAAGCCAAATTGGTTGTTAATTTCGAGTAAAAATTTTTCGTTTTTCCCTGTCCCCAAGCAATAGCAAATATCAGTATGTACCCCAAATCCAATTTGCTTTTGGATATTGGCTATGATAAAATCAAAAATCGATTGGGTCAAATCCTTGCTGTCATAATAATTGTAATTGACTTCTTTGCCATTCTTCCCCAATGAAGTAAATCCCAAGGGGCAGATTGAGTTGATATAAAATCTATTGTAAAAAGCCTCTTCCCCGCCAAACGCTTTAATAACCTCATAAACAAAAACTGAAGAGGGCTCATGGGCTAAATGACCCGTAAATTCAATCCCACAATTCGCAATTAACCTTTTGGGGTCTGTGAAAGGAATACCTGTTAGGCCTGCACCAAATCTGCCTGGATTTATCCCAAGTATCAAGTGTCTTTTTTGATTATCGTTGTAATACTTTTTGTAAAATATGGATGAGATTGGAATCACATTTTCATCCTCCTGAAATGGATTCATGATTCGGATACCTTTCGGTAGTTTTCCTTTGAATTCAAGAGATGAATTATAGGCTATGATTTTGTCGGCAAATGTTTTCATTTTAAGAAAGAATTAAATTTAGTCTGGACCTAAGAAAATCAATAAGGATCCACATCCACCACAAATCTCACTCCCCTAAATTCCTTATGGGTCTGCAATTCTTCCATCAGGTGCTGCAATTCCAATTTAAAGTGGGCCTGGGCATTTCCGGATTTGTCGAGTTTGGCGATGGATTCGAAGATATACTGGTTTTTGATTTTTCCGACCAGGCCTTTTTCCGGACCCAAAAGGATTTTTTTGACCTGGATTTCTGATAGAAGATTGTGCAGACTCCGCGCTGCCCTCTCGGCAGTTTTGTAATCTTTGTGTCGGGTGGTGACTTTGATGATCTTGACAAAGGGCGGATAGAAAAAGCGTTGCCTCTCCCCCATCTCCTGCACATAAAAGTTTTTGTAATCTCCTGACATGATTTGTCCGAAGATGGCCTGTTCAGGTTTACGGGTCTGAATAATGACCGTGCCTCTTTTGTCCCTTCTTCCTGCCCTGCCGGCTACTTGGGTGATCTGCTGAAAAGCCCGCTCCCCTGCCCTGAAATCCGGGAAATACAATATCCTGTCCGCATCCATAATCCCTACTACCGTCACCCTATCAAAATCCAATCCCTTGGTGATCATTTGGGTTCCGACCAGAATATCAACATTGCCCCCACCAAAATCTTCCAGCAGTCTTTGATAGCCATACTTACTCCGTGTGGTATCCAAATCCATCCTGGCAATCCTGGCCTCGGGAAATAACAGGGAAAGGCTTTCCTCTATCCGTTCTGTTCCCAATCCGACTGCACTCAGTTTGTTGCTGCCGCAAGCAGGGCAGACATGGGGTACTTTTTCTTTGAAGCCACAGTAATGGCAGCGCATTTCCTCCCCAAACTGATGGTAGGTCAAACTGACATCACAATGCTCACATTCAGGAATCCAACCACAATCCTCACAGGAAATATAAGGTGCATAACCCCTTCGGTTTTGAAAGATCAATACCTGTTCCTGGTTTTTCAGGGCTTCCTGTATTTTTTCCCTTAACAACCTTGTGAATTCCAGTTTGAGCAGGTTTTTCTTTTTGTCCACCAACATATCTGCCAATTGATATTCCGGTAATTGCGCTTCCCCATAGCGGATGTCCAAAGCCACATAGCCGTACTTTTTCAACCGGGCATTGTAGTAGGATTCAAAGGATGGGGTGGCCGAACCCAACAGTGTTTTAGCCTGATGAATCCATGAAAGCATAATGGCTGCATCCCTTGCCTGAAATCGGGGCGCAGGATCATATTGCTTATAGGAAGATTCATGTTCCTCATCCACGATTACCAAACCCAAACTGTCAAAGGGAAGAAAAATAGAAGACCTAACACCGATTACAAAAGACAGCTTTCCACTCAGCACACCGTTCCAGACTTCCACCCTTTCATTGTCAGAATATTTGGAATGGTACACCCCCATCTTGCTGCCGAATACCTGTCTTAACCTGCCCACCATATGCGTAGTCAGGGCTATTTCCGGCAATAGCAACAATACCTGAGAACCCCCTTCCATTGCTTCTTTGATCAAAGTGACATATAATTCCGTCTTACCACTTCCGGTGATACCATGAAGGAGCACTGTATTCTTTTCCTCAAATTGGGTTTTAATTTCCTGTTGGGCCGTAAGTTGTTGGGGAGAAAGAACTATTTGCTCTTCACTGCCTTCCATCTCCTCAAAGCGGCTGATGATGATTTTATATTCCTCCAAAATCCCGTTTTTGATCAGGGTTTTGAGGGAGGAAACAGAAAGCCCAGCGTCTGTAAATACCTTTTTGTCAAGACCTTTTTGGTTGAGTTCAGGTTTTTTATATACAGGAATCTCTTGAAGATATTTGAGCAGAATTTCCTCTTGTTTAGGTTTTGAAGCTATTTCATTGAAAAGGGTTTCCAAAAGACTTTTGTCCTGCACATATTCCTTTGCCAGTCGGATGCGGGATTCCACTTTTGGACTGTATTTCTCTTTGACCTGTTCAAAAACCAATATGGCTTCCTTGATGACTAGGCTTTTGATGATGCCATGAATGGACTTGATTCCCAAGACCGCTTCACAATCCTCATAACTCATTTCCTCTTTATTGGCCAAGGCCTGCAGGAGTATTTCTTCCCTATCGTCCAAGGGATAGGGAGAAGTATCGGAATCATACGTGGGATTGATCTGAATCTTGCTTTCACTGCTGAGTTTAAGGCCTGAGGGCAGGGCTGCATTCATCACCTCGCCGATATGGCAACAGTAATATTCCGACATCCAGGCCCAAAATCTGATCTGCAAGGGATTGACAGTGGCATGATTGTCCAGAATATCCAATATTGGTTTGGCTTCATAGGCCACGGGAGGTTTTTGGTGGACTTTTCCGATAATTCCTGTAAGTACCTTTTTCTTTCCGAACTGAACAATCACCCTGAATCCTATCCCAATGTCCTCAGAAAGGTTTCTGGGGATTTTGTAGGTAAACATCTTCGGGATGGGAACAGGCAAAATGATATCCGCAAAAAGGTTTGTTTTGCTGTCATCAGTATCGTATAAGTCTCCGAATAAACTCTCCAAAAGGATTATCAGGCTAAAGTTGGAAATTGTGCCAATGCTTCATCAACAGTGGTGACCGGCTTTTGGCAGGCCTTATTGAAGCAAACGTAAATTAAGGCATTTCCATCAGAATCTGCTGTTTTAAATTCCAAAAGGGGAATATTTTCTCCGACATCTGCTGTCACTGATAAAACATAGTTGGGCAAATACTGTCCTTGGAGCGCTTTTGCTTTTTGTTTGGCATCCTTTCCCAAAATTGCCACCTCGGCTTTTGGAACCAAAGAACTGAGGTATAAAGATGCCCAATTGCACAAAAAACCCGGTTCTGTGATGATCAGCTTTTTCATGGCCCCCAACATTTTCTCTGCAATTTCGAGATAGTGATCGTTGTAAAAATACAAGCCCAGATCCTGCAGGTTTCGGGCCATGATGGAATTAGAGGCCGGGATTACATTGTCAAACAGTTCCTTTTTATTCGCAATCAGTTTTTCTGCTTTGGGATTATTGAAAAAGAAAAATCCGTCTGATTCATCATAAAATTGTACCAATACCAGGTCCAAGAGTTCTTTGGCTTTAAGGATCCATTTGGTTTCAAAATCCAATTGATATAAAGCAATAAATGCGCGAATCACCGAAGCATAATCCTCCAAAAATGCGGGGGTATAAGCTTTCCCGTTTTTGTAGGAACGATAAAGAACACCATCTTTGAACATGTTTACCAAGAGAAATTGACCATTGTTCAAGGCTAATTTTTTGGCTTTCTCCTCTCCTGTTGCCAGATATGCCTGCACCAGTCCGGAAATCATCAGTCCGTTCCAGCCACTCAATACTTTGTCATCGAGACCGGGATAGATTCTTTTATTCCTTACTTCCAAAAGTTTAGCTTTTAGCTTATACAACCTGATGAGATAAGCGGATTCAGATAATCCTTCGGCTGCAGCCAATTCTTGGTAAACTTTGGTCTGAAAAAGGATATTGACTCCTTCTTCCCAATTTCCCTGATATTTGAGGTTGTATAATTTTTTTAACCAAACCAGATTCTCTCCGGCTATGGCTTCCAGTTCATCATAAGTCCAAGTATAGAATTTCCCTTCTACCCCTTCCGAATCCGCATCTTGGGCAGCATAAAATCCGCCTTCTTCCTGCAACATTTCCGATTCCAGCCAATGGATGGTTTCCATGACTTTTTCCTTAAAAAAATCCTCTCTGCTGACCTGATAAGCTTTGGCGAAGAGTTCCATCAATTGTCCATTGTCATACAGCATTTTCTCAAAGTGTGGAGCAAACCACTCCCCATCAACGGAATACCTGGCAAAACCGCCCCGAAGATGGTCATATATCCCGCCCATGCCGATTTTCTTCAAAGTGAAAAAGACATGGTCCAATAATGACTGATCATTTTTCAATAAAGCATAATCCAATAAAAACGACCAAATGGCCGGCATCGGAAATTTGGGTTTTCGGTTCAAACCGCCCCATTCCCTATCAAATTGGGCTTCAAGTTTTTGGACTGCAGCTTCGAGTTCCTCCTTAGATAAATCTGCTTTTTCCGGACTGATTCCATATTTTTCCAATTCGGATCTCCCAAGACTCCTTCCAAAACCTTCCGCACTTTCTGCCAATTGGTCATAATGATTTTGATAAGCATTGGCAATATTCTGCAACAGTTCCTTCCATTGCTTATTGGGAAAATAGGTACCACCATAAAAAGGTTTTTGGTCAGGCATCAAAAAAACATTAAGGGGCCAACCCCCGTTCAATCCCATGGTCTGAATGGCATCCATATAGATATTGTCCAAATCAGGCCTTTCTTCCCGGTCAATCTTGATGCAGACAAAATGGGCATTCATAATATCCGCCGTTGCCTCATCTTCAAAACTCTCCTTCTCCATCACATGACACCAATGGCAAGCCGAGTAGCCTATGCTTACGATTATGGGCTTATTCTCCCGTCTCGATTTCTCCAAAGCCTCTGTACCCCAAGGATACCATTCCACAGGATTATGGGCGTGTTGGAGGAGATAAGGGGATTGGGAGTGGATGAGTTGGTTCATGGGTTGGTAGGTGAAGATTTTAGATTTTAGACTGTCGATTTATAGTCCAGTAGCTATCGGGATTAAATTGGAATGTTGTCCTTGTTTTGATGGATCGCTACTGGCATTAAACCTCTCCTTGTCATTTCGAACGTAGAGAGAAATCTGTAAAGCTTTAAGGTATGTAGACCTCTTCCGCCACGGCGGACAAGACCTGTCGTCGAGGTGACAAGGCAAAGTCTTTTTCCAAAATAGATTTCAGATATCCCTAAAACCTCGAAATAGACCTCTCCTGTCGTCGAGGTGACAAGGACACGCTGTTTGATTATCTTAAACACTATTTTAGTTTCAAAAGTGTCAAAGACTTCACCTTGTCATGTCGACGGTAGGAGACATCTATTCCGCCTTAAGGTGCCAAGACCTCTCTCCCCAATATTCATCGCGACAGGCTTTGGTTCTTGTCTCTTGGTTCTTGGTTCTTGTCTCTGACCTCTCGCCTCTCGCTTCTCGCTTCTCCTCTACTTCCTCTGCTGCACCTGCTTCCGCAACTGATCCATTTCCTTAGAAAAGTCATAATCCCTGCTATACTTTTCCAATTTCTTTTGGAGGTTTTCAAGGAATTTTAAGTGGGCAGGGCTATCGGGATTGAAGGGCCTATGTGCCAAATCCTTTTTGATTCCTTCGAATTCCTGAATCAAAGGCAGGGCTTTGGGATCCACCCAAGTCTTTAAAAATCTTTCCCAAATATAATCCTCCGCTTGCGCACTTGGATGAATCATGTCTTCTTTATAAAAACGATAATCCCTCAACTCATCCATCATAATCTCATAACTCGGAAAATAATGCACAAAATCATAAGTTTCAGTCAAATCATGCGCAGCCAATCGCAAGATGCTTTTGCTCAGTTGGTTTTCAGGAATACCATCTTTGGTATGTCTGACTGGACTGACTGTTAAAATAACTTTCACACCAGGATTTACCTGTCGGAGGATATTGAAAAATCCTGCAAAATCCTTTTGGATTTCCTCAGGGTGTAGCAAACGCTTTTCAAATTGATCAGCAGGTCTTTTATGGCAATTGGCTACAATCTGTCCTGATTTTTCATGCTCATATACCCAAGCTGTGCCAAATGTAATGAAGATATGTGTTGCCTTTTCAAGCTGGGTTTTTGCCTGCGCTTGTTTTTTATGGATCAACCTTTCCAGGGAATCCTGACTAAATCCCACCACATCGGAATGCATCCCAAAGTGAAGATACAACCCATCCCTTACCAATACCATCTCTGAATTCATGGGCATTTCCAATACCGAATCTTCCAATACCTGACAAATAGAAACAGGATTGAACAGCGTTCCAAAAGTATTGTTGATGATATTAAATTTCCTTTCCGAAAGCTTATCTCCTATAACAGTCGAAAAGCAGGAGCCTATAGAGAATAAAACTGATTGGTGATTGATCTTGGGTGATCCCTCCGGGATATCAAAAGCGGTAGTCATTTGCATGGCTTAAAAATAGGAAGAAAGGGCGCAAATCCTTTAAAAAAGACGCAAAAAATTTGGTTCCCACAAAGGGCACTAAGACACAAAGATTTTTTTCATGGGATTATTGGATTTTGTAAATTGAGTCTTACAATTGAATCAAAAGAATTTTTCCAACATAACTTTTATAAATATGACTGAAAATGAATTGGCTAGAGAGGCAGTTGACATAGCCTACCAAATCCACAAAGAATTGGGCCCTGGATTAATTGAAAGTGTTTATGAAGAAATCTTCGCATTTGAATTATCTGAGAGACAAATCCCGTTTACCCGTCAAGAAAAAGTCAAGATTAAATATAAAGAACGCATTTTTGACAAAGGATTTAGAACGGATTTGATTTTGGGAGATAAACTCATAATAGAATTAAAGTCTATAGAACAATTGGATAAAGTTCACCATAAAATGCTATTGACCTATATGAGATTGAAAGATATTAAATTAGGTCTCCTAATTAATTTCAAGGTGAATTTAATCAAAGAAGGTATCCATAGAAAAATCGATGGCTATCTTTAAAAACACCAAGGCACTTATTTAATTTTCTTTGTGCCTTTGTGTCTTTGTGGGATTTAAATCTTTCTTTTCGCCTTAGCGGGAAACAAACCTCTTCTTTATTTCTTCCCCACCCACTTAAACGCATTCACAAAAGCTTCCACCCAAGGACTGATTTCATCGTCTTGTCTTTCTGATGGATAGTAGGGCCAGTTCCAGGGTTTAAGGGAACGCTCTATATGGGGCATGATGGCCAAGTGCCTTCCATCCTCCGAAGCAATACCTGCAACAGCATAATCGGACCCGTTAGGATTGCCAGGATAGGCTTCATAGCTGTAGGTCATTCCGATATGGTAGGTATCTTTTGGCTTAGGCAATTGGAATTTACCTTCTCCATGTGCCACCCATACACCCAAACGCTGCCCGGCAAGACTTTTGAACATCACGGTATTGTTTTCCGGGATATTGACATTGACAAAAATCGATTCAAACTTATGGCTGGCATTATGCAACATCTTTGGTTTGACATCATGGTCAGGCGTCACCAAACCCAACTCCACCATCAACTGACAACCATTACAGACTCCTAAGCTGAGGGTGTCTTTTCTTGCATAAAAATTATCCAAAGCACTTTTTGCTTTTTCATTGTAAAGAAATGCCCCTGCCCAACCTTTGGCTGAACCCAACACATCTGAGTTGGAAAAACCTCCTACAAATACGATCATATGAACATCCTCAAGGTTTTCCCGCCCGGTAATCAGGTCGGTCATGTGTACATCCTTGACGTCAAAACCCGCCAACCATAAAGAGTAAGCCATCTCACGGTCTCCGTTCACACCCTTTTCACGGATGATGGCTGCGACTTTTCCGGAAGATTCTTTTCTGTAAGGATTCAAACCAAAGGCATCAAAAGTGCCTTCCCAGTTCTTTCCAAAATTATAAAAGAGAGACTGGTTTTTGTAATTATTGAATCTTTCCAAAGCCAATTGGTCACCGCTCTGTTTTTTGTCCAATAAGTAAGAGGACCTGAACCAAGTGTCACGCATTTCGGCTACATCAAGGGTCAATCCTGTCCGTTCCAAAGAAACTTTTCCATCCAAAGTCACTTCGGCCAAAGAAATATAGGTCAATCCATAATTTTCCAATACTGCTCTTGTCCTTTCTGAATTTCTTACCTGAATCAAAACACCCGGATTCTCGGCAAAAAGCGCCTTAACGGAATCTTGTTCAGGTAATCTTTTCGTTTTCACCTTAAGACCTACTTTCTTGGAAGGAAAACACATTTCCAACAAAGCCGTAATGATTCCACCTGAGGAAATATCATGTCCTGCCAGAACCTCACGTTTTTCGATCAATTTCTGGACAACCATAAATGCTTTGGCAAAATATTGACCGTCGGTCACATCGGGGGTTTCATTGCCTATCTTATTCAAGGATTGGGCAAAGCTTGAACCTCCTAATTTGGCTGTGTCTTTTGAAAAATCTATATAATAAACTTTTGAACCTGCTACAGGTTTCAAGTCGGGAGATACCGTCAGTTTAGGGTTAGAACACTCCCCTACTGTTGAAATAATCACTGTTCCCGGAGAATATACCGTTTTCCCTTCAGGATATTTTTGGGTCATGGAAAGGGAGTCTTTACCAGTTGGCACATTGATTCCCAATTCAATAGAAAAATCGGAAATCGCTTCCACTGCACGGTAAAGGCGATCATTCTCTCCAGGATTCTTAGCCGGCCACATCCAATTGGCGCTGAGCGATATGCCTGCCAATCCATCTGTAATCGGTGCCCAAACCAAATTGGTCAAAGCTTCTGCAATTGCCAACCGGGAACCTGCTTCAGGATTGGCCATAGCGGCCACTGGTGCATGCCCAATGGAGGTGGCTATTCCCTTATTTCCGGTGAAATCCAAAGCCATTACAGCAACATTATTCAATGGCAACTGAATTTCTCCTGTGGTCTGCTGTTTGGCTACCCTACCGGTTACAGACCTATCTACCTTATTGGTTAACCAATCCTTACAGGCCACAGCTTCCAATTGAAGCACCTGCTCTATATAAGATTTTAATTGGGATACCGAGTATTCAGGTCTTGCATAGTCAGTTTGGATCGGAGTATCCTCCAAAATGGTCTTTGGAGAGGATCCGAACATATATGCCAGATTCCAGTCAATTGGTTTTTCCCCGGTTTTGCTGTTTTCAAATTTGAAATGCATGTCTCCGGTAGTTTCACCCACTAGATAAAACGGGGCCCTTTCTCTTGCAGAAATCCGCTGTAAAAGGTCCACATCTTTTTCATGCACTACCAGACCCATTCTTTCCTGTGATTCATTGCCGACTATTTCTTTTGCCGAAAGCGTCGGATCACCGACAGGAAGCTGATCAATATGGATGGTGCCTCCTGTACTTTCCACCAATTCAGAAAGACAGTTTAGGTGCCCTCCCGCGCCGTGGTCATGGATGGAGATAATTGGGTTTTCATGGCTTTCTGCCATGGCACGGATTACATTGGAAACCCTTTTCTGCATCTCAGGATTTGAACGTTGAATGGCGTTCAATTCGATGGCATTACTGAATTCACCTGTATTCACAGAAGATACAGCACCGCCACCCATTCCGATACGATAATTATCACCGCCCATGACAATGATCTTATCCCCTTTTATAGGTTCTTTCTTTTTGGCGTATTCTTTTCTTGTAAATCCTATTCCGCCAGCCATCATGATGACTTTGTCAAATCCATGGGCTTTTCCCTCCTCATCATGTTCGAAGGTCAATACCGAACCGCAAATCAAGGGCTGTCCGAATTTATTACCAAAATCTGATGCTCCATTGGAGGCTTTGATCAGAATATCCATCGGAGTTTGGTATAACCATTTTCTTTCCGGAAGATTTTTTTCCCAGCTTCTGCCGGCTTCAGTTCGTGGATAAGAAGTCATGTAAACCGCTGTTCCTGCCAAAGGAATTGAAGCAGTTCCCCCTGCCATCCTATCTCTGATTTCACCACCTGAACCGGTAGCCGCACCATTAAAGGGCTCCACTGTAGTAGGGAAATTGTGGGTTTCTGCTTTTAAAGAAATGACTGTTTCTATGGTTTCCGGTTCAAAAAAATCAGGTTTGTCCTGCGTCTTTGGTGCAAACTGCTGGGCTTTGGGACCCTCTATAAAAGCTACGTTGTCCTTATATGCTGAAACAATTTTATTCGGATGCCTTTTGGAGGTTTCTTTGATCAGTTGAAAAAGGGTCTTATCTTTTTCTTCACCATTGATGACAAAAGATCCATTGAATATCTTGTGACGGCAATGTTCTGAGTTGACCTGTGAAAATCCAAAAACTTCTGAATCTGTGAGTGGCCTTCCAAGTTCCTTGCTGACATTTTCAAGGTAATCTACTTCTTCCTGACTTAGAGCCAAACCTTCTTTTTGGCTATAAGCTTTGATATCAAGAACGGGAATTATCTTTTCCGGCTGTAGATGGATGTCAAAAATATCCTGATCGAGTCCCTGATATTTTTTTTGTAACATCGGGTCAATGCTGTCCTTTTCGGTAATCGAGAAATACTCCTCTATCCTTTGAATACCCTCAATTCCCATATTCCTGGTAATTTCCACCGCATTGGTAGACCAAGGAGTAATCATTTCTTTTCTTGGTCCGGCAAACAAACCATCGATTTTCTCAGAAGCTATTGGTGTTGCCTCTCCAAAGAGCCAAATCAGCTTATCAATATCTTGTTTGTTTATCGGGTGGTTTGCCTGAACGGCGTAAATCAATGCTTGAGGGGATTGGAAAAAGAGGATCATGTGCTGTTTTTTGAAGCCTTTTTTGAAGAAGGAGCAAAGGTAAACATTTGAGTCAAAAGTTTAAAGAAAACTTGAGGATGTAGATTTTTCAATAATTTAAGATTCAACAAGGTCCTTTCTGAATAACGATGAAAATTTCAACTATCCCATTTCCAGAATTGTCTTTCTCGCCTCCCCATTTCACCGCATTTTTAAGGTCAGAGATTCTTCAATCCGCATTTGTATTCTCATATAAGTTAGGATTCAACAAGCTCCTTTCACAATGACGGTGGAAATTTCACCTTGCCCTTTTCCAACATACCCCTGTCTCGCCTCTTCTTGGCTCTTGTTTGGCTCTTGTCTCTTGCCTCTTGGCTCTTGGCTCTTCATCTACCCTATCCCTACTCCCCTCTCAAAGAATCTACAGGATTGGCATTTGCTGCTTTGAGCGATTGGATCCCCATTGTAATCCAGGAAACCAAGAATACCATTGCTCCTGCAAAGAAGATGATCACCCAGCCCAAATCTATCTTATACTGATAATCCTCCAACCATTTTTTCATCCCCCACCAGGCCAAAGGGGCTCCAATGACAAATGCAAACAATATCAATTTTGTAAATTCTTTAGAAAGCAGAAAAACAATATTAGCTGTCGTAGCCCCCAGTGTTTTTCTTATCCCGATTTCCTTACGGCGCTGTTCGGCGGTAAAGGCTGTCAATGCAAACAATCCCAAAGAAGCAATAAAAATCGCAAATCCGGTGAATGCTGCAAAAACCTTCCCTATCCTGGTCTCTGAAGCATACATCGCTTCAAACCTGTCATCCAAGAATTCATAGGTAAAAGGCTGTCCCGGCGCCAATGCCTTCCATTTGTCCTCCACCAATTGAAGCACCTCGGAAACATCTGCGGCTTTGAATTTAAAAGAAGCAATACCGGAAGGATTTGGATCCACAAAGAGCATAACCGCTCCAATGTTTTCCTTTAGGGATTCGAAATGAAAATTTTCAACTACCCCTATCACCGTTTTTACTTCCAAATCATCAGTGTTCAAGCCGGTAACGTTGTTTCCTGAAAATGTCGTAATTTTTTGCCCTATTGGATCTCCTTCAAAATTGAAATTCTTTATGGCAGTCTCGTTGATAATTACAGCCGAAGAGTCAGAAGGAAAATCCATTGAGAAGTCCCTTCCTTGGACGATCTTCATTCCTAGGGTCTTGACATAATCAAAATCTACCTGCCAATTTTGAATCGAGACCAAATTTTCCTGGTCTTGGATATCCCTCCCCATCACCCACCAAGGGTTATCAGATCTGTTGGTTCCCGAGACTGGTAGAAAACCACTCAATGTGCCTTTCTCGATCATTGAACTTCCCAATATTTCCTGCTTAAAAGTTTGTTTTTGACTTCCCAGAGCATATAGATCATGCACCATGATGATTTGATCTTTATTGAATCCCAGATTTTTGTTCTGAATAAAATTCATCTGGGAAAACAGCACTATCGTACAGAAAATCAGGATAATCGAAATGGAAAATTGAAAGACCACCAAAGAACTTCGAACTCTGGCACTCTTCATTCCACTGGACACATCCCCTTTCAATACTTTAACAGGCTTAAATCCTGAAAGGAAAAAGGCCGGATAAATGCCTGCAATAAAACCTACTAGGATCGCTCCCAAAAGTAGACTGGCATAAAAACCGAATTCATCAAATGGTAACTTTAAATTTCTACCTGCCAAGTCATTGAAGAAAGGAAGTAATATTGAAGCAATAAAAATTGCCATAGAAAAAGAAATCAAGCTCATCAGAAAAGTCTCCATCATAAACTGAAAAAACAAATCCTTGCGATCCGATCCCATACTTTTTCTGACTCCTACCTCCTTGGCCCGGTTGGATGATTTGGCAGTTGCCAGATTCATAAAATTAATACAGGCAATCAGTAATATAAATACCGCAATAGCAACAAACAAATACACATAGGTAATTGAAAAATTTGCCTTAAACTCCCCTAACAAATCACTGTGTAAATGAATATCCAACAAAGGTTGCAAGGCATACTCCACCTTATTGCCGCTGGCCTTGAACATTTCCAAAGTAAAATCTTCCCCCATAACCTGTTTAAGGACAGGCGTCATATGCTTTTCAGTCATAGAAGCGATTTTTTGGTCCATTTCCTTTATATCAGCACCAGGTTTTGCTAAGATATAGGTCTGAAAATTATTTCCCAGCCATTGTCCGGACTTTGCTTCTGACAGTCCCTCTGCTGCCAGCAAAACATGGAAATCGAAATGGCTGTTTTCCGGTATATCTTCATAGACAGCAGTGATTTTGTAATCCGTCTTATTGTCAAGAACCAAACTTTGCCCCACAGCATTTTCTCCTTTGAAAAACTTATCCGCCATGGTCTGACTGATCATCATCGTATTTGGCTCTTCCAAAGCTCCCTTTTTATTGCCCTGAACCAAAGGAATATCAAACACTTTCAAAAAGTCTTTGCCGGCAAAGATCACCTTGTTTTCTTTGATGTTGTCCTCATACCTTTTGATCAAAAAAGAACCCTGATTTCTGAAATGGACAGAAGCCTCCACTTCCGGTATCTCTTCCACCAAAGCATCTGCCATGGGTGCAGGAGCATAAGTCATATTCATGGCATTTCCGCCAAAGACAATATCAGATGTCACCCGATAAATCCGCTCCGCATTCGGAAAATGTTTGTCATAACTCAGTTCATTACGAACAAAAAGGGCAATGATCAGACAAAGGGCAATGCCCAAAGATAAACCCAGGACATTGATGATGGAGATACCCTTGGTCTTCCAAAAGCTTCTCAGGGCGATTTTGAGGATGTTTGTTAGCATGGGTTTGGGTTTTGGTTTAGTTTGATGGGTTTTGGTATTTGTACAATCCGCCACGGCGGACAAGATGTACCATGTACCAAGTACCATGAGATGGAACTCGATTCAGAATTGTACCTGTTGATTTTATTTGACATTTTCTTACAAGCTTTTTGTTTTTCCACCTTCCAATAATCAGGAAATGCTTCTTAGTTTTTGAACAGACCAAATACATTGTACATCGTACTTTGTACTTGGTACATAAGTTCACTATTCGCTTTTCAAAACCTTTGCCGGATTGGTTTTTGCAACTCCAAGTGAATGAAATCCGACCACAAGTAGGGCCAATACAAGAACCCCAAACCCAACGTAAAGTGTTTTAGACGCAATCTAGCCAAAAAAATAGCCAAAATAAATTGGCGTTTCAAGATTGCGTTTAAAACATAGTTGGACTAAGCCGTGCTACACCTATGGGTATTTATCTGCTTTGCTTTGAAGGTTTTGTCTGGTTTTGGACCATTGTCCTGAAGTTTTGGACGGATTCCGCTTTTTTACCCGGAAATTTTGTTTGGGACCGGGCATACCTTTCCCTGTAACAGAACCTCTGTTTTGTTTTTCTTTCAGCTTTTCAAAGAACTTCATCCCTGCTTTTTCATTCAGGGACCATTTGCTTTTCCTTCGGGCGTGGCAAAGACCATCCTTCCGTTCTTGCAGCAGCTACACCTGAACATCTCTTCTCCGAAAATCTCCTCCATCACCTCGTAGGTGCTCAGCCCATGGTAAAATGACACCTCCCTTGTTATGTTCAACAGCCTGAAACATTCATTCATTTTGGTGTTGCTGTTGGCCGAGGCCAAGATGCCGTAATAGCGGATTTTGTAGAAGCCTGTTGGCAGTACATGTTGCATAAATCTTCTGACAAACTCGGAACAGGCAAGCAACATGGTTTTGGTTTTGTTGTCCCTGTAATCCTTCCACCTGAATTTTACGGTTTCACCATCTGTATCCAGAATACGGCTGTTGCTGATCGCTACCCTGTGGGTGTACCTGCCAAGGTAGCTGACCACCTGGCCCGCCCCCCTGAAGGTCTTCTTGATATAGACATTCCACATCTTTGCGTAAGATTCCCTTTTCAGACTATTGATATCGGCAAACAGCTCTTTTTGACCTTCGGGTATCCTGAGAAGGTTATCCTCCAGTGCTCCCAGAAGCCTTTCCATGAACAGTCCCCGGAACACAGCCGAAAGGGCCTTTACCGGAACGAAGAACTTTTTGCCGGCATACAGCCACTGCATCCCGTCACTGTCAAGCCCTCCTGCAGGAACCAGCATATGGATGTGGGGGTGGTAGTTCAGGGATTGGCCCCAAGTGTGGAGTACCGACAGACAGCCGCTTTCGACTCCCAGAAATGCCGGGTTCAGGGCAGTCTTCTTTACTGCTTTTGCGGAACATTCAAAGAGCAGGTTGTAACAGAACCTCTGGTTGATGTAGAACAATGGATTGAGAAACTCAGGAACCGTAAACACGGCGTGAAAGTACCTGACAGGCAGAAGCCTGCACTTTAGCTTTTCCACCCACAACTGCTGCTTGATGTACTGGCACTTCGGACAGTGACGGTTCCTGCAGCTGTTATAGCAGACTTTGACCGTACCGCAGGAGTCACAACAGAGACTGTGTGAGCCCATTTGTGATGTCCGGCAATGGAGGATGTCGTTAAAGGCCTTTCTCTGATCAGGGCACAGATGCTTCTGCGACAGGAAGACCTCCTTTTGGGAATCCAGGACTGTTGAGAGTTCGGCCCCACCATTCCTCTTGTTGACAGCATCCATCAAAGCTCATCCAGGGGACTTTTGATCAGGGCCGGATCCAGATTGCAGATATGCAGGTAGACCGTAGTGGTCTTAAGGGATCTGTGTCCCAGGAGTTCCTGGATTATCCTGACATTGGTCCCCTGCTCGAGCAGGTGCGTGGCGAAGGAATGCCGCAGGGTATGGAAAGAGGCATGCTTTGTTATTCCGGCACATTCCATGGCCTTTTTCAGAACAGACTGTGCGCTTTTTTCGCTGTATGGCTTTCCCGGCACCTGCCCTTCAAAGAGATAAGTAACCGGACGGTAGCTTTTGAAGTAATCCCGAAGCTGTACCAGTAACTTATGGGGCAGAAGGGTATACCTGTCCTTGTATCCCTTGCCTCCCCTCACTTTAAGCTGCATCCTGTCACTGTCTATATCGCCGGGCTTGAGACTGATCACCTCACCAAGCCTGAGCCCCGAGGCGTAGGTAAGGGCTATCAGGCAATAGTGCTTTCTGTTCCTGATACTCTTAAGGATAAGCGACACTTCTTCCTTTGAGAATACAACCGGAAGCAGCTTGGGACGTCTTGGCCGTTTGATCCTGATAGTATCCCAATCTCTTTCAAGCACGTCTTTGAAAAGTATTTTAAAGGCACTGATTGTCTGGTTGATGCTTGATACCGAAAGTCCGTCCAAACTGATCCTTTTAAAAAGGTAGTCCTTTAATTCGGGGATACTGATCAGATCCGGACTTTTTCCAAAATGAGCTGATACTACAGATACCAGGCTAAGATAGGTCTTGATGCTTCTGGGAGAATAATGTCTGTAGGACATCTCCTCATACATCCTCTGGCGCAAACTTTTTTTTCCATGATTAAATTAGTTAAAGATTGAACATGGAATAAATTTAATACATATTGTTAAAAATCAGGCCTTTATGATGGAATACAGAAAAACTACCGACGAAGGAGGTTTAGTTCAACTGCTGGATACAAGAGATAAGGCATTTCAATGCGATAAGCATATTCCTGAAGCCACATGTTGCTCAGGTAATAAGCTGGATAAGCCGCCAAGGCAAAAGACATCAGGACCAGCCACACATACTGTTTGCTGACCAAAGCGATAATCTGAATTATGCCTGCACCCAAAACTTTTCTAATGCTGACCTCTTTGGTTCTTTGGGCAATAGTAAAGGAGGACAAACCAAACAGTCCCAAAATAGAAATCAGGATGGCCACTCCTGCTGCAAAACCCAAGACACCTTGGATCTTTCTGTCTTCTTCATAAAATCCCTCCAATACCTCGTCAATAAAATTAAATCCGGAAGCTTCATAAGGAAACACTTCCTCTACCAAGGTTTCCAATCTCTGCTTGGCGTAGGCAAGATTTTGTTGATTGGATACTTTGGCGGTAAGTAGGAAATAGTATTCAGGCTGGTAAATCAAAACCATAGGCATGATTTCCTCTTTCAGGTTACGGGCATTGAAATTTTCGACTACCCCTACAATAGTATTTTGTTGTGCCCGAAAGTTAATCGTCTGACCTATCACTTCCTGGGGATCGGTGGCCCCCATGGCTTGAAGGAAGTTCCGGTTGACCAATATTTCATTGTCCAAATTATGGGCCTTCCTTCCAGCTAACATTTGAATTCCGTTAACGGACACAAAAGCCGAATCCACATTCATCACATGTACATTGAGCTGTTGCTCAAGGGAATCAACCATCACATAAGCATCCGAAGTCCAAATGGCATTGGAAGAAACCAAGTTGTTACTCAAGCTTACCCCTTCCACAAAGCTTTCATTTCGGATTCTATCTGCCAAGAGTTCTCTTTTGGACCTTTCTCCCATAAATGGAAGATTCGTGTACAATACTGCTTCTTTTTCAAATCCCAAGGGCTGAGAGCTGATGTATTTCAATTGGCTGGTCAAAATCATGACCATGATGATAAAAGTGATGGAAGCGGTAAACTGCAAAACTGCCAGATTTTTCCTTAGAAACACTCCAAAAGAAAAACCATGTTCATGATGCAATTCCCCCTTGAGCGCCCGCTGCGGTTGGTAATTGGCCAAAACGAAACCCGGATACAATCCGGAAACCAAAGTCAATACAATAGCATTAGATGCCAAGAACGCTAAACTCAAGGGACTAAGGAAGGAAGCTTCAAAATTGGCAGGAAGATAATCCGCAAAATAAGTTTTGATCAAATCGGCGATAAATACCGAAAACATGGAGGCTATAATCACCAAAACAAAAGTTTCACTCAAAAATTGAAATACCAGTTGACCGCGGTTGCTGCCCAAGGTTTTTCGGATACCCACTTCCTTGGCCTTGTTGATTGCCAATGCAGTTTCCAAGTTGATAAAATTCAGGCAGGCCAAAAGCAAAATTATGATGCCTATGTAAATCAGCCCATTCAAAAGTGTTTTTGAAATGGTAGTATCATCATAGTTCTCGGAAAAATGAATCTCCTCAAGTGGTTCTCCGATAAAATCCGGGTGGCTATCCTGTTCGCTGAAGTATTTTTTTGCCAAAACAGCAAGGCCTTCGTCCAAATTGGCTTTACTCGAAGTTTCTCCAATTTTCACAAACAATTGACTGGAGGTATTGAGATTAGTCCAACTGTGAAGTCCATACCAATCCTCTTTTTCTTTTTTGGCGATGGTGCTGAAGGAAATAAAATCAGTAAAAATAAAGTCCGTATTTTCAGTATAATCCGCCACAACACCTTGGACCTGCGCATAAATGGAATCTGAGGCATCTATCCAGAGTATTTCTTTCCCCAATATATCATTGGCCCCTAATCCAGGAAAGTATTTCTTTAGACTGGCCTCTGAAATCACTGCAGAATAAGGTTCCTGTAAGGCAGTTTGGGGATTACCGGCAAGCCAATTTCGTTGAAAAATCTCAAAAAATCCCGGATCGGAAAATGCCACCCTGTTACTTCTTCCTATCACTTTGTTTTGCTCCGGTATGACCACCATGGTCTCGTACAGGGTATACAACCTACCCTTATTTTCTATAAAGGAAAGTTCCTCATCAATCACTTCTCCCAAAGGCCCATTGGTAGCTGAAGTCTGAAAAACATTTCCCGGTTCCCATTCTTCCATAGTATTGATTCTGAAAATCCTATCACTATCCGCATGAAATCTGTCAAAACTATAAGCATGCCACACGACTGTAAAAATCACCAGACAGATGGCAATGCCCAAGGAAAGACCCAATACGTGTACCAAAGTCCTTAGCTTGTTCCGCTTGATATTCCTGATGGCGATGATGAGGTAGTTTTTAAACATGGCTTCAAATTTTAATATGACATAAAAACAAGCGCCTAATTACATTTAGACAGTATTTATTGAATTTTATTTTAGATAAAAAGGCATTGTTGAAATCTTGACCTGGATTAGAAGTCCAGTTAAATGATCAAAATTTCTAATCAATTCCCTTATTCATCTTTTAAAGTATCTACCGGATTCATTTGTCCTGCTCTTGTATTGTTTCATCCAAAAAAGACATCTGAAATACTTCTCCGGGATATATCTGCTTCCATCTTCCTTCGGAAAGGCGACTTCCCAATAGGCATTGTCCCCATAGGTTCCCATTGTAATGCCTGATGAACTGATTCCTGATCATGATGTGGTAATTCGTTCCGGAGGGCACCTTTATTGGTCCTCATATTTTGAGTTACCGGGTGAAAAATCAGGTTGTCCTTTTTTAGGCCAAGGTCACGGTTTTGGACATAATTCATCTGATCTCTGACGATCCAAACACTTGAAATCAAAATCACCACCACTGCAAATTGAAAAACAACCAATACTTCCCTTGGCTTCACTCCAAATCCTTCTTTGGTATTCAGTTTTGATTTCATCGCAATGGCAGGCCGGTATGAACTCATCAAAAATGCCGGATAGCTTCCCGCCAAAACGCCGATTACCAAAACATAAACAGCTGAAAGCACCCAGAAAAAAGGCTGGGTAAAAGGACTTTCCAGATTTTGTCCGATCAGTTCCTTGAACCAAGGGAATATAAGGGATACAATAACAATAGAAAATAAATAAGCTGAAACGACAATCAAGGTCGATTCAGCAAGAAATTGACTGATCAGCATTCCTTTTCCTGCTCCCGAAAGTTTCCTAATCCCAACTTCCTTGGACCGCATATCACTCTGAGCTGTACTCAAATTCACAAAATTTATCCCTGCAATGAAAAGCACGATGATCGATACAATTCCAAACATCCGTATCAATTCGATTTTGCCACCTACAGATTGTCCATTTTCAAACTTGGAATAAAGATGTAAATCCTCGAAAGGAAATAGAAAATCAGTAATATCGTCGAAATCTGAATTGTTGGCAGTGAAGTTTTTAAACTTTTGATTGAAGTCATCAAGTGATGCTCTTTCGTTAAGCATCGCAAATGTCCGGTAGGAATTATTTCCCCAGTAATCATCTACCCAACCCATTTGTTCTATTTTTTTGAATGAGCAAAATACAGTAAATGGAAAATTGGTATTCTCGGGTAAATCTTTAATAATTGCCTTTACTTCAAGGCTTATTTCATTTTCAAGCATGACTATTTTCCCCAATGCTGACTCCTCTCCGAAAAGCTTTTTGGCAACGGACTCCGTCAAAACAATACTTTCAGGATCAGCCAAAGCCTGTGAAGGATCACCTTCAATGGCCTCAAAACTAAACATCTTAAAAAATCCCGGTTCGGTAAAGGTCGCTTCCTCGTAAAAACTATCCTCTCCTACCGTAAATAGCAGAGGATCCCATTCGGTGATTCGGGTCACTTCATCCACTTCAGGAAATTGAGATTTCAAAGCAGGCGCATAAGGTGCAGGGGTATAATCCCATGTGAAAATTTCACCTTGATTTTCACCATTCCTCCATACTGCATATAACCGATCCGAATGTTCATGAAAACGATCAACCGAAAGCTCGAATTGGACCCAAATCAATATTAAGATGGATGCAGCCATTCCAATCCCAAGCCCTGCAATATTGATAAATGCATAACCTTTGCTTCTATTGATATTTCTCCAGGGGATTATAAGATAGTTCTTGAGCATTTTGGGAAAAGGATTGAAGTTGTGAAGAATTTATTTTCGTTTGATAGTATTTTCAAATTCGCAGATTATGGATTTTATTCATTTCTAAGGCTTTCGATGGGGTTGATGGTTGCCGCTCGATAAGCTTGTGAAAAGATTATCCCCAGACTGACCAATAAAACAGCCCCTACACCAATCCCGATCGGAACAACGCCAATACTGACCCTTGAGGCAAAGAAATTGAGCCATAAATTATTGATAAAATAGGCTGAAGGCACTGCTACCAAAACAGCAATCCCCAGTAAGACCAAAAATGCTTTTGACAACAAATAGATGATCTGGGAAGTACTGGACCCAAGTGTCTTTCGGATTCCGATTTCTTTGATCCGAGTTTGGGCGGTATAAATCGCCATACCCAAAAGCCCCAAACAAGAAACAAATACTGCCAAGAAAGAAATCAATCCAATAACTGAAGATACATCACCCAAAACCTGATGGATAAATAAAAGCTCCTCGTCCAGGAATTTGTAAGAAAATTTGGAATTTGGATTCACTTCTTTCCAGGATGATTCCAACGCTGCAAGTGTCTCAGCTTGATTTTGGTTTGAAATTTTGACCAAAGCAAAGCCCATTTGGTCTTCCCTGTTTCGCAATACCAAGCTTTCCATTTCCCTCATTGAAGGAAGAAACTGAAAATTCCTGACCACTCCTGCTACCTGCAGATTTTGGTATTCACCGTAATTGTTTATAGTAAATTGCTTGCCGACTGCTTCTTCTATACTTCCGAATTTGAATTCACCCACAGACTTTTCATTTATCAATACCAAATTCGGACTTCCTTCAGCAGGAAGGTTGATTCCAGCCAAAATTTCCAATTCAAAAACGTCTACGGCTGAGGAATTGATATCAAAGAAATTGGTGGAAATACTATCCAAAGGAAAATCAGGATTCACCACCTCACTTCCAAAATTCCAACCTCCTGCCGGTAGTAGGGATGTAGCTCCAACTTCAACTACTGATGGGTTGGAAGCTATCGCCTGGGCAAATCTGGAATAGTTCTCAGGATTATAGAGTTTAACGGTAACAATGTTGTCTTTTTCAAATCCATATTCGAAATTCAACATATGCATGGATTGTGATTTTATCAGAACCACTGAAATGATGAAAATCAGCGAAATGGAAAATTGGACTACCAAAAGGATATTTCGTAGCCTCAGGTTTTTGAACAATCTGACACCACTAAGCTTGTTGAACAGGTTTATGGGATTCAGTTTGGACACATAAGATGCAGGAAGTATCCCGGCCAAAACCCCAACAACAATGCTGAAACCTATAAAAATCAATATAGCAGATAAATTTTGCTCAAAGGAAATCTTGAGATACTTATCAAAAGTCATTCCTGCTACTCCTTTTTGGAGTAACTGAAGAAGGACAAAGGCCAAGACCAATGAACAGAGGGAAATAACTACTGCCTCGGTTATAAACTGCACAAAAATCTGGGTTTTGCTTGCGCCTGAAACCTTCCTGATGCCTACTTCGCGGATCCTGGTGAGTGCCCTGGCTACGGACATATTGGTATAGTTCAGGCAGGCAGAAATCATTACAATGATACATAGCACCACCAATATCAATAGGACTACTTTTGGAATACCAACATGTGTAATGTTTCCAATTATACCCATAGGGTTTATTTCACCCAATGCAACGGCTTTAAAAGAATGTTTATCCTCAAATTTTGACCCATAAATTTCTTCCGAAACTTTATCCAAAATGGACTGAAAGTCACTTTTGTCATGTCCTTCCTCCAAAAGCACGTAAGTATAATTGGTCCATACGTTGTTCCAATCATGCTCGTCTTCTGACATTACAGAGCCTTTTGGCAGGGATTTCATTGTACTCAAGGAGGCCAAAAGTTTGAACGGCAAATGGGTTTTCCCGGGATTGGGGTTGAGAACCCCTGTGATGGTAAAGTAACCGAAATCAGTTTCAAAATTACCTTCCTCTATATCGGTAGCCCTCATATCTTTATCCTTAAAAGCAACAGTTTTGCCAAGGGCTGATTCATTTTTAAACAGAATTTCTGCCAATTCAGAAGTAATCACCATCGAAAACGGTTCCTTCAATGCTGTTACTGGATCTCCTTCTTTGAAAGAAAAATCAAGTATTTTGAAAAGATTTTCATCAGCAAAATAACCTCCACCCGATGCAAATTTCTCCTCATAGATGATATCTCCTCCGATTTCACTATTGATCGCAGCAGCCCATTCAATGATCGGATACTCGCTTTCTAGCTTTTCCGCCATTGGCATTGCCGAACTTGCTATTTCTCCTTGACTAGTTTGGTATTCTGTAGTATGTACCCTGTAGATTCTATCCTTTTTGCTATGGTAGGAATCATAGCTATACTGATCCATCACGATCATAATAATCAGCAAACAAATAGACATACTGACCGCCAAACCAAGGATATTGATTAAGCTGAAGGATTTATTCCTTACTAGGTTTCTCCAGGCGATTTTGATGTAGTTTTTAAGCATTTTCTTTTTTGGTTAAATTCATGGAAAAACCTGTATTTAGAAAAACATTTTTGAATAACTGGTACTAGCCAATCCCCGTGCCAAGTCCAATGGACCAAAAAAGGCAAAAACAGGCCTATAATTGGCAGAAATGCTCCTTATCCCGAACAATTTTGTTCGTGGGCGGACGAAGTTGGGGAAAGCCTGAGGGGTTTTGGACTTGATTGGAAAAAGAAAAAATTGATCATGTAAATTGGTTGAAAAATCTTAAGTCTCGGGAAAGGCTTTGTCTCTTCTTTCTGGCTTCTTGGCTCTTGATTCAGGCTTCTTTTTTCTTCAAAATTTTTTCGGCTCGTTTTCTAAGATCATCGAGGTCATTTTTTTCTTTGATCTCTCTCTCTCCCAGGGCTAGAACCATCTCAGCATGCTTGATTACTGCATTTTTGTAATTTTTTTTACTTGTAAATTCAAGTATGGTTTTCAAAGCTTCCATCAACCTGATGATGACTGCCGTACTACCGGTGGAAAATTGCCGTATTTGATTAAAAGCAGCATCTAAAACCCCCTCAAAATCCAAAATGTCAGCTATTATTCTGAGAGAACCTTCTTCATCAAACCGATACTTTGAAGGGAATTTAGCCTGTGCTAAATAACACATAGTAGTAGTTAAGTTATCAATACAAGCTATTGCCGTAAAGGGATCGTTAACTCCAGGTGAAAGGGCTCTCGCAGCAATTTCCACCATCTGATGTATAGAGTATTCAAGATCTTGTTGAGCTGTCTTGGTTTTCCCGATTACAAATTGTCCTAACAGTTTTTCCACCACTTCTTCCTCCAATTTTTTATTTGTATAAAAAATGGCTATTTCCAAACCTTTTACCAAATAACTACCCGGACGGTAATTCAACTCCAATAATGCTTTTTGCTCAGCTACGACTTCCATCAATGTATTACTGTCGATGTATTGAAAATATCCGCTTTTGGGTGATTTTATTGATGTCCGGATTTTATAAGCTGAAATGGCTACTAAAGTATCAATATCTTCGCCTTCTTTCTCTTCTCCCATATTTTCGGGAAACAAGGTATTTACTTGTTCTGAAATAAAATCCGAAATCTCAGAAATCACTTTATCTGCCTGAATGCTGATTGCGATTTGATGGATAAATACTATGAGCAAAATGATGTTTGCCACTGCAGCCAAAATCGCAGCAAAAATAGAAATCGAAGGAATGAAACTATAATCGTCACTGTCTTTAACAGCATTCAAAACAAGTAGACAATATAAGTAAGTGGATATATAAGAGCCCAGAACAACCTGATTAAGCTTTACATACATAAAGTTTTTGATAAGCCTTGGTCCAAACTGCGAAGATGCCAAAGTCAATGCCACAAGTGTTACTGAAAAAACAGTTCCAGCCACACCGATCATAGCACCTGAAATCGTGGACAAAATACTACGTGCAGAATCTGAATGGTAAACTAGAAAAAAACGAAGCCAGCCATCATAAGAAATAGTAACCATGCGATCCAGATATACCAAACCGATGGCTAAGAAAACCGAAAAGCACATAATCAACACCGGCAGAAACCAAAAGGTGGCCAATAATTCTTTCAAATAAAAGAGTGGTTTTTTCATTCTTTATAGATTTGATCAGGAAAAACCAGGTTTTTTTAAGCTAAAATTGTAGAATCAAAGCATAAAACCTATTGTCAACAATATACCTGATATTTTCCAAATCCCGAATGCAAATCACTAAAGATCCGAACTCTTATATCTGTTCTGACCTGATCAAAATTATATTTCAGGATTTGCAGCTTTCCCAAACTACTCATCCTTTAAGGTATTTGCCGGATTTTGAACAAAAACCTTTATCGTCCTGTAGCCTATCGTCAGAAAGGAAATGAAGCCTACAACCAATATGGCCGTTACAAAAATCCAAGGAGACACTTCCGTTTTGTTTGCAAATCCTTCAAGCCATTGATTGGAAAACCAAATCCCAAATACGGTGGCCAACACAGCGGATACTCCGAGCAATACAAAGAAATCTGCAGAAAGCACTTTGAGTACGTCAGATGCTTTGGCACCGAGCACTTTCCTGATACTGATTTCCCGGGTTTTTCTCAAAGCTACATAAGACACCAATCCAAACAATCCCATACAGGCAATGAGGATAGCTATCCCTGAAAAAAGGCTGAAAATCGTCCCGGTTTTTTCTTCCGAGCTGTACATACGCGCATATTCCTGATCTACAAACTTGTAATTGAAAGGCCTGTCGGGGGCCAAGGTTTTCCATATCCCCTCCATAGTAGCAAGGTTTTCAGTAGGATTTCCTTTTGGAAGCTTTGCCAAAATCACATTGGATTGCTCAGGATCGACCATGATCGCCAAAGGACCAACCTGATGATGAAGGGAATTGAAATAGAAGTCGGCGACGACTGCCTTGACATAAGTCGGCGAACCGAAATTCAATTTTTTACCTACCGCTTCTTCATTGGTCCATCCCAATTCTTTCACAGCTGCTTCATTTAGCATTACTGCATGTTCGATATCCTGATCTCTCGCAGCAGTCCTTGTCAATTCATCCGCTGCAAAATCCTCTCCTGCCAGTATTTTAAATCCCAGGGTTTTGACGATATCTGGATCGACAGAATAGCCCGTAATCATAATTTCTTTCTCATTGCCAAAACCTGGAAAGATCTTGTATCCTGCTTTGATATAGATCGGCATGTCGGCAGCCAAAGTCACTGATTGCGCAGCGCCAGACCTCAGGAGTTCATTTTTGAGGCTTCCGACAGTTTCCCGCATGTTGTAGTGATAGCTCAGTGCTACCACTTCCTCCCTGTCATAGCCAAGATTGACTTCACGCATATAGTCCAATTGTTGCTGTACGATCAGCGTCGCCACCAACAAGCCGATGGATACAAAAAACTGGAATACTACAAGGCCTTTGCGAAGCCAAGCTCCACCCAAGATCTTGATGTTTTTGCCAAGGGCACGCAATGGTTCCATCCCAGAAAGAAACAATGCAGGATAAATCCCCGACAAAAATCCGATTACCAACAAGAGTCCGAATACCGCTACCATGCCGACAGGAGAAACCAAAAGATCCAACTGAAGCGGCACGCCGGAAAAGTTTTCAAATGGCTGTTCAAGAAAATACAATACCAAGAGGCTAAATATCAATCCGGAAAAAGTGAGGATAAAGGATTCGGAAATAAACTGACCAAAAAGCTGTACCCTGCTAGCCCCCATTACCTTTCGCAAACCAACTTCCTTGTTTCTCTCGGTGGCCTCTGCGGTCGCAAGGTTGACATAATTGATGATGCCTATGAAAATCAATAAAACAGCCACGAGGCCAAAGATATAGAGTTGTCGGATATCGGAAGTGGGTTTGACAGTTTGGAGCCGGTTGTCCCCAAGGTGGATGGAAGTTACAGGTTGGAACAAAAAGGAGGTCTTGAAACCATAATTGTTCATGTCTTCACCCATGTATTTTTCGACCATTTGATCCAGTTTGGAAGTCAAAGCCGGTAGGTCGGCTTCAGGTATCAGCTTCGCATAGGAATAATAATTGGAGGGTGACCATTCGGGGTTTTTCCCATGCCGGTGTGTGGCAAAAGAGGCAATAAAGTCAAAATCCAAATGGCTGTTGGAAGGAAAATCCTGCATGACGCCTTTCACAAGGTATTCCTTTCCATCAATCTTCAGCGTTTTGCCATTGGCATCTGCGGTATTTCTGAAATACCTTTTTGCGGTGCTTTCGGTCAAGACAATCTGATTGGGTTCAGTCAATACCAGGTCGGGATTTCCAAAAATCATCTCAAAATCAAAAACCTTAAAGAAATTCTGATCTGCAAAGGCAAACTTGCTTTCCTCTTGGTTTCCCTCTCCTGCTTCCACCATGACGGATGAAAAAATACTCAGGTCAAAAAGCAAAGTTGCGATTTCAACTTCAGGCACTTCTTCCATCAAAGTCGGGACGAGCAAGGACGGTGTTGTCCCTACCAATTGGGTTTCCCCGCCGGAGACAAATTCCTGATTGAACTTGTAGATCCTTTCCGAGTCGGTGTACATCTTGTCATAGCTCAACTCGTGATAAATATAGAGCGAGATCGCCAAAAAACTGACAATGGCAATCGTCAGACCAAGGATATTGATTCCTGTGTAAAGCTTCCGCTTGGAGAGGTTTCTGAAGGAGACTTTAAAGTAGTTTTTCCACATATTGAATAGACGTGAGATTTAAGACGTTAGACTTAAGATCTAAGATGAAAGGTTTCAGACCATTTTGGAGGTAATTTGATTTGGCATTTGAATTCATAGATTTTTTGAGTTAAATCTAAAAGGCCGTTATTTTTTTAATAAAAATAGTTGGTTTTGTTTTCAATTGTACCTTATGGTCCACGATTATAATTCTAGAATTATGCCATATGTAATTATTTAAAAATCAGAGTAATATGTGAAAAAAAGGAAATAATTTGAAAAAAAGTCGTACAGTTTTGACCGTCAGCGGACAAACTTCTACATAACAATCAGAAAAGGTTTAATGAAAGAGTCGGGTGATTGTTTTTAAAACTTATTAAAGGCCAGTCTGTTTATAATAAAGCATAAGTGGACTTTTCAGTGAAAATGCATCTTCATTCCTTCGTGGGATGAAATAAATCCCAGGTCTTCATAAAATTTGATGGCTTCAGGTCTTTTTTTGTCAGTTGTCAATTGCAATAAATGGGCATTTCGTTCTTTTGCTCTTTCAATAGCCCAAGCAAACATTTTTTTTCCCAACCCCAATCCTCTTTGATCTTTTCTTATCCGTACTGCTTCAATCTGAGCCCTTATTCCGCCCCGATAGGTTAGGTATTGGATGAAGGATAACTGTAAGGTTCCGATAATTTCCTGATTATCATCTTCGACTACAATCAATTCCTGATTTGGGTCTGAATCTATTTTTTCAAATGCACTCAGATATTCCTTGGGTAAGGGTACTTGAAAATTCTCTCTTGTTTTCCCAAGTTCATCGTCAGCAATCATTTCTACAATTTGAGAAACATCACTTTTAGTGGCTTTTCTAAATTTCATTCCCTACTACTTAAACATTATTAATTATTGTAATCTATTGATTATTTGATTTAAACTTAAACCTTAAAAGTTATTTTTTTATCATCTTTAACAAAAATCCAGCTTACTCAACCCAAATGAAAGAGGATAAATTTAGATTAGTGAGAGCTTTTGAAAAGATTCTACTAAAACTACAATCTTGTTGGTCTTTTTCAAAATGTCTAATTCAAAAAACAAAGAGCTAATTCATCAGAGCTTTTCTCTTTATCATCAACAATGTTCATTTTCATTCAAAATGGCAATGGCAAAAATAAATACCAAATTCCCCAAACCGCACCATTGAAAGGTTCTGATGGAAAGGTAAGTCCCAAATTATTATAATGGTTTTCCCAGTAAGACTTAGGCAATAACTCGTTTCTTACAAATTCAGATATGCTTATCCAGAAGGTAGCCAAAAGGATAGGCAAAATTGTTTTTTCATTGTTTCAGTTCCAATAAAATTTAAGGATATTCATTTGATCTATATTTAATGCTCTGGCTAAATTTCATCAAGCCTAAACCATGTTTTTCGATAAAAAAGTCAACAATTCAAAATAAAAAAAACCGGCTGATGAAAACAGCCGGTTATTGTTTTTTTGAATTAAATAGTGTTTTACTTAATCATAGTCGGAAACGAAGGATTTGTCTTTAAATTAAATGTGATCGGCAGAACCGATAAAGATGCTACTTCTACATTGTTAATTTCTGCTGGCTTCCATTTTCCTTCTGTCGCTTTAATGGCTTTTATAGCCTGTTCCTCAAGGTCTTCCACATAAAAATCCATGGCAGTCTCTATATTACTTGTAGTCGAAGCAAATGGTATTTCACCGTTAGCATCCACCACAAATCTTACATAAATAGTTCCCTCAAGTCCCCAATCCTTAGCTCCTTCAGGATATTTAATATTGCTCAACAAGGTATTTTCCAGTGCTTTCTCACCACCTTCAAAGCTTGCTTCTTTATCAACCGAATAAAATACTCCCATCCTGTTGGTTGAACTCTTCATTTTGTTCCGGTTGCTTTTGAGGTCAAAGAGGACTACTTCCAATCTTTTTCTATTGATCTCATGGTCAACTCCGGTTACGGTCACATTATCTAGTTTTCCGTCCTTCATGCTATAAGAATAGGAAAAAGTCGGATAATCTTTCACAATTTCATTGATCTGCATGAGATAATTCAGATTTTCATCCTGTAATTCCTCTAACTCACTTTTTGACAGATCACCCCTATCCTGCGCATATAATCCCTTGGATTGCAAGAGAATAAAGGCCATAAAAAAGGATAAAATTGCAAATGTTTTAAATGGATTAATATATCGTATCATAATTTTGCTGGTTTAATAATTAAACAAACGTTATCCTTTACCGGGATGCATAAACAGTTCTTGTTTATATTATTCACCATCAATTAAATTTTGTCAAAAATTCAATTCAGGAAAATTCCTCACTATTTCAAGGTGTATTTGAAATCCCGTCTGATAACAAATTAAACTACTTAGAATTGAGCAAAATACATACCAATAATTGTTTTATTATAATTTAATTTTATAAAATATTTATATAAATCAATTTTTTATTATTTAAATACCATTAATAATTATAAGATTTTACATCAAAATGCCAGATGATATTCCAATGCAAACAATTGGTGTTTTTATAGATCCAAAATCGAGCTTAAAGAATATTCAAAATTTAGATAAAAGATGAGTGTTCAAAATTCAATCAGAAAACATTTCAAACCAATATTTGATTAATTTTATAATATATTGACCAAACCATGAAATCTACCTCAACCTCCTTTTTATTCATCTTCCTTAGTTTTACCTGTTTGGGTCAGATCAACAATCAGGAAGATATTTACTCTTACAAAACACCTGACCGTGATGGTACAGGAAAGGTGTACATGGGCAGGGAGATTTCTCAGGTGATGAATTTTATGGGTATGAGTTGGCTGGAAAGATCTACCCGACCACAGGAAGAAAATACTGAATTGGCCATTAAAAATCTGCCCATCAACAAAAGCAGCATAGTCGCTGACATTGGTGCAGGTTCGGGATATTATACTTTTCGAATTGCCAAGCGGGTTCCTGATGGATTGGTTTATGCTGTTGAAATTCAGGATCCTGCCATCAAATACCTTGAAGAGAAGAGTAAGGAATTGGGTTTTGACAATGTCAAAACAATCAAAGGAACAGAAAAATCTCCCAACTTACCTGAAAAATCCATCGACCTCGCCATCATGGTGGACGTGTACCATGAATTGCTATATCCCCATGAAGTATTGCAGGAAATCAAAAAATCATTGAAAACTGACGGAAAATTGTTGCTGATTGAATACAGAGGTGAGGATCCAAAGGTAAGAATCAAACCATTGCACAAAATGACCATGGACCAGGTCACAAAGGAACTATCAGCCAACGGCTTCAAACTGGTACAAAACGGTCAGTTTATGAATATTCAGCATTTTTTGGTTTTCGAGAAAGAGTAAATTTTAAAATTCTACGTTTATAATTCAGTGTTTTCAAATCCATGACTAAATAATCTTGAGTGTTAAATGGTATTGAACGCATTTTTCACGGAAATAATCCAATAATTCATTTTCTTTTTTCTTACTATCCAATCGAAACCTGATCAACTTGGACTTCCCTTTTTTGGGCTTGATGTAAATATAATTAAGCTCATTGGCTTCATAAGGAATTGATTCCTCTTTCAAAGGCCACCAGTTTCTATGGAATGTGGATGCTTTGTTGAATAAGATTAATCTAATTTTCGAAACCTCAGTAAACAGAAAATTTTTCTTTTTTCCATTCTTGATAAAAATGACACCTTTTTTACGGAGGAGCATCTCGCCTGATTTTTTTGAAGTAAAAAATAAATAGTTAATCAAAAAAAACAAAAAGCCGGCGGCAATAGGAAGGCTCACCACAATCCCCCAATAGGGCAGTGATTTGTTAATTACAACAAATAAACCGAAACCTATCATCAACAATCCAAATCCTGAAATATTCAATATTTGGGATGTATTGTTTGTTTCTTTGATATCTAATGCAAGTTCTTTCATTTTTTCTTATACTTTATCAACATAGCGTTGGGTTTGAGGGTTTCATTACTAAATAACAAAACAATCACCGTTCCAAACTTACTGAAATCCAAAAAGGCAAGTTTTACCTGGCATAAAATTGAATAAACCGACCGGAATAATTAGCTTTATTTCATGATGATAGACAATCTCCTGAAAATCGAAAAAATCGGAAAGCAATTATTAAGAGGTGGCATTGCCCTATATCTGGCTTCGATCATATTTTTTACGCTTGGAAATATTAAATCAGCGGAAGCAGTACAATTACATACCGGATTGGTAGGAATGCTTTTGTTTGGATTAATATTTTTACTGCTGTTCCATTATAAAAATCCCAAAGCGGGAGCTATAGGAGGTGCTGGTGTTATCTTGTTCTTTTTATCCTCAGCAATTTTGGTTGCTTACAGTGACTTTAATCAAAATATGTCAGGTTCAATCATCTTTCTCCGTATTATCAAAGATATCCTGCTTGCCTTTGGCGCATTGATTCTGACCGGGGAATCTGTCAAAGAAATGGTGAGACAAAAAATAACCAAACCTTTTCCTAAGCGATAAAACTAAAAATCAATTGTTCCATATCAATTGGTATATCAAAATCAATACAGCAAAACCAACAATAGTAGTATAGATCAATTTGTTGTATTTAGCCAGCCAATTGGGCAAGTAAATATCAAAATTATGGGCTTGGGAGTCAGAATATTTTCTAGCTATCAAAGTGACCGGGCAAATTGCTCTAAAGACCAACAATACAAGCCCCTCCAAAACAATCAGTCCAAGACAGATCCAAACCCATTTGTCTATCTTATTGACAATAACTGCATATAATAAGTAAAAAATCACCACATTAAAGAACAACCAAATGGCTGTATGCAGAATTTTGATCCAAATAAGTTTAGACGCATTTTTCATTTGAATCAAACATTCTCCCAATGCACAACAATTTTGCCTATAGATTGACGGGATTCAAGAAATTCGTGGGCTTCAGACAATTGATTGGAGGAATATTCTCTCCCAATTTCAGGATCAAAAACTCCATCTTGGTAAAGTCTAAACACCTCTTTCATGCAATGCTGAAGCAAAGCCGGTTTATCTTCAGCAATTCTAAGCATATTCAAACCAATAATGGAAATTGATCGCATCATCAAGATTATGGGTGACCATATTCCAAAACCTGCTGCAACTTTGAATTTATGGAAAGGGCTTTTGGAAGCTGACATGCTACTGCCGCCATAGACAACTATTTTACCCCCGCTATTGAGTAGGTTTATTCCCTTTCGGACAGAAATTCCACCAACCGGATCGAATACAGCATCAAGCTTTTTCTTCCATCCTGCTTCCTCCAAGACCTTTTCAAAATCTGTATTTCTGTAATCTATGGGAAGATCTACCCCCTGAGTCTTAAGATAATTTAATTTATGTGAACTGGCAGTTCCGGCAATCACGCAGCCTCTTCTTTTGGCCATTTGAATCAGGGCCGTTCCTACCCCACCTGCAGCTGCATGGATCAATACATGATCTCCCGGATGGAGGTTCAGACATTCTTCCAATGCGTACCAAGCCGTACTATACTGAACCGAAAGGGCAAGGGCCTTGCTTGCAAGTACGGTATCCCCTATTGGAATTGCCGCCAGTTCCGGTGTCAATACATGGCTGGCATAGCCTCCAAACCTGCTGAATGCCAAAACCCTATCCCCTACTTTAAAATTTTTGACAGCTGCACCGATTTTTTCAACGCGGCCCACTGCTTCATAGCCAATAACTGTTGGCAAAGGCGGACATTCCCTATAAAGCCCAAGCCGGGCCATCACATCTGCGTAATTGAGTCCAAAAGATTCTGTTTTGATCAGAACTTCATCATCCTTGGGATCGGTTAAAATCATATCCCTCAGTTCAAAAGCTTCTTTGGCTGAGCCGTTTTTTACTAAATGGAATGCTTTCATGGCAATTGAATTGGTCAAATAGAAAATTCAAGTCAATGACCAATAAAACTTGGTGATAAAAGCAAGCTCCTGTTTTTGGTCATCGTGTCATAAGTTAAACCAAAACGATTTGGGAAGCAAAACTCTTCTCCCTTCATTTCTCCGAATGGAAAGTTAGATTCTGATGAATTGCCGGATTTTAAGGAGAAGATGAATCAAATTAAATTGGGTAACTATGCAGCACCGCTATAATTGGGCTTTTATAAGATTTATTCATCTTCGGGTTTATCTTCTTTTGGCTTCAGGAGGAAGTTAAGATTTTCCAGATAATCTCCTTCAGCCAATGCCCTGATTTCAAATTCCCTAAATTGCGGATAAACGTCCACATGCATAAATTCAATTTGAGTAGGATCTATAAAAAGCTTGTATTTTCCGGGCATCAGACCAAATTGATAGAAACCTCCATCTGAAAAAGTCCTGAGGATTTGAAGTTCTTCACCTGAGTTATCCTGCCTTTCCAAAATCAGGCGAAGTCCTGCCTTTCCTTCTTCTTTTCCGAATTGCTCCACAGAAACAGTCCCTTCTACCAAACCTGTTTGGTACAATGGGATATCAATATTTTTAAATCTATTTGGCTCCGCTACAATTTCAAATCTACTGACTCTTGGGGCCAAGTTGGGATCAGGCAATGCTTGGGTATCTACTTCCATAATATATTTCCAATAGGATTGCAATTGGGTGATCCTCAAAATCCCATCGGAACCAAGCAGCATATTGACTGATCGGTCAAGGCGCACGGCCTTTGCAGGTACAACCACCTCACCAAAATCATATGTCCCATTTTCATTGGCATCTATAAACAATCTTACTGCTAAACCTGATCGGGTGACCTGATCTCTGTTTTCAGGAACAATGAAACCTCTGGGATCTAAACCCAAAGATCCGGTAAAACCTTGTTGAGCTGCATAACTTTCGCTACTACCGGTAAAGGCTGTGGATGTCCGCAATCCTTTGAAATCGTATAGAAAACCAATTTGAAATTGTCCTTTACCCGCGAGCATATCTTTGTCATATCCTATGGTCAACCTGCCCATTTTGAATAAGGTCTGGGAGAGCATAAAGTTATAGGAAATCGGCTTTTTCAGGTAGGTATCATACCGATATTGGCCCCTGATAAACATCCCCCGAACAAAGACCGGGATATTTGGATTGCGCATCAAGGTATAAGTAACTGAACCGGTCAATTGCCCCATTGGATTTGTTAAAAAAGCAGGGATATCCCCAATCTGTGCTCCTTCTTCAAAACCACTGATTCTCCCACGATAATTGATCCTGGTAATCAATCTTCCAATCTGAGTATTGAAATCTGTCTGAAAGTTGGTTCGGAATCCATTTTCAAACCACTGTCTTTCCCCTGTAATCCGGAATCCCGAAAACTTCCTGAAAGTCTTGAATGGAATAAATGCGTTTAAATTTGCTTCTCTAATCTGATTCAGATAATTGAACTCAGAGCCTGCGACAAATTCGGTAAACTGAGCATTGATACTTGTATTATTGGCATAAAAAACAGAAGCCGAAGCTTGATAATATCTGTCAGGCAACACATCTACATTCAGTAGATATTGATCCATGATCCGGGCAGAAAGACCAAAAACACCATAGGTTTCTCTTTCTCCAAAAATAGATCCATTATCCACTCCTGCCCTGACAGTGACGGCATTTGTCAGACCATATGCAAAATCCGCATGACTGACTGTCTCCGTCCCCAAACTGTCCTGATCCAAAATGGGAAGACCCATTTGAAAATTATAGGTTACAAATCCTTTAGGCAAAAAAGTAAAGGGGATCTGCATTTGTTTTTCCTGAACAATAACTTCCCCTTGAGGTGTATAGATACGGATCATTAGTCTCACCACACCAAAAGTAATGGGCGCATTAAAACGATAATATCCCACTTCATCTGCCCGTACGAAGTCAATTAACTGTCCGCCTATCAACAACTCTACTTCAGAATCCGGTTCTGTATAGCCATCAATGGTAAATACATCAAGTTTCATCCTTGGTATTACTGGATTATTGCTTAGAGCAACCCCAAGAATTCTTGCGGAATTGTTCAAACCTGTGGTCTGTATCTGACCCACGGTAAAACTGGTAATAGGTACATTATCATCAGGCAAAAGTCCCCCATTAAACACATACCGCCAACGTGCATTGGATATTCTAGAAATAAAATTCTTGTTGTAAACATTCCCCGAAAACAAGCCTTGAAAGTCACCACCGAGGATTTCCATACCGGCATTTACAAGCATGGACATACTCTGTCCCTGATCGGAATAAGTATAATTGAGGTTGTAATCCACCATACCGGGAGCAAATACCTTTCTTTGTCTGTCATAGAGCAAAGGTGCAGGTTCCCTTGTGGAAGCAGTCCTGGATTGCTGCAACCTTTTTCGCATAAGTTCCCGCTTTTGCCTTTCATCAATAGGTAAAGGCCCATTGGTTTCCAATCCTAAAGTCAGTGTGTGAAAATTGACACTAAACTTCAGTCCAAAAATCCTGTTAAAAAATTCGGGATGGATATATAAATCTGTCTCTCCTAAGTAGAATTGTTCTACCGATAAGGTTCCCATTTCCCCCTTTACTACAGCACGGCCTCCTATAGGATCCAACAGCCAACTTTCATTTTTGGTAGGATAAGTTCCCTGTAGGCCCTTACCGTTTTCACTTCGGTCATAGGCTATATTCAATAGACTCAATACTTCGGCCAATGGCAAAAAAGGAACTTCATCAAAAAATACAACATTAACATACTCCTGACCCAAAGCAGGATAAGAAAAAAGCAATAACGCCTCTCCATCCGGCTCTTTGTTGGCCCAAACTGCGTTTGGATACATACCAATTCCAGTCAGCATAAGGACAAAAAAGACCTTAGCTGACTTTTTCCAAATCAGGTGTATATAACTGAAAAACAAATGAATAAAAAAACTGGGTGATTAATAAAATTGACTCAAAATCTTTGTTCGGATTGCCTATTAAGGAATCCGAACATAGACTCTTTTGGCTATTGGACTGGTCTGCACCAGATTATTGGAAGCAATATCAGATCTCTTTGTTTCGAATCGAAGTTCCACTTGATATTCGCCGGAAGTCAAACCCTCAGGCAAACTCAGTTCCATTCCTTTTTTCCCACTAAAATACAAGGCAGTTGTCTGCTGCACCTCTGCAACTATTTTCTCATCTTTATTCTTGAGCATGGCAGTCACACTGCCGATAAATGGAGAGTTGCCTGTAGTCCGGAAGTCAGCAACTGCCCTCAGGTTGTTCCCTGTAATGTCAGTTTCTATTTCAGAGATTTCTATTCCGGTTTTGGTTTCACCATGCTTGTAGAATACAGGAATCACTTGGTCAAATTTGAAATTTACCTGGGTAGCCACCTCATTTTGTGCTATTTCCCCTACTTCCCTGGATTGGGCATTGGAAGTGACTTTTAATCGGGTAAAGTAGGTTCCATCAGGAAGGCTTCTATCCGGTCTCAACTGAAGGCGAACGGTCTGCTGTTGCTGCGGAGCTAAAACAAAAGACCTTGGAAAAGCCCTCAATCGGTCGCCAATACCAAATTCCTTTTCTCTAAGGCTATCACCATATACCATAAGGAGATTTCCCTGATCATCATTTCCCGGATAACCGAAGACAAAACCAATATTGATTTCCTGTGGCTCATCTGATGGATTGGTTACATAGAAAGAAGCAATCCCATTGTTATCTACAAATACTGAAGTAGGCGCAATAGAAATTTGAGCTATGCCCGGAAACCCCAAGGTAACGGCAATTAGAAAGCTCAATGAAGCAAATATCTTTTTCATGACATTTTAAGTTAAACAGGCCGATCAGAGAGATCGGCCTGATTTTTTCCAAACTAGTTATATTCTGCACTGATGTTGAAAGTACCGGTATAATTTCCAGTTTCCTGACCAGCCAAAGCAGGTAATGAACCACCGATCCAGAGGTAATAATCATTACCAACCAAAGTGACAGTTGAACCACTTGCTATTCCAATGGCAGAAGCTCTATTTGCCACATTAGAGTCACCGACAACCTGAGTGGTCATGGTGATGTTATCCGGTCCGGAATTCAATACTACTGTTCCATCGTAAAATACAGTCACCCCACCATTGGCACCTACCAATTGAAACCTTGCCACATTGGTAATAGATCCTGTATTTTGGTTATTGGCGGCATCATTGGCATCCAAAATAACTGTTCCGGGAGTTGTGGCAGAAATTCTACCGAAATTGATTTCATTCAATGTCGCATCCAAATTGATTTCCAAATCCTGGAGGACTTCTGCTGCTGCATTGGCAGTAGCTGTCTTTTGAGCAAATGCCACATTAGATAGGCCAACTAAAAAAAGGGCCACTACTAGAGATTTAATTGTTGTTTTCATTTTGTTTGTTTGATTAGTTTAAAATTGATTTTGATTGTTTTTTTTGAGATAAATAAATTTAAAGTTTGATTTTTCGGGTGATTTTTCATGCGTAATGAAAAGTTAGTCAATGGTTTACATAAGAATTCTATTTAAGTTTTAATTAGATTTAATGATACTCAATTACTGTGATGGTTTTTGGCCGGAAAGGAATCCCAATCCAGGCACTGTAATAAGAAATTCTGGGGTAAGTATTGCTTTTAAGTTTTCCATCTTCCCTTATTTGGAACGAACCAGTTCCATTCATATTCATTGCATTTGAAAAATCTCCTGACCCGTCATTGACCACCAAGAACGGGTTACTTACAGATTCACCATTTTCATTTATCATTTGAACCAGAACCTGAATATTTTCCTGTGTCAACATTTCTACCCAAAGGGTCCTGTTTTTCCCATCTTTGCTGACGGTTTCGTGAAGAGAGGAGTTGAAATTGACACCAGCTTCCAATTCCAATCTGAACCCGACCATTTGAGCATGTACCAAATCAAAGGTCATAAAGGCCAGTAATGATAAAATCAATATGTTCGGCTTTTCAATCATTGGAGACAAAGGATACGTTGATATTGATTTCTCCTTCATATCTGCCGGCAGCTACATTGCCTATTGGTCCAATATTTCCATAGAAATACAGGTATGCACGGGTCTTTGGTCTTGTAATGCCTCCAAACTCCGGTGAAGGAGGCGCAGCCGGCAGGCCACTGCTGTTCCTATTTACCGGAAAACTGATACTATTGAATCCCAAAGGAAGTTCTATGGCATTGAGCTTTCCCGAAACTTCATCTCCCGGACTTTGATTATTATAGGCCATTCGAAGTTGAAATGGAATACTTTCCGATGGATTATCTGAGAGAACAAATTGAATAGGAGCATCTACTTCCACGGTAAGGTCAAAACCCTCAGGAGCTTCAATTTCAAAAATTACAGCCTGATTATCGGTTAATTCAATCCCAACTGCTTCCGAATTAGGCAACAATACTCTTTTCTTTTGACTGAAGTCCAAAACGGGAAAAGCACCTTGTGGAGACAGGATATTGATATCATCACTTCCTGTCCATGTACTGAAGCTGATTCTTTGGGCATGTGCTTGGAACACTACTGCAAATCCGATCAGTAGATAGGTCAGAGACCATTTCATTTGGGGACGATATGTGGATTTTCCAAACTTCATATATATTCCAATTCGATTATAAATTCCGATAAATAAAGACCTGGCATGGCAGCGCTTAAATCGAGATTTGCACCTAACCAAACATATAATTCTCCGTCAGGTCCTATGGGAAACACACCTTCACCTACATCCAAAAGGGCACTTTGAAACTGAATATCATCAAAAGCTGCGCTCAAAACATATTCTGCATAGACTTCTCCCGGACCGGAGTTTTCTTCCTTGATCAACTCGTTTTGCAGATAAGTAATCCTGACTCTTGCACCTGGGGTACCCAGGATTTTGAACATTCCTGCAAAATCACTGTGGATAGGAGATACTTTTATGAAATCGCCCTCTACTTTTGGATTGATGAGATCAATATTCCTGATAGTCAGCATGAACAGGTTATCGGTGACTACTGCGGAAGCTTTGACTTCCATGGCAGCAATACGACCATTTTCCTGTGCAAAGGAATTTTCCAAACAAAAAATATTGATCACAAAAAATAAGGAGAGGAATATACGCATATCAGTTTTTTATAAGTTTTTTGGTGAAAGTATATTGGTCTGTCAATAAATGGACGATATAAAGGCCATTGGAAAGATTATTGTGAAAAGTCTCCCATTCCAATTCATGAATTCCTGTTGGATACACTGTCTTAGGAAACTGACCTTGCAGTCTGCCATGCGTATCATAAATCCTGATTTCAGCAGGCATGGCTTCAGGTAAGAAAAACCTGATTTTGACATTATTTTGAAATGGATTGGGATATGGATCAAATAACTTTGGCGCTGCAGGAAGATATTCCTGATTTCTACCATCGGGAGCTGATCCGATATAAATAGTAAATGGCCTGAATGGTTTACTTGGGTTTTTTCTGGCCAATGCTTCGTCATTGGTAAATGGAGAATCGAATATGACAGCCTGAGGAAGGAAAAAATCATCACTGAGCCTGTGGCTGGTATTTACCGGAGCTTCAAAGTTGAATACATGAACTGTCTGGGCCTGCATGTCAATAGCCATCTCCTGGAGATGATCCATCAGGAAAATCCCTTTATCTGCAGGCCATGTTTCCGGAAGCTTCCAATCCAGCAAAAAGGATCCTTTAACAGGAAATCCATCATTAGATGCTGCTATATGTAAAGGAATGATCCGCTCCTCCGCATCACCCAAAAGCGATTGATGGTTGATGACCATAGGTTGTTCTTCTGTCAAGGAACCATATGAATATAAAAACAACCAATTTTTGCTTAAGGACTCCAATTGGTACGCATCCTGAGGATCTTTGCCTTCTTTACCTTCTTTACCAAAGGATATAAATGAAGTTGCCTCCATTCCCTCTCCCATTACTTTGAGCGAGATGGCAAACGGTTCGTTTATTGTTTTCCTACCTAGAAAATCAACGGAAAAGTCTGTTTTGGGATCATTGTTGATCAATTGCAATGAAGGATTTGGAGCATTACTTTTGATCCAAAAAGCTTGAAAAGGAGCCAAAATACCATCATTCAGTGAACCAATGGTACCATTGTGGGTCAGGAAATTATTGGAGGCAGGATCCCATACATAAATGGTGTTATCCAAATTGGTCTTGACCCAGCCTGAACCCGCAAAAAAATTCAAATATGATGCTGTGGGATTTGAAATCAGGTTAAACCCTTCATTTTCCACGTTAATTTCTGTAAAATCATTACCAACTGAAACCAATTGATCTTCTCTTGGTGTAAAGGTTACTCCAAAATCGACGGCTCTATTTTGAAGATTGGGTTCAGTACCTGTTCCATTGGTAATCAAAGGCAAGTTGTCGCTATAGGTACCACTGTCTGGCTTAGCTTCACCATTAAAAACAAAAATATAGTGGCCCCTTCCAGTTGGTATCACGTCATTGATCTCATTGGGCATCCTCCATGCCTGCAATCCTGAACCCAAATCTGTCTCATCAAACCATAAAACATTGGGCTGAAAAGAAGGGTAATCTGATCCGGAAAAACCTTGACTTTCCAAGCTTCCCAAAAAATCTGCATAGGTGGTATTGACCGGAGTTCCAATCATACGCCAGCCTGCCGAACCCTGAAGTTCCTGTTGAACTTCCAGCAAAGGGTTGCTTGTACTGTAATTGAGATATCTGGAGCCGGGGTTCAAAACAATACGTCCATTTCCAATACTTGAAACAGCCCCTGAATTTTCTATCCGCAACAAAGCTGAACCATTCACTGATAACTGTGTCCCATCTGTTAGTTGGACGGGACTTTGAATCACCGCAGCACCGGAAATATTGGTATTCCCCTCTATAACTTTTAGTCCTGAACCAGTTATGGAGACCTGATTAAAGGTGCCTCCTGAAATTGATTTGATATCCGATCCCTGAAAAAGCACCACACCATTTCCCGGCTCGTAGGTTCCTGAAACCAGCCAATTGCCGCCAACCTCATGGGTAAAATCGCCTCCCTGAAATACAGCTTCAGCCTCAACGATCAAATCTCCAGCTATTTCCATAGATTGGACAGCTGCTGTTGTGGTTGTTCCGCCAAAAACAAGATTATTGCAGGTTCTTTCCAATCCAAGAGGTAAAGTTTTTATCCCTGTTCCGCTCAAAATAAGAATGCCGTAAATAGTGGGGGAAATGGGATTGGTAACATCTTGATTTGACCCATAATATTCCACACTACTGTCACAGGCAAACTGATGGGAGGCGAAATTTTCAGGTAAAGTGGAATTCCCTCCTATTCTCAATCCAGCTCCACTTTCCAGGATTAATCCTCCTAAGGCTGAACCTTGCAAAGTAAATTCACCTAAGTCAAGAATTCCATTAAAGACATTCAAGTCCCCATTTACCAGTGTATTTCGAAGCAGACTAACAGTTTGGTCTTGGTTACCACCCAAATTCTCTATAGTTAGATTATTTATTGTGGCAGGAAGTCCATTACCTACAATTTGATTACTATTTCCTCTGTAGATATAGTTGGCCTCGGAGGAATAATTTCTTGTACCTGTTACTTTTACCATACCATCAGGTCCTGATGCTGTAATACCTTCAGGGCTTTGAATTACCAAAGTAGCCCCTGATCCCAAAGAAAAATTCCCGGCTCCTAAAAAATTACTATTTGGAGAAATTCCTTCAAGATAAGAGCCGGGAGAAATTAAAAAATCAATTCTATTCGTTATTGTTCCATTAGAAGAGAAAGTCTGTGGTAAAGAACCATCACCTACAAAGGCAATCCTTCCTCTGCCTGTTCCTGTTTGAGTAATTGTACCGCCTTCATGAAGAAAATCTCCGTTTACTTCCACTACGCCCGTGGCCCCATTTACCCTCGTCATAAACAGTGAACCTCCAGAAATCTGAAAATCCCCGCCTACTCGGATGGTTCGGGTAGCATTACTGGTATTCCCAATGGCATAATTTCCACCAAGGACGATAAAATCACCGGACACATTCAGCGCAACTGTAGTCTGTCTAAGTTGGGTCGTGGAGATTCCATTATCTATGATCAAATCACCTCGAATACTTAGAGGTGAAAAATTCATTGAAGCAAATGTCATATTAGGAGACCTGAAAATAAAATTTCCAAAATTTTGGTTGGTCCCTAATATACCCGCGCCTATTAATCCTGAAATAATTACTGTGGAAGAAGCATTCCAAGATGCGATAGGTATATTGGTGGTATTTCTGGCATGTTCAAAAACTGAATTTGGTCCGAAAATCAGTCTTTGAACAGTTGTATTGGCAAAATTACCGCCCTCATTCCTTATTTTTCCGTTTACTGTCAGAATACAATTGGTACCATTGGTCCTTACATTCCCGTTGGTTCCAATCACAAGTTCACCATTGATTTCTCCGGTCGAATTTGTACCGAAGCTTATTCTCATCAGGGATGACCCGGAAATAGTAAGGGATGAATTTTCTTCAACCAAAAAATCAATCCCTGCCCCATTGTTAATAGTAAAATTTTGGTTGCTTATGGTAGAGGAAAGAGTAAGTGTGGTATTGTTGACTACAAACAAACCAGAAATTGTTTGACTTGGCGCACCAACAACAGACCAATTTCCTCCCATGTCAAAAACCAATCTGTCATTGTTGCGCAAGGTTGTTCTTGAAGGTGACCAATTCGATGGAGAAGTCCATGAACCACCATTCAGACCAACCCAAGTATAGGTGATCTGTGCCATGGACTCAATGCAGGTAACTATCATCATCGATAGGATAGATACTGCAATCTTCCAATTAATGGTTTTCCACAATATTTTTTTTAAAAATGGACATTCTACTTTTGAAGAGTTAGGTAACGGTTGAAAAACAACCGGAGGTATTAGCAATACAGAGGGCAATCTTAAAACTAACTTGAATAAACATTCAGTTTAAATAAAGCCTTCTGTGTTTGGGTAATTAAACTCAGAATCGAACTTTGGTAAAATCGAACCTGTAAAGAATTTATTCGGGTAATTGGCGAAATTCAATTTTCATTAGTAAGGGTGAGACAAACTTTTCGCTTCGATTTTTGAGTAATACACAATAGGTGAAGTCGGATATTACTCGTAAAATTTTGCACTAAATGATTCATTGAATTTTTCGAAATATAAATAAAAATTGCATTAACCAAACATTTTATAATAAAATAAATGATTGACATATTAAATATGGTGTATTTCTACGATATTCGATATATTTAATTATCTATCTAATTTGTATTATCCGACTAAAAATTTGAATTTCATAGCATTTTTGGATTGAATTGAATGTTAAATAAAAAATTGAAAAAAAGATTGTTTTTTTTCATACCCCTATCGATTTTCACTTGGTTTTGGCAAAGATTACCACTTGATTTTGGCCTAAAAAATTCCACTTTTTTGAATTTTTATATGTAAAAAAGAGAGGTTTTCAAAAGGTATTGAATCCACTAAAAATCCGCTTTTTAATTATTGCCGTTTTTTTGAAAGAACCCAATTTAAATACAAAAATATGGATATACGCTTCTTTGCAAGTAAGCAATTAATCTTCTTCAATCGGGATGGAAGACCGAAGTCGGAAGACCGATGTATCGGCATTTCAGTCCTCAGACGAGAATTAACATAGATGTCCAATCTACCGGCATAATTGAGCACCTACATATACAAAAATATTTTTTTATGCCTCTCCAAATTCATCCCAAAATAATACTCTTTGAAGAATGGCCCCGGCAGGCTTTCTAAGTTAACGGCAAAATAATCTGTGGCTACTTGTTATTTCGGATATAAACGAATCTTTATAAAGTCATCAAATCCATTCCAACTTTTCAATGGTTTGGGAAGATTTAGTTTCTCCTGTATGCTTGGTACTTTTGGGTTCAATCAACATAACGTGTACTTCTTCCCCTTCTTTGGTCCAAGGAAAATGCTCCACGCCTTTTGGGACAATCAAAATCTCACCTGGCCCGGTAGCAATCCTTTTGCCATCCTTAAAGTCCATCATCAAGGTTCCGGAAATCACCACAAACATTTCATCTTCATCCTGATGACTATGCCAGACCAATTCCCCATTTAATTTGGCGAGTTTAACAAAATTCTCATTGAGCTCCCCAATAATATAAGGATGCCAAAAATCGGAGATCTTACCGAATTTTTCCTGCAGGTTTGTTTTCATAAGGTCTAAGAATATTTGTCTTGAATTGAATCTTAAATTTCAATTTATAAAGACTAATATGATTCCAAAAGAATCAAAAACCAAAAGGATACTTTACTCATTAAAACACTTTTAACAAGTTTTATTTTGATCTCACCTCTACTTTCTAGGATCTCGCCTCTTTTTGTACTCGGTTCGCAGCTTGCGAAGTGGCGGAAATCGAAGCACAAATTTTCAGTTTTGCACAAAAAAATCGAAGAACTGCAGTTGATTTTAGCACTGAACCCGCCATTTTTCCAAACTGCTGCTGCCACAGTTTATATTATTTCATTTAAGCTATTGTCTTTCCGCAGTATATTTTCACTTGATTCATACAATGAAGATGCAGCCTTGTTAATTTTATCAACCGATACTTTTTTCCATTGGTTAATATCTGAGTTGAAATCGGAATTGAATATCAATTTCGACATATTTTGAATCAAAATGTAATTGGCGTACGGATGAGAATTGTCCCTGTTTGCTTTATTTGCCCCAATCATAAAAATTCCTATTTTATCATAAATTGTTTCTTCGGTATAGTACATTAATTCAATAACCTTAGACCTATATTCCAAATCAGCAGAACTTAAGTTTGGGTAATTATTTAAATCAGTAAAATGTAAACTTTCATGTTTTAAATAAGAAACTTCAAAAGTTTCTGAATTTAAATCGTAACTACCTTTATTACAGTAAAGAGTTGCAGATTCTTTTATAGCCCAGCCACCAACTTGAGAATCGCCAGCTGTTGCAAATTCATCATATCCGTTTATATGATAGCTTTCAATAAAAACAACAGTAGTTTTTACAGTGTCTTTTGGTAAGATAACTTCATACTTTTTAGTGCTTTCTTTATTCCAAATAAATATCTCTTGAAAACCATTTCGGAATTTAAAATCTACTTTAAACCCTTCTTTTTCAATTATTTCTTTCAAAACAGAGTCGTCTTTAACATTCTTGCTTAAGCTATCTTTTGAAAGTCTTGTTAACTTGTTGGATAGTACATAGTCAGTGATGTTATTATAAAGCGTGGAGTCTGTTCTGCTTTCTGGCAAGGGTTTCATCAGTTCCACTCTCCAATATTCACGGTAAATGTTTGAAATGTCGTTAACTATTTTGTTTCCAGAGGTATTTTCAAACACTTCTTCTTTTGAAACAAAACGAGCATACATTTTTTTCTTCCATCTTTGATAAATAAAATTCAATATCGGATTTGAGAAACTTTTTCTTTCTTCCATTTTGATAAAAGCAGTGCTAACATCTCCAACACCTGCTAATGATACAATTTCTCTAAAACTTTGTCTATCGTTGTCAAAATTGTGTCTTCCATAAAAGAATAGAGCAACCAATATTGAGATGCTAATAAGTAAAATGTTTCTTGTTTTTTTCTTCATTTGGTTTTAATTGTGGCTAACTCTTGGCTACCCGATACTCGGGACAAGCTTTTGATCTTGTCTCTTGGATCTACCTTCATCCTTCATCCTTTATCCTTCATCCTTTTCTATCACTCACTCTTCAAAGTGCTCGACGGATTAATCTGTGCCGATTTCAAAGCCTGTAAAGTGACAGTCAAATAAGCAATTGAAAGAATTACAGCGGCTGCTGTTGGAATAAACCACCATTCAAATTCTATTCTGTAAGCATATCCGGAAAGCCATTCCTGCATGGCCCAATACGCCAATCCTGATCCCAAAAGAATGGAAATGGATACGATGGCTATAAATTCCTTATTGATGACATTCAGGATTGAAAATGTAGTAGCGCCCAATACTTTTCTAATTCCGATCTCTTTTGTTTTTTGCTCCGCAATATGTGCGGACAATCCCAACAAACCCAAACAGGAAATCAAAATAGTCAGGATGCTGAAGTATTTGGCAAGTTCCCCTATTTTCACATCTTCACTGTACATCCGGGCATAATTTTCATCCATAAAGGAATACTGAAAAGGAAAATCAGGATTGATTTCCAAGGCAAGATTTTCAATGGAAGAAATGGTGTTTTGGATATCTCCCGTACCTACTTTGATAAAACAATTGGATGCAAAAGAAGGGTCAAGTAAGATAATTACAGGTTCCATGGCCTGATGGAAACTCTGAAAATGAAAGTCATCCACCACTCCTGTAATAATCCTGTCATCGCCCCACAAATTGAATGATAAAGCATCAGGATTATTTTCTGTTATCAGTTCATAAGCCCTCTTATTGATAATTGCACCCTGAATGGAATCCGCTCCTTTTTCTCTTGAGAAATCTTCTCCTTTGATCAACTGTAAACCCAAGGTTTCTATAAACCCATAATCCATCCGCATAATTTCAAACAGCGCATTGAAATCAGGATCTTTGCCTTCCCAATTGACATCACCCGTATTTGAATTCCTTCCCAAAAGCGAATGGGTTGACCGGCTGATAGACCTGACTTCATTGTTTTGGTCAAGACGGTTTTTGAACACTTCATAATTGTCCATCAGTTTTCCTTCCAAAGGAACCACCAGTAATTGCTCTTTGTCATATCCCAGGTTTTGGTTCAGGGCAAAATTGATCTGCTGATAAACGACCAAGGTGGAAACAATCAAAACGGTAGCAAGAATAAACTGAAAAGTCACCAAACCTTTTCTGGCCATAACTACTCCCTTACCTGCTTTTGTATGGCTTTTGAAAACTGAAACTACTTTTGTGGCAGAAAGGTAAAATGCCGGATAACTCCCTGCTACCAAACCGGTAAACAACATGATGCCCAACAACTGTAGCCAAAACATCCCATCGGCATAAGGCACGGACATCACCTTGCCGGTCAGGGTATTGAATATGGGCAAAGTCAATTCTACCAACAAAAGTGAAATGGCAGTGGCAAATACAGTCATCAAAAGTGATTCACTTAGAAATTGGTTGACCAAAGCGCCTTTTTCAGCCCCGACCACCTTTCTGACCCCAACTTCTTTGGCCCTTTTCTGGGATTTGGCAGTGGAGAGGTTCATAAAATTGATACAGGCTATCAGCAATACGAATATACCGATGACCGAAAATAACCTGACATATTCAATTCTTCCCCCTTGCTGGATTCCATCTTTGAATTTTCCATGGAGATATAGTTCTGATTGGGGATAGGCAAAAAGTGTGACATTGCTTCCGTCATTTTTTTCCACGATATAATCTGCAATACTTGCTGAAAAAGCCTGCCAATCTGCATCCTTATGCAGTTTGACAATGGTACTTGGACCGTTATTCCCCCATTCTTTCAACCAGGAATTATAGGGCTTGTCCAACATGAATTGGAAAGGCAGAATGTAATCGAAATCAGCATATGAATCTTTGGAAAAAGGAGCCAAAACGGCCTTAACAATAAAGGAATTCTCTCCTTCTGTTTCTTTCATCACCACCGATTCCCCGATCACGTCCGTTTTCCCAAACAATTTGATGGCAGCATCTGCAGTCAGGACGATATGGTTTATTTCACTCAATGCCCGGTTCCTGTCACCGTGAAGAAAAGCATACTGCATTATGTGGAGGTAATCTTCTCCGGCAAAAAAACCATTCAATTTGAGCCTGGTATTTTCTTTGACAAAAAGATTTTCCTGACTCCAAGAGTATGTGGCCGACTTTTCTACCTCAGAAAAATATTCCTTTAAATCATTTGCCAGGATGCCGGGAGTTGATGTGATGGTAAAAATATCAGATCCGTAGCGTTGATGTTCCATGATGCGGTAAACCTGGTCAATTTCAGCAAAATCCCTACCCGCATTCAGTTCGGATTTGACCCAAAGACCAATCAGAATAGCAGCCCAAAGACCCAGCGCCAATCCAAACAGGTTGATAAAGAAGGTGAGCTTGTGCTTGGCAAAGCCACGGAGTGCGATTTTAAAGTTAGTTTTAAACATATTTCCTGGGATTATAATTTTTCCGCTTAATTTCTGAATTGGAATTTATGATTGATATAAGGTGAAAAATGATAGATATAAATTGAAATATTTTTTACACTGTCCTTTTTCAAATTTCTAGGCATCGGAATATTTCTTCGACATTTCACAAAGTATTTCTATACAAATACATAATTCTACCTTCTGATCACTTATTCATCTGTCAAACTGTTCACCGGATTGGCAATGGCTGCACGGATGGCCTTGGAACCTACTGTAAATGCTGTTATCAGTAAGGAGACCAACAGAACCATTACAAATAAACTTATTGAAATAGGTGTTTTATATGCAAATGAGGCCAACCATTCCTGAACCATATAGTACGCCAGAGGAATAGCAACTGTAAAAGCCACCAATACCATCAAAATAAATTCTTTGGAGATCATTACCGTAATCTGTGAAACTGTGGCACCCAAAACTTTACGGATACCTATTTCCTTCACTTTTTGGCCTACCATGAAAGAAACCAAACCATACAAGCCAATGCATGAAATCAATATCGCCAATAAGGCAAATATTTTATATACTGTGGCCAGTTTTTGCTCATTTTCATAAAATGCTGCAATGGATTCATCTAAAAATTCTGCCGTATAGATTTGCTCTGGATAGATATTTTCAAATTGGTCCTGTATGTCAGCTAATTTGGAAGCATTGATACCACCTTCCAACTTTACTGCCACCAATGAGTACCTGCTTTTTTGGGTAGTAATCACCAACTGCTTCATTTCCTCACGAAGTGAATTGACTGTAAAATCTTTGACTACACCACTTATAGGTACCCATTCACTGGCACCCAAACGGATATTTTTTCCAATCGCCTCTTCAGGCGATGGTATAAGAAGTTTTTTGGCCATGGTTTCATTGATCACAACATTTCGGATGGAATCACTTTTTACATAAGCCTGTCCCGCCACAAACTCCATTTCAAACAAATCAAAATAAGCTTCATCAGCAAATTTCAAAAATGCCGGGAAGATGATGTCTTCATTTCTATTATCAAAATAGAAATTGGTTGCTGAATTGCTACCGGAAGAGGGGACGTCAGAAGCAAGACTTGCTCCGATAATTCCAGGGATTCTCAGCAGTTCTTCCTTGAATCCATCTATCCGTGTCTCAGTATCGCTGTTTTCTGAAGGAACCTGGATAAAATAGACAGCATCTTTATTGAACCCCAAATCCATATTTTGGATAAGATTCATCTGCTTAATGGCAATTAAGGTACCTATCATTAAGACTTGTGCAATGGTAAACTGAAGGATAACCAAGCCCCTACGGATAGAAACACCTCCGATATCAGCACTTTGAAATTTATTTTTCAATGCTTTGACTGGCTGGTATTTGGAAACAATAATCGCAGGGTAAAAACCTGAAAACAAAGTCAGCACACCTATCAAACCAGAAATAAACGCAATGATTGGCCATTGAAGCAAGCTTAAAGTAGCTGGGACATCTGCAATTTTATCCAAAAATGGCAATAGGAAATTGGCTAATAAAAAAGAGAAAAAAGAAGCCAGTAGAACAGTAAGGAATGTCTCTCCAAAGGATTGTAGAGCAATTTGTACTTTGGATCCACCCATTACTTTCCTCACCCCGATTTCCTTACTTCTGCCAATGGCCTGTGAAGTGCTTATATTTACAAAATTAATAGATGCCATGATAAGGATAAAAATACCCACAAGCATCAAAGTCTTGATGGTGGATTGCCTGACCATTCTCCCTGTCAGGGGTTCATATAAGGGATTAAAATGGATATCACCCAAGGGTTGCAGGTGATGGGATTTGGTGGAAACGCTTCTGCCTTCGAAATGCTTTTTGGAAAAATCCGCTAATTGGGCTTTTTCTTTAGCCAAATCAGTAGTTGGGTTGGTCTTAACATATACCTGAAAATTACTCCCTGTACTCCCCCACTCCTCCAAATCATACCCAAAAGCATCCTGATGGGATCGCATGGTTTCGAAAGAAGACATTAAATTAAAACCAAAGTTGCTGTTTTCAGGGATATCCTTGACTACTGCCCCTACCAATAATTCTACTCCATTGGTCAATTGCAGGGTTTTACCCTGAGCAATTTCCCAACTGCCAAAATACTTTTCCGCTTCTGATTTGGTCAATACCACATGATCTGGCAGATCCAATACAGATGCATTGCCTACCAAAAACTCAAGGTCAAAAAGGACAGCATAATCAGAAGTGGAGGAAAAAAAGCTTTCAGATTTATACTTATCAAATTCTTCTCCAGCTCCTTTCAATACATTCACTTGTACCGAAAAATGAGAAACAACCGGAACCACTAGCTCAAAACTCAAAGGTTCTTCCCGCAAGGCATCCGGAAAAGGATTGGCTACTCCAGGAGTGTAGTCTGTGGCCGTATCATAATGGTCCTGCGTTACTATTCTGTAAATTTGATTGTAATTACTTAGAAACTTATCATAACTCAATTCATATTGTACCACAACAAAAATCAATAATGCAGCTGTGACCCCAATGGTCAATCCCAGGATATTGATGACTCCGATCCATTTACTTCGGGTCAATGTGCGCCAAGCGATTTTAAAGTAATTTTTGAGCATGATTGATGATTCATTTTGATAAAGAAAAACCCAAACATCGAAATAATAAGCATATTCAAATAGAGTAAAACCAGATTCATGCCATGTCAAAACTTCAAATTTCTACTAAAAATGAACCTTTCTATATCAATAACCTGAATTTTTCGGACAAAAACGTCCGAATGCGGTCGAATATATCTTAGGCAATCTAATCATGATCAAAGGAGTTCAGTGTTGATTTTATCTTTGGGAGATAAAGAAAATCCCTTATCCGGGAAGCGCCTTTTTGAAAGGAATCAACACTACCCTGGAGAGAAGGTACTTTCCAGCAAAACAACTTCAATAAATCACTCAGAACTCAGCGAATTGACGGGATTGTTGATCGCGGCTTTGAAAGCCTGAAAACTGACAGTTATCAAGGCAATCAACAGTACTATTACAGCTGCTCCGGCAAAAATCCCCCAGCTAAGATTTATTTTGAATGCATAATCCTGAAGCCAGGAATTGGATAGGTACCATGCCAAAGGGATAATGACTATGATTGATATGAGGACAAGTAATACGAAGTCCTTGACAATGAGATATAGAATGGAATTGATGGAGGCACCCAATACCTTTCTTACACCTATTTCTTTTTTACGGTTCTCAACAGTAAATGCAGCCAATCCGAACAATCCCAAACAGGAAAGAAAAACGGCAATAACCCCAAAATACCTGGCGAGCTTTGAAACCCTTTGCTCTTGAAGGTAAAGCGTCTGAAAATCTTGATCCATAAAGCTGTAATCCATCTTTTGGGCCAATAGACCTTCAAATAATTCCGAAATGGAAGCAATGGTTTCAACTTGGTTTTCCCCCTCTATCCTGAGAATGACTTTCTGCATAAAAGTATTATCGTATTTCAAGAATGCCGGCTTGACAGTCTCTTTTAGGGATTCAAAATGAAAGTTCTTCAATACTCCGATTACTTCTTTGTCTTCGCCCCAAAGATTGACAGTGGCCCCAATTGGGTTTTCCAGACCAATTACCTTGACGGCTTCCTCATTGAGGATTATTTTACTCTTTTCATCACCGAAATCAGGAGAAAAAGACCTCCCTGCGAGTAGTTCAAATTCCATGGTTTCGATCAAATCCATGTTGACAGTAATGTTCTCAAATTTGACCTGTTCATCTGGATTTTTACCTTCCCAAGTCAATCCAATCGTGGAACTCATCAAACCAATTAATGGATGGGAAAGGCTTGAAGCATTTTCCACTCCCTGAATTCTTTTTACTTGATCCAGAAACAATTCCAGTTGAGCATTGGAAAGTGAGGAGGAACTCACCTGAAGTAAATTGGATTGGTTGTAGCCGAGGTTTTGATTTTGGATAAAAGACATCTGCCTCCCAATCACCAGGATTCCGATTATCAATAAAAGGGAAATGGAAAACTGAAATACTACCAATCCCTTCCTTGCCAATAGCTCGCCAAAACTTCCTTTGATATTGCTTTTCAGAATCTGAACAGGTTTGAACTTAGAGAGATAAACAGCAGGATATATTCCCGCCATGAGACCGGTTACGATCCAAACGGCAGTCAACATCAGCATCAGACTCAGGTCAACATCCATTTTCAAGTCTTTCATGGATACTTGATTGAAAAATGGTTGGAGAAGTTTGGCACATATCAGCGCAGTAACCAAGGCCAAAAAAGTGAGCAATAAGGTTTCTACCATAAATTGAGTGAATAAACCCGCTCTGCTTGCACCCATCGATTTCTTTACCCCTATTTCCTTGACCCTGTTAATGGTTCTTGCTGTCGTCAAATTCATAAAGTTGATACAGGCAATCAACAAAATGAACAAGGCTATGCCTGAAAAAATCCAAACGTAATTGATCCTTCCGCCGACAACTTTGCCATTTTCAAAGGTGCCATACAAATAGGTGTCCTCAAATGCCTGTACGAAAGGTGTTACATTACTTTCAGTTTTTCTGTCTTTTATAAAGTCCTTGATCTGTGAATTAAAAGCATCAACGTCTGTTCCTTCTCTCAGCAACAAAAATGTACCTGCATTGAAATTATCCCAATGGGCACCATCGCCAAGCATGTTTTTGAAAAATGAAAATGATAAAAGGAATTCGGGTTTATCCACATCCAAGGATCCAAAATCCCGATATACCCCACTTACTATGACATCATTTCCGAATTCAAAAACCGACCATTTCAGGGTTTTGCCCAAAGCTTCTTTGGAGGAACCGAAAATATTTTTGGCGGTAGTCTCTGATAGGACCACGCTGTTGATGTCATTTAGAGCCTGACTTTTATCTCCAGCCAAAAATTCAACATTGAAGACATCCAGGTATTCCTGATCTACAAACAAGCCATCAGCCAATTGAACGTCACCTTCACTTTCAAAAGAAACATCCTCGATAAAAGGAGAATAGGCAATTGCCTTTTCAACTTGGGACAGTTCGGTTCGCATTGCTTCCGCCATTTCGGCCGGTGTAATGCCTATGGTAACCATACCTGTAGAATTATCATGATTGGTGAATACTGCATAAATCCGATCCCCAAGGTCATGATATCGATTAACACTCAGTTCATCTTTTACCCACATCATGATAAGAATCACAGTGGTGAGTCCCAATGTAAGTCCAAGGAGATTGATCCCGAAAGTCATCCGGTGCTTCTTGAAATTTCTAAAAGCGATTTTGAGGTAGTTGGTTAACATAGATGTAGGAGTTCCTTAGTTTTAAAAAAATATAGTTGTAAACAGACCAGTGTCAGTTGACAGATGCTAACATCCGTCATCCGACATCGGACATCTGTCAGTTTTTCAAATATGAAACTGCTCCCTAATATTCTCTGTCACTACTTTTCCGTCAAACAGATTGATAATGCGGTGTGCATAATTGGCATCATGCGGAGAGTGGGTTACCATCACGATGGTAGTTCCCTCATTGTTCAGTTCCTCCAAAAGACGCATCACTTCTTCGCCATTGGCAGAATCCAGGTTACCGGTAGGTTCATCGGCGAGTATGACAGCTGGTTTGGCCACAATGGCCCTGGCAATTGCCACCCTTTGCTGCTGACCACCGGAAAGTTGTTGCGGAAAGTGGTCTTTTCGATGCATAATCCCCATTCTGGTAAGGACTTCTTCTACCCTTCTTTTTCGCTCATCTGCAGGGGTTTTTAAGTACAAGAGTGGCAATTCCACATTTTCATAACAGGTAAGTTCGTCAATCAGATTGAAACTCTGGAATACAAAGCCAATATTCCCCTTTCTGAGTTGTGAACGTTGTCTTTCGGAGAATTTTGCCACCTCTTTTTCCATGAAGTAATATTCACCGGAATCAGGGTTGTCCAATAAGCCAATGATATTGAGCAAGGTGGATTTGCCACATCCTGAAGGGCCCATGATAGCTACAAATTCGCCTTTTTTGATTTCGATCTGAATTTCATCCAAAGCGGTAGTCTCTACTTCCTCAGTGGTATAGAGCTTTTTAAGATTGACTGTTTTGATGATGTTTTGCATGTTGTAATTGTTTGATGACCGATGACCGATGTCCGATGACCGATGTTGGAAATCGGAATGCTTGATTTAGGTATTGTTTAATTAATTGATTTTTGATAAATGATTGAGAGCCAATGTTGGATGACCGATGATTGTAAACTGATTTTGGGTTTCACAGAATAAATTTTTATTTGATTTTTGATTTGAAGGAATTCATCATGTTCATGAGATAAAAGGCTTCGTCATACAATATTTTAAATTCACTTTCATTTATATATCTTCTTCTTTTGGACTTATGCAAGCATGTGACTACTTCAGCAAGAGACCTGATAGCGTACCCTAAGAACCTATTGAATTCCAGATTTGACTGACCAATAGAACCTTCCGAAATGTTTAAGGCAATAGAATCGGAAGCCTTCCTAATCTGGGAAATGAGATTGAACTTTTCCTCATTTGGAAATTTTGAACTCATTTCAAATACCTCCTCTCCAAAATCCATGGCCTTTTGCCAAATGGTCAGTTTTTCAAATTTAAATTTCATGATTTCTATGGTTTAGGTTTAGAATTTTATTTAATCCAAAATACCAAAACCAAATCAATGAAAATAAAATACGATAAAACTTAACCGTTTATTTAACTATCTATCCTTCCTCCTTTATTGAAACCCAACATCGGTCATCCGTCATCTGACATCTGACAAACCCTATTTCAAATTCAACACCTCATTCTTCCCAAAATTCTCATAGCCGGAGACAATCACTTTTTCTCCGATTTCAAGCCCTTCGATCACTTCGTAGAATTCAGGGTTTTTTCGACCAAGACGGATGTTTCGTTTTTCTGCTTTGCCGGTCTGTTGGTCTACCACAAATACCCAATTCCCTCCGGTATCTTTATAAAAGCCCCCTGTTGGCAACAGAACTGCCTGATTGCTTTCACCCAATTCCAATCTGATCCTTACAGTCTGACCTCTTCGGATTCCCGAAGGTGCCTCATCTGTGAAAAACATATCCACCTCAAACCTTCCCGCGGCCACAGTAGGATAGATTTTACCGATTTCCAATTCATAGTTGCCACCTGAAAATGAAAATGTCCCTTTCAATCCTGTGTAAATCCTTGGAAGATACAGTTCATCTATTTGTACCCTGACTTTGAACTTATCCAGAATATCTATCTGTCCGTATCTTTCTCCGGCACTAATGGATTGTCCAACTTCGATTTGCTCCGTGGAAAGCTGCCCCGTAATCGGTGCCCTTACAGCAAGGTTGTCCAAAATCTGACCTACTCCATCCAGGGATTGATTCATCCTTCTTTCAGAATCAGCCAGTTGCCTTTTTTGGGCCACACGTGAAATAGAATCATTGCGGTAGGCTGCATAAGTCAATTTTCTTCGTTTGACATTGTATTCATATTGTTCTTTGACTTCTTCAAATTCCCTGTCTGAAACCAACTTCTTTTCATGAAGCTCTTTGAACCTTTCATATTGGGGCTTCAGCAGGCTGATCTGATAATCGATCTCTGCAAGTTGACCTTGCTGACTGAGGTCATTCTGATCCAATTGCAACCGGACTTGCCTGAGATTATTGATCTGGAAATACAAACCGGACTCTCTTTCCATTACTTCCAATTGCAGCTTACTGTTGGAAAGCAACAATATGGTATCACCGGCATTGACGAACGCTCCTGATTCTCGCACAATTCTGGCAATATTACCGCCTTCAAGTGCATCAAGAAAAAAAACTTCACCGGGTTCTATGTTTCCGCTTACGGGTATATAATCTGTGAATTCTCCTTCCTTGACTGTAGCGATAGTGATGCGTTCCATATTGACATTCATGGAAGACCTGGAATCAGCAAAAAGCAATTGGTATACGACAAATCCTATCAGTAACGTTCCTCCTGCGATCATCGCTATGAACTTTGGTGTCCAGGTCTTTTTTTCAATCTTTCTATCCATGGTGATATTTTCCATTTAATCGGTTGATCTGTTAATGCCAATTAATATGCCATGAGCAAAAGGGCCAAAAAAACCCAAAAAGGGCATCTTGGTTTTTGTTGCCAGATTTTTTCGAACAAAATTGTCCGCCAGCGACCAAAAAACAAGCGAATCAGTGCAGTCAGTCTTTTCAAAGTTTATAGCTATGAAATGAAAAAATGGCGTAATTTTAATCCATTGACCGATTTTTGAAAAACATTGTCCGATTGTATCATTTCGGTACAAGGTTTGGGTAAAAGAAGGAGAAAGGATGTACAAAGTACTAAGTACAATGTACCAAGTACGAGTTTAGAATTCGGAAGCAAATAGAGAAAAGGAAAAAGGGATGAAGGAGTGACAGTTGCTTTGTCAGATGACCGATGACCGATGTTGGGGAATATGGAGTGGAAAAGTAGGAAGGAGCGGGTTTCTGTCTTGATACCCCAATTCTCGAGACAGACTTTGGTTCTTAGTTCTTGGATCGTGATTCTTAATTCTCGCTTCTCGCTTCTCGGTTCTCGCTTCTTGATTCTTGGTTCTAGCCTCTCGCTTCTCGCTTCTCAAATCTCACGTCTTATGTCTCATATCTCACGTCTCACGTCTCACGTCTATAAATGAAAGAACAAAAAAGCGGAAAAATTCTGATTGTCGATGATAATGAGGATTTATTAAAAGCAGCCAAAATATTTTTAAAGCGGCATTTTGGTCAGGTGGATACCGAAACAAATCCAAGTTTACTACCGATACTGATCGTGAACGAACAGTACGATGTCATCATGTTGGACATGAACTTTACCAAAGATGTCAGTAGCGGACAAGAGGGATTTTATTGGCTGGATAGGATTCTGGAATTGGACTCTTCAGCAGTGGTGGTACTGATCACTGCATATGGAGATGTCAGCACTGCGGTGAAAGCCATAAAGGAAGGTGCAACTGACTTTGTGTTAAAGCCTTGGGAAAATGAGAAGCTACTGGCCACCCTGAATTCTGCCCTCCAACTCCGCCAATCCAAACTGGAAATATCTGAACTGAAAAATCAAAAACAGCAGCTCTATCAGGATATAGACAGTAAATTCAAGGATATTATTGGCCAAAGTGCCCCTATGTTAAAAGTTTTTGAAACCATTGAACGGGTGGCAGCCACCGATGCCAATGTTCTGATATTGGGTGAAAATGGAACCGGTAAAGAGCTGATAGCTCGTGCCATCCACCGCTATTCGAAACGACACAGAGAGGCTTTTGTCGGCGTGGATTTGGGATCAATTACAAGCACCTTGTTTGAAAGTGAACTTTTCGGCCACAAAAGAGGGTCTTTTACAGATGCCAAAGAAGATAGGGCAGGCAGATTCGAACAGGCAAATAAAGGAACTCTGTTTTTGGATGAAATCGGAAATCTCCCCCTACCCCTGCAAGCCAAGCTGCTGGCCGTCCTCCAAAATAGGGAAGTTACACGTGTAGGTTCCAATAAAGTAACTCCTGTAAATATTCGCTTGATCTCAGCCACCAATATGAATATCCATAATATGGTATATGACAACTCCTTCCGACAGGATTTGCTCTACAGGATCAATACCATAGAAATTACCCTGCCACCTCTCAGGGAAAGGCTGGACGATATCCCTTTGTTGGCCAACCATTTTATAGAAATCTACTCCAAAAAATACAACAAAGATATCCGAAAAGCAGGGGAAGCATTGATCAAAAGAATGCAGAAATACCATTGGCCGGGAAATATCCGGGAACTGCAGCATAGTATTGAAAGGGCTGTAATTATGACCGCCCACAGTATCCTCCAACCCGAAGACCTGTTTATGCAGAAACAACTTGCTCCCGAAAAACAAGAGGAAATGGTCAGCCTGGATCATCTCAATATTGAGGATGTAGAAAAAATCCTGATCCGAAAAGCCCTTCAAAAACACAATGGGCATATTACAAGGGCAGCGGAAGAATTGGGTTTGACGCGTTCTTCCCTTTACAGAAGACTGGAAAGATATGGGCTTTAAATCATTTACTATTGGCATCATTATCAGAGTAATTCTGATTGTCGTAGTGGCCTATGTTGGTGTTTTCTTTTTTATGAAAAACCAATCCATGCTTCAGGGCATCTTGTTTTCTGTCATTGTATTATTCCTGACGTTCAACCTGATTTCTTTTGGAAACACTACCAATAGAAAAATCACACGGTTTTTGGAATCCATCCGCTATTCTGATTTTTCTTCCTCTTTCACCAAAGACAGTAAACTGGGCAGGTCTTTCAAGGAAATGAATATGTCTTTCAATGAAGTCATCGATGCATTCAAAAAGACGAGGGCTGAAAAAGAAGAACAGATGCTGTTTCTCCAGATTATGATTCAGCATATCAATACGGGAATATTATCTTTTGACAATAACGGAAAAATCGGTGTCATCAACGGGGCCGCCAAACAATTGCTGCAGATTCCCCAATTCAAAGATATCAATGACCTGGGCAAACTTTCCAGAGAGCTACTCAGAAATGTGCTTCAGTTAAAACCCGGAGGTTCCTTTTCCATCAAAATCAATTCAGATCTTCACCTCAATGTGCAGTCTGCTTCCTTCAAGATGGAGGGGCATAGCTGGACCCTCTTGTCATTTCAGAATATCAAGTCAGAATTGCAGAAAAATGAGCTTCAGGCCTGGCAAAATCTGACCAGGGTACTACGCCATGAAATCATGAATTCCATGACTCCCATAGCAAGTCTGGCCAACTCACTGGGCACGATATTGGAAGAAGATATTCAGGAAAAAGAAAATGGGGTTCTGGAACTGGAAAAGGAAACCTATTTGGACCTGTCTGAAGGATTGGAAACAATTTCAAAGAGAAGTGTGGGTCTGGTGGATTTTGTAAATGCTTACAGGGACTATACCAATATACCTCAACCCGATTTAAAACGCTTTTCCGTTCATGAACTTTTTGAAAATATCTGTGTCCTTTTAAAAGAAGAACTCCTGCTCCATGATATCAAGCTGATTCCAAAAATACAGCCCTCAGATCTGGAAATTATCGCCGATCAAAGTTTGGTTCAAATGATTCTGATCAACCTGATCAAAAATGCAAAAGAAGCCATGAGCGATGCAAAAAACAGAACCATCTTACTTACGGCCGGAACTGACAACCAATCCGTCCCATATATTCAGGTCACTGACCATGGCGAGGGAATAGTACCTGAAGCAATCGAACGTATTTTTGTCCCATTCTTTACCACCAAAAAAACCGGCAGTGGCATAGGCTTGGCCATTTCCCGTCAGATTATGAACATGCATAAAGGAAGCCTGGATGTGGAGTCAGTGGTTGGGGAGAAGTCGGTGTTTACCTTGAGGTTTGGTTAGGTGGGGATTTTTGATTTTAGATCTTAGATCTTAGATTTTTGATTAAGATAAATGTTCGGAAGAAACATGAAAACCAAAAATAATGTAAATTCCGGATAGGATATTTGCAATTACATTGTCACAATTTTGTTATACTTTGACGGTCAAACAAAAATAACCTACACTATGAAAACCGCTGGATTAATATTATTGATTTTAGGAGGCATTGGCACCGTGGTTTTTGGGATTCAGGCCATGCAGGATTCAGATAGCTTTAGTTTTTTGGGTATGGATATCGCAGTCAGCACAGCCAATTGGACACCTGTGATTATTAGCGCCGTCCTTTTGGTTATCGGTTTGGTCATGACTTCCCGAGGTAAAAAATAGATTTTTAATGGATTTTCGGAAGGAAATTCATTATTTTCTTTTGCATTCCCGGTCTTGAAATTGCCTCTGATTTTTTGACCCCTGCTTTAGCTGAAATAAAAAAGTCCTCCAGCCTGCCTTGGCTTTAGCCAAATCACCCCCCATTCTTGAATTGATTGGAACGATCCAATTATTGGGATTTTGATATTGTGAATTAAGGCTAAAATCATATTAATATATTTTTGGATGATATTTTGACCAAAAACAAGAAAGTGTGACAATACCAGTCACAGTTGAAAAATACCGTGTTTAGGGTATTTTTTGTCAAATTATAATCCCTTAGTTTAGTAAAATCAAAAAAATCAGGAAAAATCAGTTTCCCGAATTCTTGGAATTCTTCTGGATTTCCTCCAACCTTTTGAGAAATTCTTCCCTGGTCAGAGATTTAGCATGTTTTAGCCTTTTGGCCAGTTCGGCTTCGGGGTCTTTGGCAAAGGGATTATGGGGACTTTTGGGATTCATAAATGAAAGATAATTAATCAAATTATAATTTAGATTCCAAGAAATAAAAAGTTTAAAAAATGGCGAAACAATGATAACAACCTTATACAAATTCGCAGAACTTCTAAAAGACAAACCTGATCTACAAACCTATTTCAGCCCGGCTGAGAATCCATTTGAGGGTAGAGAGTCAAGCGGAAAAGTGCTTGTCGGTATTTTTGAAGATCAAAATTTCAAAGGATTTGATTTGGAGGACTTTAGACCTGATTATATCAAAAAATATTTGTATAGAAGACCTGCTGGAGCAAGAGGAACCAATATTGTCCCAACTTTGATCGTCAACAGACAAGACCCAGAGAAAACTTTCGGAAAAATTAAGCAGAGTTTTATAAACCTAAGTCCCCAACTTGTTGGTAAAAATCAATTGGAAAATATCGAAATCGATTTTCTAAGCCATGAATTTAATCCTGCGTATAGCTATTTGGTGACATTCAAAATCGACGGGGACTATTTAGGGGAAAAGGAAGATTTGGTCAAAAGGTTCAATAGTGAAGCATACACAAAATACTTCAAAAAGAATTACGGAAACTCCAAAAAGAAAAACCAGATATGTGCACTTACGGGCAAAACTTCAACAGTTTACGGTTTTGTAGATACTTTAGGATTTACTGTTGATGCGGATTCTTTCAGAAGAAATGGATTTGATGCTTCGAGCTCTTACAAAATGTTCCCAGTTTCTGAATCGGCTATTCCAATTTTAGAGGGAGCAAGAGGAATTTTACTGAATAAATTAGCATCCAATTTTTTTGGGCAATATAAATATGCAGTCATTCCGCACTTTGTTTTCCTAGAGGATAAGGATTTAGGCGAAATAATAGCAAAGACTTTCTTAGAAAAGGCGGCCTTTAATGCTGATTCAAAAGATTTAGGTTCTGATGCATTTATCAATGATTCTGAATCGTTGCTCAAGGAGATCATTGCTGACAAAATGCTTAAAAGCTCAGATATTTTATATGGTATCTTATTTTTTGAACAACAACAAGCGCAATTCAAGATCCATCTTGAAATTTCAGATGTCATTCCATCAAGAATTGCGAAAGTGATGGATTCAAAGCGACAAGCAGAAAATCGGTACAAATGGCTGACTTCCTATCAAACCAAAGATGGAAATCTCATTACCCAAAGAATTACACTTTTCAGATTAAAGGAGTATTTCCAAACAGGAGAAAAAAATCTGCAGCCGGCATATTTCAAATTAGTAAACAGCATCTTTACCGGTCAATACTACGATGATTCAAAGATATTAACATTGATATTAAATACTTGGAAATCGTCTTTCAAAAAACACTTCCATGATGAAGAAAACCGGTTCAATACAACGGTAAAACATGCTTTTGCTAACCTATATTTTCTTCATTTACTAGGCTTATTTAAAAAACAAGAAAACATGTCAGAAATCAAAGAACAAACTGAGAAACAAGATGCCTTTGGATTTATTGAAGCACACCCTGCTTATTTTTCCAAAGAATATCTAAAAGGCTCCTTTCTTTTTGGGTGCCTAACTGCCAGGTTATTGTATAACCAACCCGGTAATGCATTCATGAAAGAATTGAATGGGCTAAACATTGACAAAGAGTTGGTGACTAAAAAATTTCCAAAACTTATTTCCAAGCTTAGACAGTTTGGAAAAGAATTCCCAGACTTGGAAGCAGCAGCACAACGGTATTTTGCGATAAATGACAAAGCGACAAAAGATGAAATTTCCTTTGCCTTTACCATGGGACTTGTACTCCAAAAAGATTTCGACAAAATAAATAAAGCAAACAACAACCTTAAACCAGAAGACAATGAATAATGTACAAAACAGAAGCGAACTGATTTTTCTTTATGACCTGAAATACGCTAACCCAAATGGTGACCCAATGGATGCCAACAGGCCAAGAATCGACGAAGACTCTAATCATTGTCTCGTTACAGATGTAAGACTAAAAAGAACTATTCGGGATTATTTTTTAAATCAAGGGTATGATGGGACGGAAGGAAGCCGGGGAGATATTTTTATTAGGGATGAAGATGGTAAACCAGTTACTGGCAAAAAAAGAGGGGATTCCTACGATAATGCAGACGAATTTAAATCAAAGTTTATAGATGTCAGACTTTTTGGAGGTGTTTCGGCTGTAGAAAAGAAAAAATTCAATTATACCGGTCCTGTCCAATTTGGAATGGGAAGATCCTTGCATCCAGTTAAAGAGAATTTCATTAAAGGCACTGGAGCTTTTGCCACCAAAGAAGGTGCAGAGCAAAGAACTTTTCGTGAAGAGTACAACATTACCTATGGATTAATTGGCTTTCATGGTATAATCAATGAAAACGCTGCTAAACATACTGAACTAAAGGAGGAAGATGTAAGCATTTTATTGGAAGGAATGTGGAAAGGAACCAAAGATTTAATTTCCAGATCAAAGAAAGGCCATATGCCAAGGCTCCTCATTAAAATTGACTATCAGCCAGGGTTCTATATCGGAGATTTATTAGAGCTATTATCTTTAGATATTAAGGGAGAAAAAGAGTCGAATCAGCTAGAAGATGTCTCAGATTATATTGTCAATACCCATGCTCTAAATAAAATGTTGAAAAAGCATGAGTCAAAAATAATTTCAATTTCAGTTGAGAAAGATGAAAGACTAGAAATGTCTGAGCCAATTTTAAATGCCAACACCCTAAATCTAATCTGAAATGGGAGATCAAGCGATTGTTTTTGATATATGGGGAAAATATGCCCATTTCAAAAAAATCTATGTAACAACATCAGCTTTATCCTATGCCCTGCCATTTAAAACTTCAATTTATGGAATCGTAGGTGCAATTTTGGGCTTCCAAAATTCCAGCAACGCTTACTTGCAGCATTTTCAAGAGGGTGATTCCAAAATAGGGATTCAGGTAATTAATCCTATTCGGTTCCAAAGGATCAATATCAATTTATCCCCAACACCAGGACCAATAAAGGATAATAGAAAACCTACGCTAATGGAGTTTGTCACGGATCCCCATTATAGGATTTACTTTCAACATAATGATAATTCTTTAATGACCAAGCTTAAAGACTCCTTGAAAAACAAACATAGTGTTTTCACACCTGTGCTTGGTCTTGCCAATTGCCTAGCCAATTTCAGTTATGTAGGAGAAGGGCTTTTAAAAAAAACTTCGGGAAAAGGTATTATACAAACAGTTATTCCTAAATCAGATTTGTTTTCATTTGATCAAGATTATTGGTTGGACAATACTATCCATCTTCAGGAACAAGACATGTATCCCTTGGAAATGAATATCGAAAGAGAAGTTACCAAAAGAGAAAGTATTCTTTTCGACCTCAATGGTAGGCCTATTAAAGTGGTCTCTAAAAATCATTATGAAATGAATTTAAACGGTGATAATATTTCTATAATGATGATTTAATGAATTTATCTGAATATATATCGCATGATGACAGGACATTACAAGAACACTTGGCTGGGCTAAAAATAGTGGCTGATTACCTTCTGGAGGAAAAAGTTCAAACTTTATATTCAAAAGAAGATCTAAAATCACTAGTTTATAGGCTTATAAGTTATCATGACCTAGCCAAAGCTTCAATATTTTTCCAACTTTACCTTTCAAATGCGCTTGTATTGAAGGGAAATGGGCACCTTAAATTCACAATTAATGAATTGAAATTATTCTTAGATTCCAATATTCCCAAAATTCAAGAGTGGACTGATTCACCTGAACTAAAAGAACATGCCCATTTTGGTGCATGGACTTTTTTAAGTACAGTCGAATTAAGCCAAAGATATAATTTGGACAATATGATTTCAATGAAGATTTTAAAGAGACACCATGGATATCTCCGGGATTTTGGTCTAGCAACGATAAATCCAACAAATCACAAAAATCAATTTAGAATTATAGAAGATAATATCGAATACAGTAAAGTGGAAAACCTTTTGAATTCAATTGGCCTGCCATTTTGCATACCGAATATCACTGAAATACTTGATGGATTTAAACTCCTTCAATTTAAAAAATTAGAAATTGCTTTAGCAGAAAATCAGGATCCTTCCTACTATTTTAAAACACTATTTACTTATTCTTTTTTGTTAAGTGCTGACAAAGGTGACGTCATGTTAAAAGATAAATCTTTTCAAAGGACAAATATTAACAGTGAGGTTATTGATCAATTCAAATCTTCAAAATTATCAGGAAGCTACAAAATAAATGAACTTAGAGAAAAAGCTTATACTACTGCTATTGAAAATGTTGAAAAATTTGGGAATCAAAATTTTTTCTCTATTACACTTCCAACTGGATTGGGAAAAACATTCACAGCCTATAAATCAGCATTGTTATTGAAAGAAAAATTTGCACCAAAAGCAAGGATTGTTTATTGCCTTCCATTTACTTCGATCATCGACCAAAACGGAAATCTATTCAAAGAAATTCTGACCAATTCAAGCTTTAAGGAGGGGTTAATTGGGATACATCATCACTTGGCAGTACCGGAAAATAAGGATCAAAATGAAATTGATTATCCCGAATGGGAGTATTTTATAGCGGGATGGCAAAAAGAAATTACCATTTCAACTTTCGTCCAATTATGGGAAAGCATATTTGCAAACCACAACAAGGAATTAAGGAAATTTCATAACCTTGTTAACAGTATTATTATTTTGGACGAAGTACAAGCTATTAACCCCACCTTGCTGCCTGCCTTGGAATTTGTGATGGAGTCAATGGCAACATTTTTTGACACTAAATTTATTTTAGTTACAGCAACACAACCTATAATTATGCCCCTTAAAACCAAGGAGCTTTGCCTTTTCGAATCAAGTGATTATTTCTTCAAAAGAATGAATAGAACACTTCTTGACAAATCTTTGCTGTCTGCGGGACATATCACAGAAGAAGAATTAGTTGATCATATATATTCTGATTTTGTTAAAAGTCCGCAATCTATTCTTGTGATTTGCAATACAATCCGGTACTCTCAGAAGGTTTTTGAAATCCTTACAGAAAAATTAAAAAATAAAGACTTATTTTATCTTTCGGCTTCCATTATACCATATTCCAGAGAAGTTTTACTCAATAAATATATATCTCCATTATTGAAAAAAAAGCGGTCCTTTATTCTTGTATCTACGCAAGTCATAGAGGCTGGAGTGGATGTAGATTTTGATTTAGTTTACCGTGATTTTGCACCCCTTTCTTCAATCAATCAAGCTGCAGGCAGATGTAATAGAAATTCGACTAAAAACATTTCAAAGGTTAAATTATTCCGAAGCGGGAAAGAAAAAATTTACGACCCTACCCTATTATCTGTCACCGAAAAAACCTTGGAAAAATATCATACAGAAATACCTGAGAGTAAATATTTCGAACTTAATAAAGCCTATTTCAGTGGAATTAAAGACAAGGTCCAAGACAATTCATTTACAAGTAAAAGACTTATTGATTCAATTCTAAAACTGAAATTTGAGGATGTGGGAACCAACAAAGATTATAGACTAATTGTCGAAAAATATAAATCTTACAACTACTTCATACCTATAAATTACGAAGCATCGGAACTTTGGGTAGAATACCTCCAATTGATGGCTATTGAAGATCATTTTGAAAGAAAACAAAAAATTAAATCACACTTTCCTCAAATGATGAAATATATAATTAAAATCCCTGACTACATTAATAAACCGCCTGATGTTGAAAAAGAAAAATATCTGATTTACGATCAAAACTGGGCAACATTTTATGATAAAATATTTGGCTACAAAAAGGCTGAAGCGGAAAGCCCAATTGAAATATTCTGATCAGATTTACATGTTATGAAGCGAAATTAAAGAAAAAATTAAAACTCAAACCAATATGTCCCTAAAATCCAAAATCCTCTCCCGTCTTGACACCATTCAAGATCAGGAGACTTTAAAAGAAATCCATGATTGGTTGGATGCCTTTTTGGAAGCAGACACCAAGGAAACCTTTGAGAGCGGCGAAATTAAGGCCGTACAAGAAGGTTATGAACAGTATCTCTCAGGTAATACCATTTCCCAAAAGGAAGCCTCCAAACAATTTGAAAAATGGTTGGCAGAAAAAGAGAAATAAGATGGACACCCCGTGCGGCCCAAGATAAACTCTCTATCATGGAATATTGGTACTTGAGAAACCAATCGATCAGTTTTACTGTGAAACTGGAAAGACTTTTCAACAAGTCTCTCGAACTACTTTCAATTCATCCGAAAATGGGAGTAGTTTTCAGCCAAAAACCTCCTATCCAATTCAAAACTGTCAGGGGATATCGCCTGTATTATACATTCGATGAAAATACGATATCCCTCTTGGCCATTTGGGATACCCGCAGAAATCCAGATAAGTTTAAACTCTAATTTTATCAAATGCCCCAACTCCTTACTACCACCATCCGATTTCCTGAAATCAACCTCCAAACCCGGGATGCCCATAAACTTCGTGGGTATTTTGGGGAGTATTTCAAGGAACATTCCCCCCTACTCCACAACCACTATGAGGATGGCAGCAGCAAGTATAGGTATCCATTGGTGCAATACAAAGTCATAGATCATGTCCCGGTATTGCTTGGGTTCAATGAAGGAGCGGAATTGTTGACTTCCCTGTTTTTAAAAATCAAAGAAATGGATATTTCAGGGACAACCTACCCGGTTTACAGCAAAAACATTTCCCAACAACAGGTGGAAGCAGGTGTCATGGAAGACCTATTGAGTTATAAATTTTCCAATTACTGGATGGCTTTGAATTCGGACAATTACAAAACCTATCTCCAATCCAATCCTGAACAGCAGCAAACTTTGCTCAATCAAATTCTCAGAAACAATCTACTGAGTTTTTTCAAGGGAGTCGGTATCTGGGTAGACGGTAAAATTATGGTAAAGGGGAATTTCACTCCCAAAACCAGTAATTTCAAAGACCAAAAAATGGTGGTTTTTGAAGGAAATTTTGTGGCCAATGTAGCCCTTCCTGAACTGGCCGGATTGGGAAAATCTGTATCCAGGGGTTTTGGGGCTGTGAAACGATCCCTTTGATGATTTTCCAACGAAGATGCTATGCAAATATTCATCAATACATACGGCACTTATCTCCATGTCAAGGACGAGATGTTTGAAATCCGGGTAAGGGAATCCAAACAGGAGAAATTCAAGACGAATCATATCGCAGCCCACAAAGTCACCTCCTTTGTGGTAAGCAAAGGGGCAGCCATCACCACTGATGCCATTTCTTTGGCCCTGAAGCACAACATTGACATTGTAGTGGTGGAAAATGACGGACATCCCATTGGTAGGTTTTGGCACAGCAAACTGGGAAGCACTACCAAAATCAGAAAACAACAACTCGAAACCAGCTTGAATGCTGAAGGCCTGAAATGGGTCAAAGAATGGATCTGCCAAAAACTGGAAAACCAGTCAGACTATATCCTTGACCTTGCCAAACACCGGGAAAAATTGAAGTCCGATTTACAGACAAAGTCCCAAAAAATCCTGGAATACCGGGAAAGGATCCTGGATCTACAGGGAAATCAGGTCCAAGAAGTAGCGGATTTGATCCGGGCCATGGAAGGGAATGCGGGCAGGGTTTATTTTGAAAGTCTCAGTTTGGCCATTCCAAAGGAATTCCGTTTTGAAGGCAGAAGTTTCAGGCCAGCCAAAGATGCCTTCAATGCCATGCTCAACTATGCCTATGGGATATTGTATAGCAGGGTAGAAAGAGTACTAATGCTGGCAGGGCTCGATCCCTATGTGGGCTTCCTGCACCGGGATGATTACAATACGAAGAGTCTGGTTTTTGACTTTATTGAGCCCTATAGAATCTATGCCGAACGCAGCGTATTCGGGATGTTTTCCACCAAGAAGGTAAATAAATCCTTTTTTTCAGATATCACGGGGGGTGTATCTCTCAATGCAGATGGAAAGCCCGCTTTGGTCGAAACCTTTGTCAAATACCTTGAACAGGAAAACATCCGGTATATGGGCCGGAACCAAAACAGGGCCAATGCCATGCAGATGGATGCCCACAAATTTGCCAACACCTTAATCGGAAAGCCATGATTGTATGGGTAATGTATGATATCAAAAAAGATAGGGCGCGAACCAAGATCGCCAAAATCTGTCAGCAGGCGGGTTTGTATCGGGTACAGTATTCTGTTTTTTTGGGGACTTTGGAAAAAAACCAATTCGATAGTCTTCATCTTCAGTTGGAGGAACTGATGGATGAGGAAAAGGATTCTGTGTATATGTTTCCCATGTCCAAAGACGAACTCCAACAGACAGTTTTGCTGGGACAGGCATTTGACAAGGATTTTGTCACGGATGAAGTACGTTCACTGTTTTTCTAAATCCTATGATTTCCCTGACCCCATCACATATCATCGAATACCTGTTTTGCCCGAGGTTTACTTATTATGAATATGTACTTACTATTCCACAGTATGAAGAAAAGAATTATAAAGTGGTAAAGGGAAGGGATCTGCATGACCAGAAACTGGAAAGAAACAAGGATTACCTGAGAAAAAAAATCGGGGTAAAAAAAAAATGGATGGACCAATACCTGACCAATGATTTTCTGAGGGGAAAAATAGATGAAGTTTTGCTATTGGAAGACGGGACCATGGCCCCGTTGGATTTCAAATTTGCGGAATACAAAGAGCGCATTTTTGAGACTTACAAGCAGCAACTGATTTGTTATGCGATTTTGATTGAGGAGCGATTTGGTAAAAAAGTCAACAAAGGGTACCTGGTCTATGTCAGAAGCAAAAACAAATTGATCGAAGTAAGTATCAGCAATGAGGACAAAAGAGAGATTATGAACAGCATTAGGGATATACAGGAAATAATGGAATATAATCGCTATCCAAAAGCTACGAAATATAAAAAGCGATGCTTAAATTGCACCTATAGGAATATCTGTGTGAAGTAATCCGCTTGGCAATTTATTTTATAATGAGCTAAAACCAATTATTAACTGTTGATATTCAGTAATTTATACAAACGGAAAACCAATAAAAATGAACAAAAAAACGCTCTTTGACATCTTGAAAAACCAAAAAACAGGAAAACAAAAACATCTATATATCATTGATCATAAGGGGATTAAGGCTACTGGCGACCTCCTAAGACAAATCCAAAACAACAAGGATTGAAACTAGCAATAGGAATCAGAGCCTCAGCTTCTGTGGGTTCCTCCTAAGACAAATCCAAAACAACAAGGATTGAAACTTGGGGCGTTGGCTTATGATTCTGAAGCTGTCAAAACCTCCTAAGACAAATCCAAAACAACAAGGATTGAAACAAATACTATCATGAGCACTTGGGCAGAAACCATATCCTCCTCCTAAGACAAATCCAAAACAACAAGGATTGAAACTTCACTCCCGATCAAGCTGAAGCGTATGTTCTTCAACCTCCTAAGACAAATCCAAAACAACAAGGATTGAAACTTCACAGCTGTACAAGTCAGTGAGAAAACGAAATGGGCCTCCTAAGACAAATCCAAAACAACAAGGATTGAAACAAAACCATCAGGTTACCATATTCATCGGTGACAGCCCCTCCTAAGACAAATCCAAAACAACAAGGATTGAAACTAAGCCGCTTATCGACAAAGAGATCAAAGATTTCCTCCTCCTAAGACAAATCCAAAACAACAAGGATTGAAACTCCGCCCCGGAGAGCTGCGCAGGCTCAAAGTGGCCACCTCCTAAGACAAATCCAAAACAACAAGGATTGAAACTAGCAATAGGAATCAGAGCCTCAGCTTCTGTGGGTCCTCCTAAGACAAATCCAAAACAACAAGGATTGAAACAGGTCTCCATTTCTTCCTGCATTTCTTCAAGGTCATCCTCCTAAGACAAATCCAAAACAACAAGGATTGAAACAGTGATATTTTGGTCCTGCCCATTGAAGAACATACGCCTCCTAAGACAAATCCAAAACAACAAGGATTGAAACCGGTGACGGATGCCAATGGCTGTGAACAGTCTACTTCCTCCTAAGACAAATCCAAAACAACAAGGATTGAAACTATGGAGGTGGAGAAGAAACACAGAACGAAACTATGTCCTCCTAAGACAAATCCAAAACAACAAGGATTGAAACTAAGTAACAAATCCACCAACAAAAAGACTGTTGTTTCCTCCTAAGACAAATCCAAAACAACAAGGATTGAAACCTATCCCTGATAGGTTGGAATTGAAGATCGGACCGCCCTCCTAAGACAAATCCAAAACAACAAGGATTGAAACTCTCAACTCCCTCGGTGGATGGGATCATGTACTTTGCCTCCTAAGACAAATCCAAAACAACAAGGATTGAAACCGGTCGGAGGGATGACCGCATCCACTCCACCACAGACCTCCTAAGACAAATCCAAAACAACAAGGATTGAAACTCCGCTGCTTCTATGGAGAGCATCTATGGGATCCCTCCTCCTAAGACAAATCCAAAACAACAAGGATTGAAACGAATATTGTCGACAACGACACTGCAGGATTCAAAAACCTCCTAAGACAAATCCAAAACAACAAGGATTGAAACCAAAGCAGGCCCTTCACCAGGAGGTGATCGAAGGATCCTCCTAAGACAAATCCAAAACAACAAGGATTGAAACAATTCCTTTGATCTGCTCCAGTCCATCGCACATTTTCCTCCTAAGACAAATCCAAAACAACAAGGATTGAAACTAACGGCTCGCAGGTTGCGGTAGTGCCGGCAGGGGGCCTCCTAAGACAAATCCAAAACAACAAGGATTGAAACAACCAGTTGAATTGATTATCCTTTTGGTCTTTACTTCCTCCTAAGACAAATCCAAAACAACAAGGATTGAAACTCATATCATCGGGCGATGATTTGAACCTAAAGTTTTCCTCCTAAGACAAATCCAAAACAACAAGGATTGAAACTCTTTCTGTCAATTTCAAGTAATTGTTCTCTAGCTTCCTCCTAAGACAAATCCAAAACAACAAGGATTGAAACGAAAGACTACCATTCCAATTCACTTCGGGCGGCCAACCTCCTAAGACAAATCCAAAACAACAAGGATTGAAACAAAATAGTCCAGGAGAAGTTGAACAAATCAGAGGTGCCTCCTAAGACAAATCCAAAACAACAAGGATTGAAACTTTCAAAGGTTTTAAATCTCTTTTTACGATATTATCCCTCCTAAGACAAATCCAAAACAACAAGGATTGAAACACAGGAAGGAACTATCTTCCGGGGGAATGCTTCATCCCTCCTAAGACAAATCCAAAACAACAAGGATTGAAACGCTTCATTAGGATTAACTAGAACACATGGAGGTAAACCTCCTAAGACAAATCCAAAACAACAAGGATTGAAACTTGAACACAATCAAGAAAACAAAATCAATAGACCTTCCTCCTAAGACAAATCCAAAACAACAAGGATTGAAACTAAATCTTGCCCTGGGTAAATCTATTACCATAATCTCCTCCTAAGACAAATCCAAAACAACAAGGATTGAAACCCATTTTCTTGTATTGCTTATCCCAAGCTCGGTATTTCCTCCTAAGACAAATCCAAAACAACAAGGATTGAAACTCCCGATAACTATCGGGATGATTTAAGAATGACGCCCTCCTAAGACAAATCCAAAACAACAAGGATTGAAACTTGCTTCTGCGGAATCTGAAAAGACTTTAAAAATTACCTCCTAAGACAAATCCAAAACAACAAGGATTGAAACTTGAACACAATCAAGAAAACAAGATCAATAGACCTTCCTCCTAAGACAAATCCAAAACAACAAGGATTGAAACAAGGTTTTGATACTTCGTGAAGATGGTAGGCAGGAACCTCCTAAGACAAATCCAAAACAACAAGGATTGAAACGGAAAAGATAATGGTTGGGATTTTGATAAACTAAAACCTCCTAAGACAAATCCAAAACAACAAGGATTGAAACTGTCCTCGAAGTCTGTATAAGATCCCAAAAATTTCACCTCCTAAGACAAATCCAAAACAACAAGGATTGAAACTGATTATCCTGAATTACTTGGGATAAACATTACCAATCCTCCTAAGACAAATCCAAAACAACAAGGATTGAAACCAGTCTTATAGTTACTTACCTTAAGACCTCCTTTAGCCTCCTAAGACAAATCCAAAACAACAAGGATTGAAACTTTCTGTGATTACAAAAGTGATAGATATGAAATACGCCTCCTAAGACAAATCCAAAACAACAAGGATTGAAACTATATCTCATATCAAACGTCTATTTCAGTCACATTTCCTCCTAAGACAAATCCAAAACAACAAGGATTGAAACATTTTGGTTTACTAAGGCTTAGGCCATTCCCAGTTTCCTCCTAAGACAAATCCAAAACAACAAGGATTGAAACCAAATGGTATCCCTGATCCGGAAAGCAGGAATGAGCCCTCCTAAGACAAATCCAAAACAACAAGGATTGAAACTGAAATTCTGAACAAAAGCACCGAGTCCAAGACGGTCCTCCTAAGACAAATCCAAAACAACAAGGATTGAAACATTCCTTCATCCGCACTTCGTTTACACGTTGCTCCGCCCCCAAGGCAAATCCAACACAATAAGGATTGAAACGCTAATTGGGACTTTAAACCCATAGGAATTTTGGAAACTCCCAAACCAAGTCTAAAAATTGGGGATTGGCGAAAATCAATAATTTTGATATGTTGGATGATAAAAATATTCCTAACCCATTTCCTGTTGAGAATGGGTTTTTGATGTAAATTCACGGCGCCATTGACAGCAGAAAATCAGTGGTTTTTTCTTATGTCACTTCATTTCAAAACAGCCGAAACCTATGAGGAATTTGTCGGCATCCTTGATCTCCAGCAACAAAACCATATCAAAAATCTTGATTCCATCGATCAGGGTTTTGTCTTTGCAGAGCACAGTGTTGAGGACCTTGTCAAAATGAATTCATTTGCCCCGCATATCATTGCCAAAGATGAAGACCTTGTGGTGGCTTACATTCTTGGCATGACAGTGGCAAGCCGCTTCGATATTGAGATGTTGATACCGATGTTTGAGCAATTTGATGAAATAGAAGTCAACGGTACACCGCTTTCAGCATATAATTATATCGTGGTCGGTCAGGTGGCCGTCGCAAAAGATTACCGTGGACAAGGGATTTTTGACCAATGTTATGAACTTTATAAAGAAGTCCATGGAGATAATTTTGACTTTGCCATTACCGAAATTTCTGAGCGCAATCACCGGTCTCTCATGGCCCATTACCGGATTGGCTTCCGGGAACTCAGCCGCTATGTCAATGAAGACGATGAAGTTTGGATTATTGTGGCTTGGGATTGGTAATCAGGAATATTTTGATGTTTTGAAAAGATCCAGTCAGAGATTTGATTTTCAGCTTCCCCTGTGCCTTTTGATCAGCACTTCCATCACTTCATCGAGTTCCATTTCTTTGGCTTCGAGGAGAATCAGGTAGTGGAACAGCAGGTCAGCGGCTTCTCCCAAAAATAAATCTTTGTTATCGTCTTTGGCCTCTATAACTATCTCGACTGCCTCCTCCCCTACTTTTTGGGCTATTTTATTGATTCCTTTAGCAAAAAGCGAAGCGGTATATGATTGATCTGTGGGGTTGTTTTTCCGGTCCTTGATGATGGCCCTCAGGTGGTCTATAAATAAGGTTTTGCTGTTGTTGATCTCCCCAAAACAGGTGTCATCACCCTTATGGCAAACAGGACCTGTGGGTTTTACTTTTACCAGAAGGGTATCATTATCACAATCGACTGTGATGGATTTTACTTTGAGAAAATTCCCGGAAGTTTCACCTTTTGTCCAAAGTCGCTGTTTGGTCCTGCTAAAAAAGGTGACATTTTTTGTTTCCAGGGTTACATCTATGGCTTCCTGATTCATATAGCCCAGCATCAAAACCTTGTTCGATTCCTCATCCTGAATAACTGCCGGAACGAGACCCTCTACCTTTTCAAAATCTATATTTAAGTTGTTCATTTTTTCCTTTTTGGGTAAGGTGGTATACTAATTACCCCTGTCTATATGTTTTAATTTTTTCCTAATTAATTGGTTGGAATTCCGAAGTCTGATGCCTGAAGACCGAAGACGGAAGACGGAAGACGGAAGTGTATCTCACCTCTCGTTTCTCGTGTCTTGGCTCCCCGAAATTCTTCGGGGCAGGCTTTGGTTCTTGGTTCTAGCTATTAGCTCTTGCTTCTCGTCTCTCGCTTCTCGTCTCTCACTTCTCGTCTCTCACTTCTCGTCTCTCGCTTCTCGTCTCTCGCTTCTCGCTTCTCACTTCTTGCGTCTTGCGTCTTGTGTCTCAAGTCTCACATCTCAGATCCAAATATCCTCATTTCCTCACAAATACTCCTTCCAACTCTAAATAAGCTTTTAAATCCGGAATAGGAATTTCTTTGAAGTGGAATATACTTGCTGCTAAAGCGGCATCTGCTTTTCCAAAGGTAAAGACATCTTTGAAATGTTGCATATTCCCTGCCCCGCCTGAGGCAATCACAGGAATGGTCAGCATAGCTGAAATTTCCGCTGTAATCTCATTGGCAAAGCCGCCTTTGGTACCGTCATGATCCATGGAGGTCAAAAGGATTTCCCCTGCTCCGCGGTCGCAGACTTCATTGGCCCATTCCTGTGTTCTCAGCAGAGTCGGTGTTCTTCCGCCATGGGTATGTACAAAATCAAGTCCGTCTACATTCCTGGTATCAATGGCAACTACAATACATTGGGATCCAAATTCCTTGGCCATTTTGTTGATCATTCCGGGGTTTTTGACAGCAGCTGAATTGATGGAAATCTTATCAGCACCTGCGCCCAACAGAACCTTGACATCCTCAACAGTAGATATCCCCCCGCCCACCGTAAAAGGAATATTGATGGCCTTTGCTACTTTGGTGACCAATTCGGCCAAAGTTTTTCTTTTATCAACCGTAGCGGTGATATCCAAAAAGACAAGCTCATCAGCCCCTTCATCTGAATAGATTTTCGCGAGTTCTACAGGGTCACCTGCATCCCTTAAGTCCACGAAATTTACACCTTTTACGGTTCTGCCATCTTTGATATCCAAGCAGGGGATTATTCTTTTGGTCAACATTCAACAGTAAATTTTAAAACAAAACCCTCCAAGGGAATTTCACGATCGCTTTCGTGTACACTTGGAGGGTAGATAAAAGACAAACCCTAATTCTTACGGGAAAATTCCCAAATCCATGTAACTGATTGCTATTCTTTCCAAGGCGAGTATAAAACCGGCTGTACGCAGACTTTCAATCCCTTTTTCTTTTCGGGTACGATTCATATCCTGATAGGCAGTTACCATTGTTTCTTCCAATCCTGATAAAACCAAATCCCTTTCAGAGGCACCTCTGATCAATGCATCTCTTTCTTCTTCAGTGAACTCCTCCCCTGTTGCATTTTCAATGGTTGCAAGAAGTTTGCGGTATTTTTCCATGTCGTACCTTTTTTCCAGTTTCCCAAAAGAAACCCTTGATAGATTTTTGAGCCACTCGAAATAGGAAACTGTAACACCACCTGCATTGAGGTACATATCCGGAATGATCATAACACCTTTCTCCAACAATACCTTTTCTGCTTCTTGGGTAACAGGCCCATTGGCTGCCTCACCAATAATTTTCGCTTTGATATTGGCTGCATTTTCAATGGTTATTTGGTTTTCCAAGGCAGCCGGAATCAAAATATCACAGTCATAGGTCAGGATTTCCTTACTGTTTTTGATAAATTCGCCTTTCGGATATCCCTTAAAACCTTTATTTTTTATTTGATACTTTTTCAATTCCTCGATATTGATTCCTGATTCGTCCCAGATACCTCCATTCCATTCCGCCACACCAATGACTTTTCCGCCTGCTTCGCTGATATATTTGGCTGAATAAAACCCCACGTTTCCAAGACCTTGGACAATCACTTTCTTACCCCTAAGTCCTTTGGTCAGTCCTAAGGCTTTCATATCATCCTCTACATTGACTGCCTCTCTGATACCAAAAAACACACCCTGTCCGGTAGCTTCTGTCCTGCCCTCAATACCATGTTGGGATAGCGGCTTTCCTGTGACACAGCCTTTGGCATTGATCAATTCAGGACTAAAGGCTTCGAAGGTGTCTACAATCCATGCCATTTCTCTGGCACCGGTTCCATAGTCAGGTGCAGGTACGTCTATGGCAGGGCCTATGAATTTTTTCTTGATCAACTCAGCAGTATAGCGTCTGGTGATCCTTTCCAATTGGTTGACATTGTATTTCAGTGGATTGATACTGATGCCACCCTTTGCTCCACCAAAGGGAATATTGACCAAAGCACACTTATAAGTCATCAAAGCGGCCAAGCCCTTTACTTCTTCCTCATCCACAAACTCACTGTATCTGATACCGCCTTTTACGGGCAATTTATGATGCGAATGCTGAATACGATAACCTGTCAAGGTTTCGTAGGTACCATCATCATTTCTAAGGGGGAAATGAAACTTGTAAATACTGTTACATTGCTTGATCTGTTCCAATAATCCCGGGTGAATTTCCAGATGTTTGGCGGCATCATCCACAAAACTGCAAACATCATTGAAAAGACTATATTCAGTCGCTTTTTTCATAAAACTGTTATTTTGGTTCTGTCCCGAAGGTACAAATCATTTGACTAAAGTTCTTAACCGGAGGGTATGATATTTCCCAGGTTTTTCCAGATATCATCCAAAAAGGTAAAGGGAACCAATGATGCATCAGGACTGAGACCCATCCTGACCAAAACCAGATTTTGGGAAGGAATAACACAAACATATTGCCCATCCTTTCCCAAACCACAGAACATGTCTGAGGGGGCATTTGGGGCGTATGAATTTGGTAACTTTACCTGAACCTGTGGTATCATAAAAGACTCCGTATCATTAAGCCACCAAAGATAGCCATAAGCTTCATTGATATCCTGGGACTGGGTTATCATTTGTCCAAAGTAGTTGCTGTCCTTGATGACTAAATCACCGTTCCATTTCCCCTCCGCCAAAATCAAAAGTCCAAATCTTGCCATCGACCTGGCATTACTGAAAAAAACATTATTAAAATCAACCCTCTGCCAAGAACCTGTCATTCCGATTTTTGAGGCTAATTTATCATTGAAATATTGGGGAAATGAAATTCCTGTACTTCCTTCAATCACTTTGTCCAATAAGGTGTAAGGTGCATTATGATAGGCCCATCGTGTTCCCGGTTCGGCCAGGAATTTAAGGTTTTCAGGAGTGAAATCATCTCTGCTGCCCGCTCCGTCATCCAAACCTGAAGTCATGGTCAATTGATGCCAAACGGTGATTTTGTTTTCTTGGGAAGCTGTCAGTGAAGTCCAACCTTTACCGAGATAATCCGAACTTGGATTTTGGATATTTAATTTTCCCTCCTCTTGCGCAATCCCAATCAAAGTTGCTGTTAAAGTTTTCCCAGCCGAAGCCCAATACCAAAGTGAGTTTTCATCAAAAGGTTGGCTTCCTGCCAAGCGATTACCAAAATATTCTTCCATGACAATCTTGCCATCTTTGAGGATGATAAAGGCTCGGGTTCCGTTGTCCGCCAGCAGGGTTTTCAGGCTTTCTATTTCTGAAATATTCCAATTGAGTTCCTCAGGAGTAATATTTTCCCAAGTATTACCTGAAACAGGTGGGAAATAAAATTCTGGATTTCCGGGGGTTGGTTCCTGTTTTTCTGAGCAGCTAATGAGCAAAACCAAAATTAAAAAAGTGTATTTCTTCATAAAATAAATTATAACGGTTTTATATTCAAATAAATAAAACAAAATACAAATCTATAACGAATCCTTATTGGTTAATGATATAACCATCCTCCATTTCGATGATCCTATCAGTGCCTTCGGCAAATTCCGGGTCATGGGTTACAATCAACATGGTCTGATGGAATTCTTTGGCCAACTCCTTAAAAATATTGAAAACAATATCAGAGTTCTTTTTATCCAGATTTCCGGTAGGTTCATCGCCCATAATGATGAGTGGATCGTTCATCAAAGCCCGGGCCACTGCTACTCTTTGCTTTTGTCCCCCGGAGAGTTGATAGGCTTTCTTTAATGCATGATCCTGCATGTCAAATATCCTGAGCTTTTCCATAGCAATATGCTCCAATTCCTGTCTTGTTTTTTGATCAAGTTTGAGTCCGGGAATCATGACATTTTCCAAAACCGAAAATTCATTGAGCAGGTAATGGAACTGAAAAACAAAACCGATTTTTTCATTTCTGATCCTGGAAAGGTGATTGGGGCTTTTATCAGTCACCAGTTCCTCATCAATCCATAAATTACCTTCATAGTCAGTGTCCATGGTAGAAAGAATATAGAGCAAGGTTGACTTTCCGCAGCCGGATTTACCCATTACAGACACAAACTCCCCCCTTGTCACCTGAAAGGTCACTTCCTTCAGCACCTGGGTTTTGACAGGACTGTAAAAATATTTATTGACTCCTTTGGCTTCCAGTACCGGTTTTCCTTTCATGGTTCTTGTTTCTGTTTATTCCTAATTATCTCTCCCATTTCCAACCATTAATTGGTCATCTTTTATCAGCCATACCTACGGTACTTCTGGGGACTAATCCTAACCATTGATCCCGGCAATGAATTACCGGGCTATTATATCGGTCATGCCTAAAGGCATTCTGGATTGGAGTTTCATTTCTATGTTTATGGTCCCAGTTTCTTGATCTTAATTACTCCTTATGCGAGACCTTCGAGGTTAAAAAAACCTTAAAGGTCATCTCTCTTCTCGCTTCTTGGTTCTTGGCTCCCCACAATTCTTCGGGGCAGGCTATGATTCTTGATTCCCCGAAATTCTACGGGGCAGGCTTTGGTTCTTGGCTCTTGATTCTTGGCTCTTGATTCTCCCAAGGAAGAAACCTTCGAGGTTAGAAAAAAACCTCAAAGGTTGCCCCTCTCATTTCCCCCTAATAATATCCACAGGATCTACTCCGCTGGCTTTCCTTGCCGGAAAATAGCCGGCA